>NZ_SCOG01000003.1:0-282967 GCF_005502545.1 Microbacterium sp. Beta
GCGCCGCAAAGCACTCCCGGGCTGGCTGCACTTCTACAATCATCACAGGCACCACTCCGCGATCGGAGCCCCGCCCATCAGCAGAATCGAAAACAACCTGCCTGGACATCACATCTAGCGCGTGCCGTTGCGGGCCGCCGGGCGCCAGCTGCACGCGCAGGAGAAGCCGGCTAAACGCTGCTTCTCGGTGCAACTTGCGTCAAAGCTGCCACATACCCGGTTACCGGTGTCGTGATTGGGCGTACGCCGCGGCGTCGAGCAGCTCGATTCGCAGTCGCTGCGCCTGAGGGGCTGGCACGACGATCTCATGGTCCTCATCCAGGGCGATGACGATGTCTGCGCCGCCGTTACGGGGGATGAGGGACTCGGTGTCCTTGGCTACCCGGGAGGCATCCGCCGGGCTGATTCTGATCTCCGTCTGACCGGCGTGCAGGCGGAGTGCGACATACCCGGCCCGGGCATGGATCTCGTATGCGGTGTCCTGGCTCATCGGAGTGCTCCAATCCTTGTCTCGATGTCGGTGACGGCCCGCCGAAGACGAGCCAGGGCCAGTGCTGCGCCTTCCACCGCCATCGTCAGCGGCCGAAGATCCCGAGCGACGGCATCGTCTTGTTCGGAGGCCGGCATCCGCGCGATCTGATCGGCGACGGTCGACAGGTGGGCGGTGAGGAAGGTGCGCTCGACGGTCAGGCGTAGCAGAATCGCGCCCGCCTCAGCGAGGTCCATCCCTGGGGCAGCGAGGACGCGACCGGCGAGGGCGATATCTTCAGGGACCGTCGCGATGCGCTCGACGGCATAGTCGATGAGAAGAGGATCGGAAGCGTTCATCGAACGTCGAGCGGGATCCGGGGCCCTGCGGGGTCTACGGCAGGTCCGGGAACGACGAAGAGGTCGGACCATGCGCTCTTCGCCTTCCTTCGTCGGTTCGTCGGTTGAGTCGGGTCCGACCAGATCCTGCGCAGCTCATCGAGGACGTACAGCCTCTGAGCCAGTGTGCAGTTCGAGTTCGTCAGGCGGATGCCGGGGCGGTCGGTCACAGCAGCGACGCCTCTCGCTCCACGATGAGCTCGAGGTGAACGGCGATCAGCCGGCCGATGACGTCACGGAGGACCGCCGGGGCCTGCCACTCGGGGATCGACTCGGTGACGGATTGGATCCGCTCGAACAACTCGTCCCGATCGCTGCAGTATCCGCTCCGGGCGGCGATCGTCTCCGCGATCGCTGCGAGCTCGTCTCCGAACGTCGACGTTTCGATGAAACCGACGGGGAGTGTGGTCTCCAGGACCAGGTCCGGCATCTGCGTGGTGTTCATGTCGGCCACATACCCGGCCTCACGCGGTACCGGTGCCGGGGGTCCCATCGTCCTTCATTGAACAGAGGTGCCCAGAAAGCCGGTCTGTACGCTGCGCCGCTTACTCGTGACTGGCAGAGCGGGGGAGCCGCGGGTCCCCGGTCAGAGTCGGTCTGACCGGGTTTTGGACTACTCCCGACTGGCAGCGCCGGAAATGTACAGAGAGAGATGAGAGATAACGACTCGTCTAGAGAACGACTACTACCCTCTCGGGGACAGCTCTACGCCGATGGGCCTCAGAACTTGTGGTCCCGCGGTCTGTATGTATCCTCCCGGGAAACGTCTGACCGTCTGTCCGAGGGAGCGGAGACCAGTTGAGAGTAAGGCAAACGCCGGACTGAGGGTGTCTGAGTGCGCCTGTACAGGGCCCGCGAGCGTGACCGTGTTCGCAGGGGTGGACGGGTATGACCGAGTTGGACACGCACCGGATAGAGGTGCCCGTCGAGAGCGATGGGCTCGTCTACGTCTTCGAGGGTCCTGACGCCGAAGAGCGGCATCAGGACTGGGCGCTCACGGGTGCCGCGACATTCGACAGGATCGAGCCGCGGCCGTGATCGAGTACGCCGGCTGTTCGCAGGGGTGGACGACATGAGCATCGAAGCAGGCACAGCGACGGCGGTCATCCTGGCCGATGGCACCGGTCGGTACGTCATCGACGGCGTGCCGGCGCAGGTCCGTGAAGACGACCCGGACACAGCACGTCAGGTCATCGTCGATCGCGTGATCGCGCACGCTCGCCAGCTGGGATCGCCGGTTCCATTCCGCTCCACCGATCCAGACGGAAGCTGGGATCTCGTCGTGCAGCCGAACGGTGCGGTCGAGGTCGTCGAAGCCGCGACGACACCGGAGCCCTCGAGGGAGGAGCCTGTCGCGGAGGCCACCTCCGCGTCGCCGGCGGAGAGCATCGCTCCGATCTACGAGCTGCCGGCCCGGGCGCCGCTGCACGAGCGACCACCAGCGCGAAGCACCTGGCGCCGAGACCCCGATCGCGAGCCGGTCCAGCCAGTCCTGCCAGTCCAGCGTCCTGCACCCGCCCCGGTCGCGCCCGCGCCAATCGATGGCACGTCGACAACCCGCCGTGAACAGCGAACTCGACGAGAGTCGTTCATCGCCGCACCCGCGGTCCAGCCGCCGGCAGCTGAAGGGCTGCGAGGGTTCCTCGCGCGGTTCGGAATCCGCCTGAAGCCGTCGGAGGCGGAGACGGCACGGCGGGCCGATCGGCAGTGCGTCTCGCAGCATTGGCCCGGTCCTCGCACCATGGCTGTCGCGAACGGCAAGGGAGGCGCCGGAAAGACCCCAGTCTCGATCCTCCTCGCCGCTGTGTTCGCGAAGTGGGGCGGGGCGGGAATCGTCGCCTGGGACAACAACCAGTTCCGCGGGACCCTCGGCTGGCGTACCGCATCCGGTCCGCACGACGCGACGATCCTGGACCTGCTCCCGCAGGTGCCGTATCTGCTCTCCACGGAGGCGCGGTCAGCTGATCTCGCACACTATGTCCATCATCAGCCCGACGACCAGTACGACATCCTTCGGTCCAAGCCCACGGACCTCGCCGACCGCCAGCGCGTGGAACCGCGAGATGTGGACCACATCCATCGGGTGCTCTCGAAGTACTACCGGATGATCATCATGGACAGCGGCAACGACGAGTCCGATCCGATGTGGCAACGCATGATCGACCTCACCGACCAGATCGTCGTCCCCACGACCACGCGAGCAGACCACGCCGAGGCGGCAGCGCTCCTACTGGAGGCGCTCACGGACCAAGGAGGTGCGGCCGCGGAACTCGCGGAGAACGCCGTCGTCGTCATCACGCAGGCAGACCCGCACGCGAAGGCCGCAGAGATCGCGAAGATCAAGGAGGGGTTCGCGGGCACGGTCCGCGAGGTCGTCCACATCCCGTTCGACCCCGCGATCGTGAACGGCGTCCTTCGGTTCGACGCACTCCGGCCGGAGACCCAGCGAGACTGCCTGGCTATGGGCGCCGCGGTGGCGCGCGGACTCTGACATGACCGAGTCGATCACCAGGCCCAGCCGCGCGGACGTGCGCGAGCTCGTCTCACGGCACGGGTTCGTCGAGATCCCGGACTCGATCTGGTGGACACGGACTGCGCCGGACGGCCGGATCCAGAGACTTCGCATCGTGGTGTGGGGCGTCGCGCGACGGGCACCGAAGCCCGGGGCACAGCTCACTATCGAGGTGGTCGACTCATGGTCCGAGGAGTGGGAAGCCGAGCGCGTTCGGGTCTGGAACGAGCTGGGCCCGGAGGCGGTACCCATGAAGCTCGCGAATGTCTCGCTCTGGCAGCACTGGGAGGCGGTCGTCAGCGAATTCGATCGCGACGTCATACCGATGTTGGACTGATCAACGTTCAAGTCCATCTTGTGGGTTCCCCCGGTCGTATGTATTCTGTAGGGTTGCTCATCTGCACGAAAGGGCATCACGCCATGAAACTCCGGTTCGAAACCGCGCTCAGCGCCTCGGCACATTCCGCCGACGGTGCCGATATGCGTGCGTTTGCGTTGAACACGGGGATCAAGGTCTGGTTCCCGCGCAACCAGCGTCAGCAGGTGGCCCTCATGTGACGACACGACTCGTCCCGAGTCTTCGAGGAACCCACTGAAGCGCCCTGGGTCTGATGGAGACTCGCGCTATTTGATTCCCACCAGTTGATCGGTGGTGGTTTGGCCAGCATAGAACGTCTGCTCGAACTCGGCGGGTGTGAGGTAGCCGTGCAGGCGCTGCGTGTTGTGCCAGTGCACCCATCCGAGGGTCGCGAGCTCGAGGTCCTCGACGGTCTTCCAGGGGCCTGGGCGTGCGGGTCCGCGGACGAGTTCGGTCTTGTAGTACCCGTTCACGGTCTCGGCCAGGGCGTTGTCATAGCTGTCGCCGACGGTCCCGATCGACGGCGTCGCTCCGATCTCCGCGAGTCGTTCGCCGTAGCGAATCGACGTGAATTGAGACCCTGCGTCGCTGTGACACCTCAGATCCTCGTGGTGACGACCTCTCGACCAGCGGGCCATCTCGATCGCGTCGAGGACCATCTCGGTGCGCATGTGAGACGCGCACCGCCACCCGACGATCATCCGTGAGTACGCGTCGATGATGAAGCAGACATACGCGACGCCCGCCCACGTCGGCACGAACGTCAGATCGGTGACCCAGAGCCTGTTCGGCGCGGTCGCGGTGAACTCCCGTTTCACGAGGTCCGGGTGCCGCGTCGATGTCGGATCCGGCCGAGTCGTCTTGACTCGCTTGCTCCGGATCGCGCCCTCGATGCCGGCAGCCCGCATCAGCCGGCCCGTCTGGTCCCGGCCGATATCGATCCCGGCGCGGCGGGCGGTCTTCCAGAGCTTGCGGACCCCATAGACGCAGTAGTTCGCGTTCCAGAGCGTGACCAGCTCAGGCATCAAGACCGCGTCGCTCACCGCGCGCGCCGAGGGGGCGCGGTCTTTCGCGGCGTAATAGGTGCTCGGAGCCACCTGCAACAGGCTGCAGATGGGCTCGACTCCGAGGCGGCGGCCTTCGACGACGTCGTTCTTGTTCGCGTCGATGAACGCGACTACTTCCGATGTTGGCGGTCGAGCTCCGCCCCGAAGAAAGACGCAGCCCTCTTCAGAATTTCGTTAGCCCGACGAAGCTCACGGACCTCTTGCTCCAGCTCCCGCAGCTTCCGCGATTCGGCCGTGGTCACGCCAGCCACGTTGCCGTCGTCGATGTCGGCCTGCTTGACCCACGTCCTGACGGACTCGATCCCGTATCCGAGCTGCGTCGCGACCCGCTGGACCGTCCCGTGCTCGGTCCCCAGCTCCGCTCGCAGAGTTCGCACCATCCGGACCGCTGCGGCCTTCTCCTCCGGCGAATACCGACGCGTGGTCGGCGTCCCAGATCCCTCATTCGACACCATGACTCCATCCTCGTTTCCAAAGTCAGGAGTCTCCAACAAAGCCAGGGCGCTTCAGGGCGTGATTCGTCGCACGCTGCGCCTGCACTGTGCCGTCGCGCAGGGAGGTCTGCCTGCAACCGGTAGCGATATGGCGTTCCAGTCATTCGCGATTGTGATCGCAGCGATGCTCACTGCCGGCTCGGCTCTGCTGGCCGCGAACCGGGTGGTGCAGCGACGCCGCTGACCCGCGTGAGTGACTCGCGCTACCCGTTTGCGGCGGCGCGCCGATGAGTTCAGCGGAACATTTCGACCCCAGGATGCGCATATAGCGATCCTGGGGCCGAGATGTTGCGAGAAGCTCACCACCGCGAGTCTGCTAGAGCGCGAAGCACCTGGCGCTAGGCCGCGAGTGCCTCGGTGGGTGACACCTTGGCCGCCTTCATGGCGGGCAGCATGCCTGCGATGGCGCCAACCAGGATGGTGACCGCAACACCGAGTGCGGCAATCAGCGGCGGCACCGTGGGCGTCCAACCGTTGATCAGTGAAACGGCGACGGTACAGCCCACGCCCAGCACGAGTCCGGCTACACCACCGTATGTGGCGAGCATCACGGCTTCCATCAAGAACTGCTTGCGCAGATGCGCACGCGTGGCTCCCAGGGCACGGCGCAGACCGATTTCACGCCGGCGCTCAAGCACCGTGATGACCATGGTGTTCGCCACGCCGATACCACCCACGAGCAGTGCGATCGAGCCCACACCGACGAGCATGCCCGTAAAGGCGGTGTCGATGGCGTGTTGTGCGGCCAGCGTGTCGGATGGCCGGCTCACGCTCACCTCATTGGGCGATTTCGGGTTGATTGTGGCTGGGATGAGTTCGCGCACCGACTCCACTGAGGCGTCAGTCGAACGCTCATAGAGCGTGGTGGGCGAACCGGTGAAACCAAGTCGCTCGGCGGCGTGCGGCGCGCCAACCAGCACCGAAGTGTCGAGTTTGGGTGCGATCGCTGACGGCTTAAGGATGCCGAGCACCGTGTGATTCTGGCCACCAATATTCACCATTGAGCCGGGCGAGACGATGCCTAGTCGTTTGGCCGCGGTTGTCCCCAGCACGGTTGTGGGGTACTGCTTATTGGCGTCGTTGAACCAGCTGCCGCTGTGCAACTCACTGGAAGTTGCCGAAAGTAGCCCGGTGTCGGTTGCGGCCACGTTGAGGCCGTTGGTCGAACCTGGATCGATATAGCTGCTGCGGTAGGCCGCCACCTCAGGCAGGTCACCCACCCAGCCCACCTGTTCGACGCCTTCGATGCGTTGCAGTCGTTCGGCGGAGTCGACCGGCAGCTTGGCCGAGTCGCCACTGAATGATTTACCGGCCGACACCGTGAGCAGGTTGGTGCCGAGCGATGCGAGCCGCTCCTGAATCTTTGCCTGGCTCGACAGCGAGATGCCGATCACGGCAATCATCGCGGCGATGCCAATGGCGATTCCCAGTGCTGAGAGCGTGGCACGCACGGGGTGCGCGCGCAGGCCTTGCCAGCCCAAACGCAGCAGGTCTTCTTGGCGAAGGTGCGAGCGTGATTCTTCTAGATCGAGTGTCATGCTTTCCCTCCTCCGCTATTGCTGGGTGTCAGATTCGAGCACGCCGTCACGGATGCTGATCTGTCGCGGGAATCCCGCTGCGAGTTCACTGTCGTGCGTGATCACCAGCACCGCGGTGCCGGTGCGGTTGAGATCTTTCAGGATGTCGACCACCTGCGCCCCCGAGCGAGTGTCGAGCGCACCGGTGGGTTCGTCGGCGAGCAGCAGCGGCGGGTCGCCGACAACGGCTCGCGCGATTGCCACGCGCTGCCGCTGCCCACCCGAGAGCTGGCGTGGCGTGTGATCGACTCGATCTCCCAGGCCCACGCGCTCGAGCGCTTCGCGGGCGCGTGCCCGCCGCTCCTTGAGCGGCATACCGGTGTAGAGCAGTCCCGTGGCGACGTTGTCGGTAGCGGTCTGCGCATCCTCAAGGTGGTACTGCTGGAACACGAACCCGATGAGGTGTGCTCGCAGCGCCGAGAGCGTCGCGTCGCTCGCTTCCGAGACGCGGTGGCCGGCGATGGTGATCTCGCCGTCACTTGCCCGGTCGAGCGTGCCTACGAGGTTGAGCAGCGTCGACTTTCCCGAGCCACTCGGTCCGGTAATGGCCACCATTTCGCCCGACTTCACGGTGAAGCTGACGTCATCGAGAGCGGTTGTTGGTGGCGAGCCGTATTTTCGCGACACGCTGTTGAGTGTCAGCAGTGGCAGGTCGGGGGTCATTCGCCCACCGCCACTTTATCGCCCTCGTGCACGTCGCCGCCCTTGATTTCCACCAGGTCATCGGCGAATGCACCGATTTCAACTGGCACGCGGGTGGCTTCGTTGTTCTTGATAACTTCCACGGCGTGCTTGCCGCCGGGCTCGGCGAGCAGGGCACGCACTGGCACCGCCAACACACCCTTGGCGGTGGTGCGAGTGGTGACCACGCTCACGGTCACGTCGGCATACGCCTCAGCGGCGGCAGGATCGGTGAGCGACAGACGCACCGGCACCTTGACCGATTTCTGTCCCGATTCGTCTTCCTTCTCTACGGGCGGGTCGACTGCTTCAACAACGCCCTCGGTGGTTTTCCCGTCGGGCAGTTTGATGTCTGCCTTCGCACCCACCGGCAGCAGGCTGCGCATACTCGGCGGCACCTCGGCGGTAACGACCTTCGAAGTGCCGGTGACTTCAAGCACCGAGGTGCTCGCCGCATCCCCTGCCTTTGCCTTCTGCGAGCTCACCTGCACATCGCTCGGAATGAATACGACGCGTCCGAGTTCGAGCGTGGTGCTCCATTCAAAACCGTGGTCTTTCTTCCACTGGGCGATCGCGGATGCGGTTCCCCAGCCGAAGTGCTCGTCGGGCTCGTCTTCGATATAGCCGAGCGCCTTGAGGTTCTGTTCGAGCTGCATCACATCGCGACCGTTCGACATCCCCTCCTCAAAATTGCGCCAGGCTGGCACTTCACCCCGCATCGCGAACACGGGACGTTCGTTGACGCGCATCATCTCGGTGCCGATGGTGAGTTTGGTTCCGGGAGCGGCCACCGAGGTGAGCGTTCCGGTGAGCTGCGTGCCGTAGGTTGCCGGCTTGCCGTGGTTGAGTGTGCCCTTCGATTCGACGCGCTCAACCAGGTCGGTCTTGGTTACGGTCGCGGTTTCAACCGATGATGACACCGCCTTGGTGGTTTCTTCGGCGCTCGCACCGTTCATGAGCGAGAATCCGGTGGCGCCAGCAGCAATGGCGAGCACCGCTGCGGCCGAAATAATTGCGATTCGCTTCTTACGCATCAACTACTGCTACTTGCCCTGGATCTCGAGGCCAGCTTCTTCGGTGCAGCGCTGGACGTCTGCCGGGTCGGCTTCTGGGCCACCGTTCTGCTGCACGGTGATGCCCTCACCGTTCGGCTTGGGGTCGGGCACGTCGTAGCCGGCTTCACGCATGCACTTCGCGTAGGTGAGCAGCTGTTCGTTGAGCTGTTCGTCGGTTACCGGGTTCGCGCCCTCGGGAGCCGGGCCCACCTTGTTGGCACAGGTCTGCAGTGCAGCTTCGAGGTCAGCTTCACCTTCGTCACCCTCGATGGGCGAGCCGTCGGGGTTGACGGGGATGCCGGCGTTCTCGATGCCCTCTTCTTTGAGGCAGCGCTCGAAGTCGTGCTGCCACTGTTCGGCGCTGGCTGCGTGGTTCTGCTGCAGTTCGGGCTGCTCGTTCGCCGAGCATCCGGTCAGCGCGAGCATTGCGCCAGCTCCAACGAGGAGTGCGGCTGCGACAGTACGAGAGGTGCGTGTACGGAACATGGAGGGTTACCCTTCACTTTCTTGGAGATGCATTCGGCGTCACCTTTGCGGCGGCTCCGATCAGGACATGTCCCAGTTCACGCGGGTGCGGGTTGCGGCAGCGTAAAAGAAAATGCTTACGTTTCTTTTACCTGCCGCGTGCCAGACTGAGGTTGGCGACCACTGGTCATAGTCCGAGCGCCCGCATCGTTGCTTTTCGCCGCTTTCTTGGCGGCGCCGCGGTTCTCAGGAGGAATCATTCGCGTACTCATCGTTGAAGACGAGCCGTATCTCGCCGAAGCGATTCAGGATGGGCTCGCGCTCCACTCGATTCCGGCCGACACGGTGGCTGATGGTCGGGATGCGCTGGCAGCCATTGAGATGAACGACTACGAGGTCGTGTTGCTTGATCGCGATATCCCCGGCGTGAGTGGAGATGAGGTGTGTCGGCAACTCAACCTGCGCGAGGATCGTCCGGCGATTCTGATGGTGACCGCGGCGCGGCGCATCCAAGAGAAGGTGGATGGTTTCCAGCTGGGTGCCGATGACTATTTGGCGAAACCGTTTGAGTTTGCGGAGCTGGTGGCTCGCGTGCGGGCGCTGGGTCGGCGTCAGTTCACGACGCGACCCACCCGATATGAAGCGGCCGGGGTCACGCTCGACCCGTTCCGCCACGAAGTCACCCGTGACGGCCGGTATATCCGGCTCAGCCGCAAGGAGTTTGCGGTGCTCGAGTCGTTGATGCGCGAGCCCGGGCGGGTGGTGAGCGCCGAGACGCTGCTCGAGGAGGCCTGGGACGAGAACGCTAATCCGTTCACGCAGTCGGTGAAGGTGACGATCAGTTCGCTGCGGCGCAAGCTTGGTGAGCCGTGGGCGATTCGTACCGAACCCGGTGTTGGTTACACAATCGACCGGACGCTCAATGATTAAGCACCTGCCCACGTTTCTTCGCCGGAAGCATCGTTTCACGGCGCGCACTCGGCTCGCGTTTTCGTACGCGCTGCTGATGATCCTGTGCGGTGGGTTGCTGCTCACCCTGGTGACGCTGTTCATTGGTTTTGTGCCCGATTACGGGTTTGAGTCGCTTGATACTCAGACGAGCCAGGGGCCGCTGGTGATTGCCGTCGATGACCCCGCAATCCTGTCGAACGACATCAAGATTGCGGTGCAGAGCCAGGCCGATTTCATCACCCTGCTGCTGCAGGTTTCGGCGATTGCGTTGGCCGTGCTGGTGGTGCTGAGTTCGGTTGCTGCCTGGTTGCTGGCGGGGCGGATGCTGAAGCCACTCGCGGCGGTCAACCAGGCTGCGAAGCTGGCTGCGGATGGTCGGCTCGACCACCGCATTGGACTCACCGGCCCTCACGACGAGATCACCGAGTTGGCACAGACGTTCGACCAAATGCTTGAGAGCATTGAGCGCTGGAACGCGGCACAGCGACGGTTTGCCGCTAACGCTTCGCACGAGCTTCGCACGCCGCTGGCCACCACCCGAACCATCCTCGATGTGGCGCTCTCGAAGCCAGGAGAGGTTGATCGGGATGTGCTGCGCAAGCTACTGCAGGTGAATGAGCGCAGCATCCGCACCGTCGAGTCGCTGCTTGATCTTGCCGAACTCGAGGCGGGAGAGGTGAAGCCGACCAGCTGCGACATGACCGAGATCGTGTCGACGGTGCTGCGTGAGTCGCAGCCGCTGCTGGCCGAACGCGACCTTGCGGTCACGAGCGAGTTTGGCCCGGCCACTGCGTTTGGGGATGAGTGGCTATTTCACCAGCTGGCACAGAACCTCATCCAGAACGCGATTCAACACAATACTGATGGCGGCAGCCTGACGGTGAGTACCCGGATGGTGGCCGGTGACGATTCGATGGCCGAACTCACCGTGCGCAATACCGGTGAGCTGATTGATGCGGCGCAGTTGAGCCAACTTACCGAACCGTTCAAGACCACCAAGGGTCGCACCGGCGGCACCAACCGCGGACTCGGGTTGTCGATCGTGTCGGCAATTGTCGACCGTTCGAACGGCACGCTCGACATTGCTGCAAACGAGAGCGGCGGCCTGTGCATCACCGTGACGCTGCCGAGTCGGGATGCTGCGGCGTAGAGACTGGACTCGAACCGAATCGGTGGGTCCAGGCTGGTTCGCTGGGCCTGTCGCGCGTCTGAATCGGCCTGACTTTCGTTCCGTTCTTCAAGTAAGGATGGAACACGATGAACAGGAAGTATTCGCCGGAGATGCGTGAGCGGGCGCTGCGGATGCTCGCGGAGACGCGGCCGTCGCACCCGACGATGATGAGCGCCGTCCGGCACGTGGCCGGATTGCTAGGGATGAGCCCGGAGACGTTGCGATTGTGGCAACGCCGCTACGAGGTAGACGCCGGCGTGAAGCCCGGCGTAACGACCGAGGCGGCCGCGGAGATCAAGCGTCTGCAGAAGGAGGTCTCGGAGTTACGGAAAGCGAACGAGATCCTCAAGGCTGCGAGCATCTTTTTCGCGAAGGAGCTCGACCACCCCTCGACGAGATGATCCGGTTCATCAACGAACAACGGGATCGTTTCGGGGTCGAGCTCATCTGCCAGGTCCTCCGACCGGCAGTGAGAGGATTCCTCACGTCACGCGGCTACCGCGCTGCGGTGAACCGCACTCCATCCGCCAGGCAGCTGCAGGATGACCTGCTAGTGCCCGAGATCGTCCGGCTGCACGCAGAGAACTACGGGGTCTATGGGCGCCGGAAGATGCACGCGCTGATGCGGCGACAGGGATGGGACATCGGGCGTGATCAGACCGAACGGCTGATGCGTCTCGCCGGTGTTCGCGGGGTGCGCAAGTCCAAGCGAGTGTTCACGACGAAGTCTGATCCCGCCCTGCAGCGTCCGACGGATCTCGTCAACCGCCGATTCACCGCCGACGGTCCCCGCCGGCTCTGGGTCTGCGACGTGACCTATGTCGCGACGTGTTCCGGGTTCGCTTACGTCGCGTTCGTCACCGACGTCTACTCACGTCGCATCGTGGGCTGGAACGTCGCGGCCACGCTTCGGGCGGAGATTCTGCCGATGCAGGCGCTGGATATGGCGGCGTGGGACGCCGGCGATGACCTCACCGGGCTTACGCACCACTCGGACCACGGCTCGAACTACATGGCGATGGTCTACACCGACAGGATCGTCGAACTCGGCGCTGTTCCCTCGACCGGGACGGTCGGCGACAGCTTCGACAACGCGATGGCAGAGGCGGTCAACAACCTCTACAAGACCGAGCTGATCCGCCAACGCGGTCCCTGGCGGACCGTCGAGCAGGTCGAGCTCGCGACCCTCGAATGGGTGTGGTGGTGGAACAACTCCCGCCTCCACGGCGAGCTCGACATGCGCACCCCACTCGAGGTCGAGCAGGCGTACTACGCTGACCAAGAATCAGCCCAACCGGCCCCCGCCAGACAAGGCTCCCGATAGGAACGAAAGTCAGGCCGATTCAACCATGCATCAGGTGTGGTTCGGGGAATGCTCTGCCGACGGTGCAATCACCGCCTTGGCTGGGTCGAGATGATCGGGCTCAAGAGCATCGCCGCGTACCTGGCACGTGGCTGAACAGAATTGCGGCATCGGGAGTGCACCCCGTTCATTGACCGGTCAAGTGGCACCGGGAGATCGCACAACGCCACTACGCGAACGTCGTCCAGAGGCCTAGGACTTCACTCTTCCAAAGTGATGACGCGGGTTCGAATCCCGCCGTTCGCTCGAGACACGAGCCCCATCGTGTCGCATGGTGCGGGTGCTCTGATGGTCACGGGCAGCTGGGCTTTCACACGCACGGTCCCGTAGAGCAGCGGAGTGCTCGCCTGCCCGTCACGCAGGAGGTCGCCGGTTCGAATCCGGTTGGGATCGCCGCTCCGCCACGATGGGCGGGCGCCGGACGGGCCGATCACCCCGAAGGCAACCGCAGCATCGACCGGCAATCGCCACGGACCGACGGCGAAGAGCACACGTCGCGAGTTCGTGACGGTGGAACACCCGGCCCACGCGGACCGGGAGGATCGGCGGTTCGAGTCCACCCGCGCGTGCTCGTCAGGGAAGGTGAAGCTCCAGCGGTGGGGCACCGGCTTCGAAACCCGGAGGCGCTGGGAACGGCGCAGGCGTTCGACTCCTCCTCCTTCCGCGCGACGGCTACCCGCCGTGCACGCTGCCGATGCCTTCGCCCTCGCCGGGCCACTCGATGCCATCATCGACCGGATCGAGATGCCCGCATTCCGGGCAGACCCACCCTGCAGTGGCCAGCCTCTTCACGATCGCGCAATCGGGGCAGCGGGGCTCTTCGCCGCCGGCTAGGAGCAGGTCCTCGAGGTCGAGTGGTGGTTCATCAGCGCTCACGACGCCATCGTACGCACGAGCGTCAACTTCGCCCGTCTAGCCCAACTGGCAGAGGCGCCGGATTTAGGTTCCGGAGGTTCGGGGTTCGACTCCCCGGTCGGGCACACATCCCGGACAGCAACTGGCCGTCCAGCTACCGGGAGAAGACAGTGTGACGGCCTGAGCGGTCTCCCGCGGTGGCCCGCCAGGTGAAGTCCAAGCAAAGCTGCTGCCTTGCGGCCTGGAGTCGAGGTGACCTGCTCCAGGTCTGCCCGCGACGAGAGCAGCTGGTGACGCCGCCGTCCTGATAAAACGCTGCTGCGACGTTCGATTCGTCGGTCGCGGACCACCGAAAGGTGATGATCCCCCGGTAGCTCAGCGGCAGAGCATCCGATTGTTAATCGGCAGGCCGGTGGTTCGATCCCACCCGGGGGAGCTGTGGACGTGGCAGAGGCGGTCAATGCGGCAGGTTGTGGACCTGCTCTGTGCGGGTTTCGATGCTGAGGAGGACAACATGGATGAGTTCAGCTGGTTCGTTGGCCTCTTCGAGGGCGAAGGCTCCTTCGCGATCGAGCGCGGCATCGCCCGCGGATTGTCGATCGAGATGACTGACCGGGATGTTCTCGAGCGAGTCGCTTCTGGATTCGGTGGCCAGATCTACGCGACGTCACGCCATGAAGCTCACCCTGGGTGGAAGCCATCATGGAAGTGGATGCTGTTCGGCGATCCCGCGGCCGAGCTCGCGGAAAGAATGGCTCCGCACTTGGGGGAGCGGCGCGCAGAGCGTTGTGCGGAATTCCTGGAGTCGAGAAAGTCCTTGGTTGAAAGACGCGAACGGGCCGAAGGCCTCCGCCAGCGGATCCGCGACCTACGAGTACAGGGGCATTCACTTCGAGCGATCGGCGCTCGACTGGGCATTGATCACGGGTACGTCGGTCGTGTGATTCGTCAGACCTTGAGCTCGTAGTTCGATGCGTGACCGCGCAACCGACCAGGGCTCGAGCCCCGTCGTTCACCCCATGTGATCTTGTCGTGCTGCAGTGCGACGAAACCGCGGTGCTTGAGGTCGCGCCTCTTTCGCCGCGCCGGTACAAGCCCGGAGGACTGCAACGCCAGCGCGTTGAGATCGGTTCGATTCCGGCCCGGACTGGTGTCACCGGCGTCGCAGTTGCGCTTCGATAGCTCAGAAGGCCAGAGCGGTCCCCTCGTAAGGGACAGGCCCCGGGTTCGAATCCCGGTCGAATCTCACGCAGGGTAGGGCAGCTCGGTCAGCCCGCCGGCCTCATACGCCGGAGGTCGCAGGTTCGAATCCTGCCCCTGCACCCACGTCCTCCAAGCTCATGTGGAAGAGCGCTCGGTTGAAGCCCGAGAGGTTGCCGGTTCGAACCCGGCGGTGGACACGGCGACCCGACGCGTCCGACTGGATGCTGTTCGGCGCCATGGGGCACGACCGGTGAAGAAGAGACGCGCGCGTCCCGCATCGCACCACGGTGATAGCCGGCACCGGCCCCGCCAGGGCTTGTAGCTCAGTGGCAGAGCACCTCCTTTGCAAGGAGCAGCGCAGGGGTTCGAGTCCCCTCAAGTCCACGTAAAGCTGAACGTTCGAACCTTGCCCCGCCTGATCGCGGGGCAAGGTTCTTTCGTTATGTGGCTTGGGATCGCTGGCGACGATCGTGGCGATGGCTTCGTTCGGTTCGAGGGTGGCGTCGTCCTCGTCATCGATGGTGATGCGGTCGAACAGTGCCCGGTTGAGCATGCGTCGTTCGGCGGGTTCGGCCTTGTCGTAGACGTCGCCGATGTCGGTGAGGCGGCCGAGGATCGACTTTGTTGATGATGCAGTACCTGACCAGATGCTCGGCGAGGTAGTCCAACATCTCCTGCAAGGCCTTGCGGCGGGCGGTCTTGCCCGACTCGCCGGGCTCGATGAACTCCGCGACGATGACCGCGTTCAGTTGGTCGGCCTTGCGTTGCGCCGCCTCGCGCTGCGCGGGGATCGACAGGCCTTCTTCGAGTCCGACCCGCCAGCTGGCGGGGCCGTCCGTAACGTGGATGCCGAAACATGTCGCCTCGCGGTTGTCGTTCGACGAGGAACGGAGCAGCACCATGACCACAGCCATCGCCGACTACGACACCATCGAGGTGTTCGTCGGGATTAACTACTCTGCCGGGGGATATCAGGCCGGCGGAGGCGGCGAAAAAATACTGAAGTCGGCGAGTGACCTCGAGGGCAGGTTTGAATAGCAGCGTCAAGATGCCAGGGGAGTTTCGTGTACGGCATGGGATCTGATGACGAGTCGTGTTCCGATTCGCGTGGTTTTCACGGGTGCGGCGTCGTTGTCGATGCGTCTGAGCAGGGTGTGTACGGCTTCGGTTCCCAGTGCGTCGGGATCTTGGGCAATGACGTTGATTCCGCCGCCGAAGACGTCGGCGAGCGGGAAGTCGTCGAAGGCGATGAAGGATGCGGAGGCGACGTCGAATCCGGCGTGGAGCATCGCGAGCGTGGTGAGCGAGTTTCCCGAGACGAACGCGGTTGGCGGATTGGGTGTCTGGGTGAGCCAGGCGAGCTGTTTTCCAATGCGCGGGCTGTCGGGGGTGTGCTGGTAGATCAGTGACGGGTCTGGTGTGATTCCTGCTTCGAGCAGTGCGGAGCGGTATCCGGCGAGTCGTTCACGTTGGGTGAAGACGTCTTCGGCGTCGCCGAGGTAGGCGATGCGCTCGTGCCCCTTGGCGATCAGGTGATTGACGGCTGCGGTCATGCCGCCGACGTTGTCGGAGAGAACGACGTCGGTCTCGTGTCCTCGGGCGGGGCGGTCGAGGCAGACGACGGGTGTGCTGTGCAGGATCCGGGCGAGGTATGGCTTCGGTGCGGGGGTGGGGCCGAGGACGATGCCGTCGACGTGTCCGGCGGCGAGGGATTCAAGAGTCTCCCGTTCCCGTTTGGCGTCGCCGAGCATGGATGCGATGATCACGACGTACCGGTCGCCGACGGCGTGTTCGATGCTGAGCGCCAGCTGCGCGGCGAAGGGTTCTGAGATGTCTTCGCAGACGAAGGCGATGGATCCGGACGATGAGCGGCGTAGGCCCTGCGCTGCGGGATTGGGGCGGTAGGAGAGCTCCCGCATCGCGGCTTGCACCCGTTCGCGGATGCTGTCGGACACGTACACTTCCTTGTTCAGCACGCGGGAGACCGTCTTCGTGCTCACGCCCGCGCGTCGGGCGACGTCCTTCATGGTCGCGCGGTCCCCGCTCATCCCGTCCTCCTGTCTCCTGCACGCCGTCCGGAATCACAGTCTAGGGGTCTCTTCTTCTGTCATCGATGTCAGACGCGAAATGACGCGGACTTCGGCCTCCGGCAACTGTAGTTCATGGGGTTTGCGGCCGAAACCCGATGGATCCGTGCTGGCGGTGGAATCTATCGTGTGTGGGAGCGACGGATGAGCGTGGCGATGTATGCGACTCATCCTGACAACGTCGTCAGAGAAAGGGGCATCGCAATGCAGCGACGTGAGTTCCTCCTCGGCGCAGGGTTGGCTGGTCTCGGGCTTGTGCTCGCCGGCTGTACCGGTGCCGGGTCGCCTTCGCCGGGTAAGGGTGGTGCGATTCAGTTCTTCAACGATGCGGCATCCTGGGGCCCGGGGTACGAGTCTGCCGGTGCCGAGCTGGTGAAGAAGACGGGATGGTCGATCGATCCGCAGACGATCCCGAATGCCACCGCGTACGAGCAGGTGGTCCGTTCGCTCTTGCAGACGAAGAATCCGCCGGACCTGGTGAAGTGGGGCAGCGGCTTCCGGATGCAGGATCTTGCCCGCACGGGAGGGCTGGCCGACCTCACGAGCGCGTGGGAGGCATCCGTAGCGCAGGGCTGGCTCGACGACTCGTTGCGGTCTGCGTTCACGTTCCGTGATGGCGTGTACGGGCTGCCGTTGATCCAGGGCTTCTACGTGATGTTCTACAACGTCGCGGTGTTCGACCGGTTGGGGCTGTCTGTTCCGACGACGTGGGACGCGTTCATCGATGTCTGCGAGACGCTGAAGGCGGCGGGCATCACGCCGATCGGGACCACGCAGGTGAACATCTGGCCGGTCGCGAACTGGTTCAGCATGCTCTCCACCGCGTACGACCCGGAGTGGTTCGTCCGCCTGTGCGAGAACCGGGCATCGTTCCAGGACGAGGAAGCCGAGGGCCTGATGACCCTGTGGCAGGAGATGATAGGGAAGGGCTACCACACCTCCGCGGACTCGCTCAGCGACAACTTCGCGGGCATGCTGCAGAACGAGAAAATCGGGATGTGGCCGACGCCGGTGAGCTGGAGCTCCCAGAATCTGCAGAAGCTCGGCATGAAGTCCGGTGAAGACTACGACGCGTTCCTGCTGCCGATGGTCAACAGTGACCCCCAGGCGGTCGTCACAGAGGTCGCCGGCCTGGTCGTTCCGCAGCGGTCCCCGCATGTTGCCGGTGTGACCAAAGCGATGGGGTCGTGGCTGGATCCGCAGGTGCAACAGCCGTGGTCGGACTTTCTGTCGGGTTCCTCCGCGAATCCGACGGTGAAGTGGACGGACAAGATCAGCCAGCGCCTGCAGACCGAGATCCGCCGCGACCAGGTTCAGGTCGTCAACCGGTACTGGGAGGCCTCACCGCCTCCCCTCGTCGTCGGCGTCACGCAGGACCTCGGCGGCTTCATGGCGAATCCCACCGATCCCGCCGGCGTGCTGCGTTCGCTGCAGCAGAAGGCGGAATCCGAATGGTCCTACTGGACGGAGGCCACGCGATGAGCGCACCCAGTGAGACCCGAGCGCTGGTGACAGGCACCGGGCGGCGCGGCCGCGCCCCGCAAGGCGACAACGCTGCCGCGCTGCGCCGGCGTGATCGGATCACCCGAGGCCGTCCGCGGCTGCTGTTCCTGCTGCCCGCGGTCGCGCTGGTCGGGATCCTGAGCCTTGTGCCGTTCTTCGCGACCGTGTGGCGCAGCCTCTTCGACGACGCGATCATCGACCCGCAGTTCAACTGGCTCGCCTCATATGTCCGTCTGATCTCCGACCCGGTGATCGTGAAATCGCTCGTCAACACCCTGATGTGGCTAGTCGGAACCGTGATCATCCCCGTCGGCTTGGGCCTGGCGATCGCCGCGCTGACCAACTCCGTGAACTGGGGCAAGTGGGCCCGCCTCGCCATCGTGCTGCCGTACGCCCTGTCGGGGACCGCGGTCGCGGTGGTGTGGAACTTCGTGCTGCAGGACTCCGGCGCACTGAACTCGTTCCTGCGGGGCATCGGCCTCGGCGCCCTGGCACAGCCATGGCTGCTGGAGTGGCCGGGGAACACGATCATGCTGATCCTCGCGAACTCCTGGCAGGCATCCGGCGTGGCCGTGATCCTGTACCTCGTCGGCCTCCAGGGCATCCCCCGCGAGACACTCGAGGCCGCCTCGCTGGACGGCGTCGACGGCGCGAAGCGGTTCTTCCAGATTGTGCTCCCGCAGCTGCGCGGCACCACCGCCGTGGTGATGGGCATCAGCCTCGCCAACGGGCTGAAGTCCTTCGACCTGATCTGGGTGCTCACCAACGGCGGCCCCGGCCGGGCCACCGAGACTCTGGCCGTGTCGATGTACTGGCAGAGCTTCGTGCTGCAGCGTCCCGGTTCCGGCGCCGCCATCGCCGTCGTCCTCACGATCGTCGTCCTGGCCGTCTCGGTCACCTACCTGCGCAAACAGCTCAAGAACGATTGAGACCCATCATGAAGACCACATTCCGCGCGGGTACCGCGCTGCGCTCTGCGCTGATCATCCTGATCGCCGTGCTCTGGTTCATTCCGACCTACCTGATCATCGTGAACGCCTTCACCTCCAACCAGGCCTACAACGGCGAGGTCGCCTGGTTCCCGAAGGACTTCGCCCTGTTCGAGAACATCGCCATCGCCTGGCAGGCGGTCGACCTCGGACCATCCCTGATGAACTCCCTGCTGTACGCCGTCGTCGCTGGCGCACTCGCCGTCCTCGTCGCTGCCCTGGCCGGGTTCGCCGTCTCGGCCATCCCAGGCGGGTGGCGCACGTTCTGGTTCTGGCTGATCTATTCGGGTGCGCTGTTTCCCGCCCAGGCGTTCCTGCGTCCGCTGTTCACCGGCTACGCCGAGACCGGGCTGTATGACACCCGGTGGGGCCTGTTCTTGATCTATGTCGCGACCTGCGTGCCGTTCTCGTTCTTCATCATGCGCAACCACATGCTGTCGGTCCCACCCGAGATCAACGAGGCCGCGCAGCTGGACGGCGCGAACTGGTGGACCGTGTTCACCCGGTTCTTCCTGCCGTTGTCGAAGTCGGCGCTGGCCGCGGCGTTCATCTTCCAGTTCGTCTGGGTGTGGAACGAGCTGCTGTTCGGCATCACCCTCAGCTACTCGGAGGAGATCCGCCCCGTGATGGCGGCGCTGGCTGGTCTGCAGTCGAACTACGGCACGGTCGGCCCGCCGGTGGTCCTCGCCGGGGCCCTGTTCGTCTCACTGCCCACCGTGATCGTGTTCCTGCTGTTCCAGCGGGTGTTCGCCTCCAGCCTCGGCGGCGCGAAGATCTGACCCGCGTCCCCGCATCCATCTCGACTTGTCCCATCACCCCACAAAGGAGAATCCATGCCCGAGGTCTACTACCAGCATCCCGGAACCTGGTTCGGCGACTGCATGCCGATCCATCATGACGGCGCGTTCTATCTCTTCCACCAGAGGGATCTGCGCAATCCGGGACCGTTGCCGAACTGCGAGCCGTTCGGCTGGGCGCTGGCACGCACCGCCGACTTCGTGACCTACGAAGACCTCGGCGACGCCATCGTGCGCGGCGGAGACCACGACCAGGATCAGTTCATCTTCGCCGGATCCGTCATCCGCGCGAACGGCAAGTTCATCGCCATGTACACCGGCTACAACCGCGACCACTTCGAAGCCGCGGGCAAGCCCTCCCAGGTGCTCATGATCGCGGAGAGCGACGACCTCATCCACTGGACCAAGACCGACAAGGCCGTTGTCGCACCGCAGCCCGGGTACGACCCCGACGACTGGCGGGACCCGTGGGTGATCTGGGATGACGAGCGCGGTGAGTACCTGATGATCCTCGGCGCCCGCAAGGCGGGGCCGAAGACGCAGGCGACCGGAAGCACGGTCGCGTTCACCTCGAAGGATCTGGAGACCTGGGAGTTCCAGGGAGACTTCTGGGCGCCCGGGCTGTACACGATGCACGAGATGCCCGACCTCTTCCGTGAGGGCGACTGGTGGTACCACCTGGTCACCGAGTACTCCGACAAGTCCAAGACCATCTACCGTCGTGCGCGATCGCTGGACGGGCCGTGGGAGGCGCCCGTCGACGACGCCTTCGACGGGCGCGCCTACTACGCCGCACGCTCGGTCTCCGACGGTGAGCGCCGCTACCTGGTCGGCTGGGTGCCCACCCGCTGGGACGACGACGACACCAAGACGTGGCAGTGGGGCGGCACTCTGGTGATCCACGAGATCGTCGTGCGGCCCGATGGGACGCTGGGGGCGAAGATCCCCGACGCGGTCTCGGCACACCTCGCGTCACGAACCGTGTCGACCACCCCCGGGTTCCGTCTCGAACGTCGTGACGGAGCCGCGCAGCAGGTGCTCGCCGCCGAGGTTCCGCAGACGGCGCTCGTCTCGACGACACTGCGCGTGAACCCCGGCACACGGGTGGTGAACATCCGTTTCGGGGAAGACCCGACCGCGCAGGCCGGCTACCAGTTCGCGTTGCGCGCCGCCGAGGGATGTCTGGAGTTCGACCGGTTCCCGAACTGGCCGTGGGGGCAGTTCGACAACCGCGATCTGGACCGTCCGCTCTCCATCGACGACGGCGCGGAACACGCTGTCGCGCTGGTTTTCGACGGTGACATCGCGACGCTGTACATCGACGACGTGGCCCTGAACGCACGCTTCAACGCTCCCGCAGGTTCGCAGCTGTCGATCGAGGTCGCCGACGGTGCGATCGCCGTCGGGGACGTCGTCATCTCCACCACCCCGTGAACACACGCGGGAGGCCACGGCCCGTCGTGGGCACCGTGGCCTCCCGCCGATCGCTTGCACGCCATCGCACAGGCAGACCCGTCTGGCGCACACGCAGACCCGTCTGGGTGCCGACCAGCAGAATCTTCACGAGAGGACGAAGATGCCCACAGTGGACCACCCCGTTGTCCTGCACGCCGAATTCACCGCCCGTCCCGGATCCGAGGACGAGGTCATGCGGCTGATCGGTGACTACGCCGAGCTCGTCCGCGACGAGCCCGGCAACATCGTCTTTGACGTGTGCCGGAGAGTGGACTCGCTCGCGGACTTCTTCGTGTTCGAGGTGTACCGCGACCAGGAGGCGTTCGACGCGCATCTTCGCGCGGACGCGGGAATGACATTCAACACGCATCTCGCCGACCACATCGTCGGAGAGGGCAGCACGCTCAACTTCCTCACTCCCGCCTCGGTCACGGGATGGCGGCCATGATCGCCCCCCGAGTCCTCGTCGTCGGCGAAGCTCTGATCGACGTCGTCCACCGTGCCGACGGCACGATCGACGAGAACCCCGGCGGCAGTCCCGCGAACGTCGCGATCACCCTTGGCCGCCTCGGGCGATCGCCCCAGCTGCTCACCGCGCTGGGCCAGGACGATCACGGGCAGCTCCTGCGGAAATGGCTGGCCGAGTCCGGCGTCACAGCCGTGCCCATCGAGATCGCACGGACAGCGACCGCGACCGCGGAACTGGACGCGACGGGAGCGGCCACCTACGTCTTCGATATCGAATGGACCCTCGCCGGCGCCCACCCGGAGCGAGCGGATCTCGTGCACGTCGGATCGATCGCCGGTCTGCTCGAGCCCGGGGCAACGGACCTGCTCCGGCTGCTCGACCAGCAGCACGATGACACGCTGGTCACCTACGATCCGAACATCCGCCCCGCCCTCATCCCCGATCAGGACATCGCCCGGCAACAAGTCGAAGCACTCGTCCGGCGCGCAGACGTGGTCAAGGCCAGCGATGAAGACCTTCGGTGGCTCTACCCTGACCGTGACCCTCGCGCATCCGCCCGCGCCTGGCACGGATCGGGACCTGCGATCGTCATCGTGACGGAGGGCGCGGACGGCGCCTTCGCCATCACGGAATCAGGGGAAATCCATGTGCCGGGCCGTCCAGCCGACGTCGTGGACACCGTTGGAGCGGGAGACGCCTTCATGGGCGCCATCATCGATGGTCTGATCGATGCGGGGTGGTCAACCGGCTCCGCTCGCGCAGCTCTGCGAACCACGGACACGAGCCACCTGATGTCGATCCTCGACTGGGCCGCACGAGCAGCAGCAGTCACCGTGTCCAGACGCGGAGCGAACCCGCCCCACCGGGGCGAGCTCGTCTGAGCTGTACCGAGCTCTGAGGGCGCTCTTGACAGTGGCGAATCTCAGCGCTTTACTCGACGTAACCGATTACGTAATCGGTTACCTAACGGGCGAGCTCGACCAAGCCAATGGAGGATTGAGATGAGACGAACGATGTGCGGCGTCGTGGCCGTGATCACGGCGGTCGTGATGCTGACCGGATGCACTGGTAGTGCGGGGCAGTCCGGGGCTGACGACAAGACGATCAACTACTGGGGATACGAGGGCGGTATTTCGACCGAGACGGCGAAGCAGGTGATCGCGGACTTCGAGGACGCGCATCCCGGATACACCGTCAACGCCGTGGTGATGGATACCGCTGATTTCGACGTGAAGCTCCCGAGCACGCTCGGGAAGGCGTCGGGTCCTGATCTGGTGTATACGGGCACCGAGCCGAACCACCTCGGGCGTTATGTGAACGTGGGGCAGGTGTCCGCGCTCGACGATGTCTGGGAGGAGAACGGGTGGGATGACCTGGTGCCCTCGACCCAGCAGCGGCTGACGTATGGGGGCACGCCCTATGCGGTGGGCAATGAGCTGGAGACAGTCGGGCTCATGTACAACAAGGTGATCCTCGACCGGCTCGGGATCGCGGTCCCGAAGACGCTGAAGGATCTGGAAGCCGCGATGGACACGGTGCGGGCGTCTGGCGATGGCACGACGCCAATGGTGCTCGCGTGTGGTGGCCCCTGCTATGCGGGCCTGCACATGATGCACGCGCTCGGGTACGCGACCATCCCCACCAACACGATCGTCGCCACGACATCAGACGGTGACGGGGCGTACACGGACGGTGGCTGGCTGGAGATGCTCCAGAAGTTCCAGGAGTGGAATGACGCCGGGTACTTCACCGCGGATGCGAGCGGCATCCCGGACGAGAACCACACGGCAGACTTCTGCTCGGGCGGGACCGCGTTCATGGTCAAGGGCCCGTGGATGTTCAATGCGATGGCCGAATGCGAGAAGGCCAACCCGGACGCGTTCACGTTCGGGTTCACCGGGTTCCCTGTCGCGGAGGGCATGCCGTTCCAGGCGTACGTCGGCACCGGGAAGGCCTGGTTCCTCTCGTCCTCGCTCGACGGCAAGGAGGAGAAGCGTCAGGCTGTGCTCGACCTGGTGAAGGGCTTCACCGACGCTTCGACGTTCCCGTCCTGGATCGAGAAGGATCAGCGGTTCCCCGCGATGGCGTTCGACCCTGCCGACTATTCGATGACCGGTCCGCAGCAGGAGGCGATGCAGATCATCCAGGACGCTGGTGACAACGGCGGCCCGGTCGATATCGGGTTCAACAACAGCGCGGAGGAGACGCAGGTGTGGGTTTCCGGTCTGCAGGGGATCCTGGGCGGTACGGCGACACCGCAAGAGGTCGTCGACCAGCTGCAGGCGCAGCTGGAGAAGGATCAGGCCGCGTGGGCTGAGGTGAAGTGAGTACGCGTCGCTGGCAGCTGACGCCCTACCTGTTCATCCTGCCGGCTGCAGCGATCTACGGTGTCTTCCTCCTCGCGCCGCTCGTTCAGACGGCGGTGATGAGCTTCTGGAAGTGGGACGGAATCTCGGCCGGGTACGACTGGGTCGGCCTGGACAACTACGTGCGGATGTTCGCCGATGGTTCGGTGTGGTCGGCGGCGTGGAACAACCTGAAATGGGTGCTGCTCGCGGTCTTCCCGATCGTGATCGGGCTGGCGCTGGCGATTATCCTGCAGCAGGAGAAACCTCGTGGGCGGACGGCGTACCGGGCGATCTACTTCCTGCCGTACGTGCTGCCGACCGTGGTCGTGGCGCTGGCGTGGGGGTGGATCTATCACCCGTCGTTCGGCACCCTGAACGCCGGATTGCGGTCCGTCGGGCTGGACGCGTTCGCACAGAACTGGACGGGTGACCCGCAGCTTGCGCTGTTCGCGCTGGCCACGGCGGCGAACTGGACGGGGTACGGCTTCTGCATGACGCTGTTTCTCTCGGGGCTGAACGCGGTTGATCCGTCGCTGTACGACGCGGCGAAGGTCGATGGCACATCGGCGTGGCAGCGGTTCCGTTACGTGACGCTGCCGGCGATCGCGAACACCACGAACATCGTGGTGCTGGTGGTCTTCATCAATACGGTGCGCGTGTTCGACATCGTGTTCGTGATGACCGCCGGTGGCCCGGCCGGCGCCACGGAGGTGCTCGGAACGAAGATCTACCGCGAGACCTTCCAGAACCTCAGCATCGGCTACGGGTCGGCGATCGCCATGTTCATGGTGCTCATCATCCTGATCACCACTGTCGTCTACCTGCGGTCGAGGGAGCGTGATTCTGCATGAGTGGTACCAGCATCAAGAAGGGGGCCGGGCGGGTGGGCCTGCAGGTCATCCTCGTGCTTGTCGCGTTCGTGTCGCTCGCACCGGTCGCGGTGATCGTGTCGATCGCGCTGAAGAGCAACACCGAACTCGCGACGAACCCGCTGGGACTGCCCAACGACTGGCTCTTCAGCAACTTCGTCGATTCCTGGAACGAGGCCGGTATCGGCCGGTACATCCTGAACAGCATCGTCGTGGCGGTCCCAACACTGGTGATCGTCGTCGCCGCGTCGAGCCTCGCCGGGTACGCGTTCGCGCTGATGCGATTCCGGGGGCGGGAGGTGATCTTCCTGGTCTTCCTCATCGGGCTGATGTTGCCGGCGGTGAGCATCGTGACGGCGTTGTCGTTCATTGAGCAGAGCCTGGGCCTGTACAACACGCTGCCCGGACTCGTGCTCGCGGAGTCGGCGATATGCCTGCCCCTCGCCGTGTTCATCATGCGCGCCGCGTTCAAGGACCTTCCCGGTGAGCTGCGCGAAGCGGTGTTCATCGATGGCGGCAGCGAGACGACCGCGTTCCTGCGCGTGATGGTACCGCTGGCACGTCCCGCCGTCTCAGCGACCGTCGTGCTCACCTTTCTGACGGTGTGGAACGACTACCTCATCCCGCTCGTGCTCATCAACACGGAGCAGCTGCGAACCGTGCCGTTGGGGCTCGCGTTCTTGAAGACCGCGTTCACCTCCAACACGGTGCTGGTCGCCGCGTCGACCGTGCTCGCCGCCATCCCGAGCATCATCATCTACGTGCTGCTGCAGCGCCAGTTCATCCAGGGCATCGCCCAGGGATCCATCAAGTAACCCGACCCTTCACCGCGAACGACAACCGAAAGGCACCAGCAATGCTCTTCTCGTCCACCACGAACTCGACGCTCTGGGACGTGTGGCTGTACCACGAGAACGGGATCCACCACCTGTTCTACCTCGCGAACTCCCGCCCCGATCGTCCGTGGGACGGAATCGGCTTGGCGACCTCCACGGACGGAGTGCACTTCGCCGATCACGGGATGATCATCACCAAAGCCCCCGACGCGGAGTACCTCGGCGCCGGGCACACCTGGAAAGCCGGCGACAAGTATGTCTTCAACTTCTCGGAGAGCAGGAACGGCCTGCTGGAGATCTTCTTCGCCGAGTCGGACGACCTCCTGCACTGGCGGCGCATCCCGGCAGAACGTTCTGTGTCACAGGCGAGCGCCGAGTGGTACGCCGACGAGACGGAGATCTCGCAGCAACGCTGGGACAACATCTGGGTGAACCCGGATGCGAGCGGAGACGGCTTCTTCGGATACGTGACCGCCGTCGCCAAGGACGGCCCGGTCGGCCTGCGCGGCACATGCGCGTCGGTCACGTCCCAGGACGGCATCGTCTTCACCACGGGCGCCCCGGTCATCGAACCGGGAACCTGGCCGGACCGGCTGGAGATCGGCGGCACCACCCGCGTGGGAGAGCAGTACTTCATGTTCGCCGCGCTCGCGGAGATCCCCCTCGGGCTCGACTGGGCCAAGCATCACTCCCAGGCGGTGGGAGGTGTCTATGTTCTGCGTGCCGACGCACAGGAGGGCCCGTTCGAACTCGATCCGAACCAGCCCCCCGTGCTCGTGTCGTCGATGGGACACCACACCTACTTCGCGCGCTTCTACCCCTGTGGCGAGGATCTGCTGGTCGCCCACCACTCGTTGGATTCGCGACGGTTCATCGCGACGGTGATGCCGAAGATGGGCACCTGGATGGCGCCGCTGAAAAAAGCGAAGATCACCGACGGCATCCTCTCGCTGCACTGGTGGACCGGGAACGACGCGATGCTCGGGCGTGACCTGCCCCGCACTGTGGACTTGGTCGAAGCCCGGCTCGCACAGTCTCTGACGGTCGGCTCCGACGGCTCGGTGACCGTCGAAGCGCCGCTGTACGCTCACGCCATGATGCCGTTCCGGTATGACTTCGCCCAGGGCATGTGCATCGAAGCGACTCTGCGGGGCACCGCGTATGACGAGCGTCCCGTGGCGGCGGGGATCATCCTCGAGGGGGATCAGTCCTGGCATGGGACAGTCCTGACCCTGGATGCTGCCGGACGCTTTGAGATGGGCCGCACGAACGGGTACTCGTTCTGGGACGAAGAGGGCGTCGGCACGACACCGCTGCGCGCCGAGGGGAGCCGGTTCCGGGTGCTGGTGCGGGGCACCTTCGTCGAGGTCTACATCGATGACGTGCTCACCCAGTGCTTCGCGCTCGACGATGTGCCCCGGGGCCGGCTGGGATTCGTCGCAGCCGCAGGAACCGTGACCGTGTCGGATATCCGTGTGCGAGAGCTGAGCCTGTGACACGAGATGTGAGCCCCCGGACGAGTAGGCTTCACCCGAAGGCGTCCGCGCGACGCACACACGGGAAGGACACCATGCCTACGTCGCTCGCGGATGTCGCCCGAATCTCCGGGGTGTCCACCGCGACGGTATCCCATGTCATCAACGGCACCCGGTATGTCAGCCCCGAGACGGTGGAGAAGGTGCGCAACGCGATCGCGAGCACCGGGTACCGTCCCAACCCGTACGCGCGGGCATTGCGGACGGCGACATCGGAGTCGATCGGCTTCGTCGCCTCCGATGTGTCGAATTCGTACTCGACCGCCGTGATGCGGGGCATCGCCAGCGCACTGCGCACTCGCGGATACACGCTGCTCGTCGCGGACGCCGACGAGAACCCGACACTCGAGCACGAAGCGATCGACGCGCTCGTGGAGAGAAAGGTCGACGGGCTGATCGTCGCCCCGACAACATCGACGGATCCGGTCTCGTTCGAGCAGATCGAACAGATCGGCGTGCCCGTCGTCCTCGTCGACCGGGCGGTCCCGCTCGAACTGGACCAGGTGCTCGTGGAGAACGTCGGCTCCGTGGCCGACGTCGTCGGGCAGATGCTCGACGCCGGCCATCGACGTGTCGCCGTGGTCGGAGGTCGCGCCGGTCACAGCAGCACCGTCGAACGGTTGCAGGGATGGAGGAAGGCGCACACGGAACGTGGTCTCGTCTGCGACGAAGCACTCGCCGTACTGGACGTCTTCGACGCAGGACAAGCGCGTCAGGCCACCACGCGGCTGCTCGACCGACCGGACCGGCCGACAGCGATCTTCTCCCTGTCGAACGTGATGAGTCTCGGCATCCTGCGAGCGCTGTCCGATCTCCACCTCGTCGTTCCGAGAGACGTCTCGTTCGCGGCATTCGATGACATCGAGTGGGTCGACCTTCTCGATCATCCCGTGACCTGCCTCGCGCAACCGACCGAACAGATCGGTTCCACCGCCGTCGAACTGGTACTGACACGCATCGCCGACCCCGACGTCGATCACCGGGTCGTGCGCCTGGCACCGTCGCTGTGCGATCGTGGGTCGATCGCGGAGCCGCCACGATGACTGCACCTGACACCGACCTTCGCCAGGCGGCACTCGCCGACCCGCTCCGGCCCGCGTTTCACTTCACCTCCCCAGCCGGGTGGCTGAACGACCCGAACGGCGTCGCGCAACGCGACGGCGTGTTCCACCTCTTCTATCAGTACAACCCGCTGACTGCAGAGCATAATCGCATCCGCTGGGGGCATGCGATCAGCACGGACCTGGTGCGCTGGCACGACCGACCGATCGCTCTGTCTCCCAGCGACGGCGGTCCCGATGCCGACGGATGCTGGTCGGGGGTGCTCGTGGACGACGACGGAACCCCCACCATCGTGTATTCCGGCAACTCCGCCGCGACGCCGACGCAGACCGCCTGCGTGGCGCGCTCCGACACATCGCTGGATCGGTGGCAGAAAGAACCGGGGAACCCGGTGATCGCCAGCCCGCCCGAACGGTACAGCGTCACCGGGTTCAGAGATCACTGCGTGTGGCGTGAGACTGGGGCATGGCGCCAGCTCATCGGCAGCGGCCTGCACGGCCGAGGCGGGTGCGCATTCCTCTACGAGTCCGACGACCTCATCCACTGGCGCGAGCTCGGCCCGCTCATCATCGGCGACGCCTCCGCACTTCCCGAGGACGACGACGCCTGGTCCGGCACGATGTGGGAGTGCGTGGACTTCTTCCGCTTCACCCCCGACGGCACCTCCGCACCACCCGACGCCCGAACGCACGACCCGCATCTGCTGATCTTCTCAGCATGGCACGAAGACGTCACCCGCCACTCCCTGATCGTCCGCGGTACCTACCACGACGACCGGTTCGACGCGCACGCGTACCAGCGCCTCGACCTCGGCGGCCGGCACGCCTACGCACCCCAGACGTTCGCCGATGAATCCGGCCGACGGGTGCTGTGGTCATGGATGCAAGAAGCCCGTCCCGCGCAGGCACAGCACGCCGCCGGGTGGTCGGGCGCCATGGCCATCCCGCGGCGGCTCTGGCTCGATGACACACTCACCGTGCGCCAGGAACCGGTCGCCGAGCTCGCCATGCTGCGCGAAGCGCCACTGGCGTTCGAACCGCGCGGCGCAGGGTTCGCCGCGTCATCCGTGCAAGCCGAAGCAGAGCTCTCGGTGGACGTACCGGACGACGGTGCCGTGCGGATCGACGTGTTCGCCACCGACGACGAGGCCGAACAGACAGTCATCACCCTGCGGCGTTCCCCGTCCACCATCGAGGTGAGCGTCGACCGGTCGCGAGCATCCCTGGACGACACGGTCGATGCCTCCCCGCACCGGGGCGAGGTACCCGGAGCCGGGGCGACTATCGACGTCCGCATCCTCCTCGACCGCTCCTCACTCGAAGTGTTCGTCGACGGCATCGCGCTGACAACGCGGGTCTACCCGACTCGCGCTGACGCGACGGGCTTCCGCGTCGAGCCCATTCATGGCGCCACCGTGCGCGACGTGAAGGGGTGGCATCTCGCCCGAGCTGAAGCGCGCGATCGGACACTTGAGCCAGGTGCGGACCAGTCCGTGGTGAGGGATACGCTGCTAGTGGACGCAATGCTGTGTCGCGTGGTGAGAGCGAACAGTGACTGCGCACGAAGCGGAGTTCTCGGAGGGGCGATTCCCTCGACCCGCCGGGCGACCGGGCAGCTCCGTGAGGACTGACCAGAGACCTTAGCGCTGATTCCCGCTGGATGCTTGCCCAGATACCGGTGAGGGTGCATCCAGCGGGAACCGCTCAAGCTCAGCGTGGCGTGCGCTCAGTTGCGGAGGGCAATGCGGGGAACGGTGCGGACAGGGTGGTCTGGTACCAGTACGCCGTGGTGGAGATGTCGTCGGCGCGTTCGAAGAGACCGTGTTCCCAGGTGCCGATCTGCTGAAGCGTGACCCGCAGGTTCTCCTGGAAGAAGATGGGGTCAGGCAGGTGCCAGCGGTACACCGCGTGCATGGGCAGCATCGGAGTCCAGAACTCGGATGCCTTCGTCTCATCCTTCGCGCTGGCGAACGGGTAGCCGAAGTATGGTGCGCTGAACGGAATCGGCTGGGGCTCCGGGTCGGCGCGCAGGGCATCCTGGAACGCCCATGCGCCGCCCGCGTAGTCCTCGAGGCCGGTGCTGCACAGCGACGGTAGATCGGAGTCGCCGTCGATGTAGAACTTGACCTCGCCTTCTCCCCACCAGTAGCGCTGCAGCGAGGCGAGTGCGACGTACGTGCCGACGTAGGTGCCGGTGCCTTCGATTCCATCGACGATCACATGGTCCTCACCGAGCGACGTCGTGCCGTTGCTCCGCCGCCATTGCGCGTGGAAGTAGCCGGGCCAGTCGTCGAAGTCATCGCCGGTGGTGTAGTCGATCTGAAAGAACAGGTGACCGATGTCATCGCCGTGGTCACTCGTGACCTCGATGCGCGCAGAGGTGCGGAATGGCATCGGAAAGTACGAGTTCATACCTCCGGTCGGGGCGACGACGATCGGTTCTGACGTGACGAGGGCCCTGGCGGCGAAGCCGTTACAGAAGAAGTCGCCCAGCGGTACCTCGACCTGAGGATGCTCTGCTCCGTCCCAGTATGCGCGCAGCACGAGGTCGCGCAGCACGAACGGACCCGCGGGCGTCTTGTCGGTCACCGTGATCCAGATATGGCGGATCACACCGTTGCCGGAAATCTCGGCAAGCGTGACGGTGCCGCCCGCGGGCAGCTCGTACCACGCACTGCCCTTGCGCCCCGGGCCGAGTTTCGAGCTTGCAGCTCCGGCGGATCCGCGCGCCCCGGTCGGGTTCTCAGCGTTGATCGCGTGGCTGCGGATGGTGTCGTCATTGCGGAGTCTGTTCCAGGAGTTGGGCATCGTGTTGTGTCCTTTCGTAGGGCTACTTCACTGCGCCCGCGGTCACGCCGCGGCTGATGGTGCGCTGGAAGATGAGGAAGAAGATAAGCGTGGGGATCAGGGACAGCAGCGACCCGGCGTTGACGACCGTGATGTCGATCGAATGCTGTCCACGGAGGGTGGACAGTGCGATTGGCACCGTCTGCGATGCGGGGTCCGCGAGCAGGATGAGCGGGATGTAGAACTCGTTCCACGACCAGATGAAGGTGAAGACGACCAGAACGGTTAGCGTCGGCCGCACGATGGGGAAGACGACACTCCACAGGATGCGCCACCGCGACGCTCCGTCGATGGCGGCGGCTTCGAGGATCTCCCGGGGGAAGGTCGACATGACGCTGGAGAGGATGTAGGTCCCGTAGGCGGCCCAGAGGATCGTGAACACGATCACGATCGACCAGATCGTGTTCAGAGTCTTGGTCGCCTGAGCGCCGTAGAAGAGCGGGTAGATCAGCGCCTCGTGTGGCACCATCGTGGCGATGAGCAGGATCGCAGTGACGGCTGTGTGTGCTCGGATCCGCCCGATGCCGATCGCGTAGGACGCCAGGAGCGCCAGCCCCGTGCCGGCGAACGCGATCACTGTCGAACTGAGAATGGAATTCCACAGTGCCAGCGGGAAGTTCACCCTGTTCAAGTAGTTGATGAAGGCGTCGAAGGTGAAGGTCGTCGGCCAGGCCAGCGGACCGTGCGCGGAGTAGTCGGCACCTGTCTTGAACGCGTTGAGCACGAGCAGCAGGAATGGCGAGGCCATGACGACGGCAACCAGAATCGCGACGGTGAGCATTACCCAGTTCATACGGGTGCGGCGCGGCCGATCGAAGGCGGTGGGATTGATGAGAGACATGGTGGCCATCAGCGGTGCTCCTTGCGGGTCTCGCGGTGCTGCCAGACGAGCATTACGGTGGCGACGGCGAAGATGACGATCGACATCACCGTGGCGATCGTCGAGCCATAGCCCACTCGCGACAGTTCGAAGAAATTGCGATACGCGTAGTACGACGGCACGGTGGTGGACTCCTCGGGGCCGCCGCCGGTGAGGATGAGGATCGGGGCGAACACCTTCAAAGCGGCGATGGTGGCGGTGAGCACGACGACGAAGATCTCGGGACGGATCTGAGGGATGGTGATCGCCTGGAAGCGGCGCCACCATCCTGCACCGTCGAGCTCTGCGGCTTCGTAGAGCTCCGGGTCGACGCGCTGCAATGCGGACATGAAGATCACGACGGGGTAGCCGATCTGCAGCCAGATGAGCATCAGCATGACGGCGTAGATCGCGATGTCCGGGTTACCCAGCCAATCCGGGGGATTGGTGATTCCCAAGCCTTTGAGCGCAAGGTTGATCGACCCATTCTGAGTGTCGAGGATCCACGCCCAGATGAAACCGGCGACTGCGATCGGCAGGATCTGCGGCACGTAGTACGTCGCGCGCAGGACGGCGATGGCCTTGTCGCCGAACCGACGGCCGAGGTAGTCGAACAGGAGCGCGGCCAGCAAGATGCCGATAGTCGTGGGGATGATCGTGATCGCCACGATCATCGCCAGCGTGTTCTGGAATGAACGCCAGAATGTGTCGTCCTGGAACAGGTGGATGTAGTTCTCGAGACCGGCCCAGCGCATCGGCGCCAGGCCGCCTTTCCAGTGGAACAAGCTCGTGTACACGTTCATGACGAACGGGGCGCCGACGACGATGAGGAAGCCGGCGGCCAGAGGGAGCAGATAGAGCCAGTAGGCGGCGTGCCGCTCCAGCGGACGCCGTCGTGCCACGGTGGTGGTCAATGACATGGGGGTCTCCTTGGCGAGACAATGGGGGCCGCCCGCAAGGACGGCCCCCATTGTCGGTCAGCCGGCCAGAGCCGTCTCGCGGCCGGCGTCGTAGAACTTCTGGAGCTTGTCCGTGTACTCGTCGGCGGTCTCGTTCTTGTTGGACATCGCCTGCATGTTCGACTGGATGAAGTCGAGGAAGCCGGGAACAGGGTAGTCCGGGTAGAAGGCGAGCGAGTCCGCGTCGAGGAGTTCGTTGAACCGCTCGGTGTACTCGCGGGTCAGGTCGTCGTCGATCGTCGACGCGTCGCCCGCGAGGGGGAGCCCGCCCAGCTGGCCGATCTTGTTCTGGACCTCCTCGCTCAGCGTGATGTCGATCCAGTCGTAGGCGAGCTCCTTGTTCTTCGCGTTCGCGGGCACGCCCCACAGGTGACCGCTCGAGCCCATCTGCATGTTCGCGCCGGGGAGGGTGAAGTAGTCCCACTCGAACGTCGCCTGCTCGCGGATTCGGGCGAACTCGCCCTGGTTCCAGATCAGCATCGCCTTGTCTCCGCTGAGGAAGTTCACCGTCGCCTGCTCGAAGTTCAGCCCGCCGAGCTCGTCTCCGACGTAGCCCTTGTCGATCCACGATTGGAACCGGTCAGCTGCGTCCTTCCACGGCGCCTTCGAGAAGTCCACCGGCTCGCGCAGGAACATGAAGTCATCGATCGACGTGCGGTCCGCTTCAGCTGCGACCAGGGAGTACCAGATCCACATCTGGTTGAAGCCCTGACTCGTCGACGCCGACGAGGAGATCGGCGTGATGCCCGCGGCGAGGAGCTTGTCCATGATGCCCTCGAACTCTTCGAGGGTGGTGGGCTCCTCGGTGATGCCTGCCTTCGCCCAGAGATCCTTGTTGTAGTAGAACATCACGTACTCGCCGATGTTCGGGACGCCGTACCAGTCGCCGGAGCCCGCGAGACCCTGTTCGTTGTACTGAGCGAAAGCCTGCATGGCACCGGTGACCTTCTTGTCCCAGCCGTACTTCTTCACCTGATCGTTCAGCGGGGTGAGCAGACCCTGTCCCGCAAGCTGGCCACCGTCGGCGTTGCCCTTGTTGAACTCGATCACGTCAGGGACGTTGTCCCCGGTGAGTGTGATCTTCGCGTTCTGCCGCATGGCATCGAAGCTTGTGGTCTGGAAGTCGACTTTCACGTCGGGATGCTTCTTCTGAAACAGCTCGAGAGCGAGTTGCCAGCCCTGACCCTGTGCGGATTCGGGGTTTTCGTACTGCAGGATGGTGAAGGTGTCGCTGCCGGCGTCGTCGCCCGACGACCCGCAAGCAGTGAGGGACGTCACTGCAACGGCGGCGGCCGCGATGCCGACTGCCAAACGCAGTGACCTGCGCGTGATGGTTGCCATTGTTTCCTCCGTGTGGTGGATCGGTCTTTCGGTGAGAGGGGTGGCGCGCCATGGCGTGCCGGGGTACCGGTGGCGCATCTGCGTCACCGGGAGAATGAGAGGTGGGATCAGCCCGCCGGCGGGCCTACAGAGTCCCTTTCGATGAGGGGGCAGGCGATGCGCACCGATTTCGGTGGCCCGTCCGCATCCCCATGTATGCGGTCTATGACCCGCTCCGCAGCCCAAACGCCCATGGCCCGGTGCGGCAGTTGAACCGTGGTGAGCCCCGGTTGAAGGGCGTCGGCGATGAACTCCTGGTCGTCGAACCCGATGATCGAAAGATCCTCAGGAACGTGAAGTCCGAGTTCGGCGCAGATCTGATAGGCGGCGAACGCGATCTGGTCTGAGAAGCAGAACAAGGCGGTAGGCCTCGCAGTGGTCGAGAGCAATTCCCTGAGGTGGCCGAGAGCATGGGTAGTGCTCGGGTCGGGTAGCTCGACGATGAGGGTGGGGTCCGCGGCTATCCCGTTCTCGGCGTGCGCTTCCAGAAATCCACGCTGTCTCAGCTGGGAGGCGACGAATCGATCCCCGCCCACATTGCAGAAGGCGATGCGACGGTGCCCGGCTGCGAGGAGTCGTCTGACGGCAGAGCGGGCGCCGCCCTCCTCGTCCGGCACTGCGCTGTCTGCCATAACGCCTCGCGCAGGGCTCCCGTTGAGAATGACAACGGGCAGAGTGGGAGGGATGGGTGGTAGCTCGACAACTCGGTGGTAGTCGGCAGCGAGGATCATCCCGTCGATGTCTCGCTGGAGGAGCGATCGTGAGGATTGGGTAACGAGCTCGGGACGGGATATCGTCTCGATGATCATCGCCAGATATCCCGAGTCCCAGGCGCGGCTCTGCACTCCTTCGAGCATGCGCCCGGCGAAGGGAACGCTCGCCACGCCATCAGAGAGCAGGCCGATCGTGTGCGTGCGCTTTGTGCGGAGCCCCCGCGCGAGCACGTTCGGGATGTACCCCATCTCAGCTGCCGCAGTGCGGATCCGGTTCGCTGTCTCCGAATTCACCCGCCCCTGGTGGCGATCATTGAGCACCAGAGACACTGCGGACGCGCTCACGCCGACAGCTGCGGCGAGATCCTTCAGCGTGATCATGGTGACTCCAATGGCATCAATCGTTTGATGTTCGACTGCAAAGACACATCAATCGTTTGACCTGAAGCTAGGAGCGTCAAACGCGTTGACGCAAAGTGCCGTTATCGAACCGTTACAGAGGTGGCGCGGCCGCGGTCTGCCGTGCGGAGTCCTCGCCATCGCGCAGGATCGGGTATGTGAGAACCATGACCGACACGACTCTGGCAACACAGGACGACCTGCGCACGATCTGGTTGCATATGACGCCGCACACGCGGCTGATCCCCGACGGTCTGCTGGCACGGCCAGCCGGATTCTGGGTCCGGCCTTCGCAGGTTCGATTCCTGCTCGGGGAGCGCACACCGAAAGGCTGCCGGCGGCCAGGTAAGCACCGGCAACAGGGTGACGACCCCCGTCAGTACGCGGGCTGAGCCCGCGACAGCCGGAGAGAGCAGACAGAGGCTGCTCCGGTGCGGATCCGTCCGCGCAAGCTCCCGTTGCCGTCAACGGCGGGAGCGCACTCCCCAAGGAGCTTCTTGGGGAGTTGATGGCCCCTTGGTCTAGGACGGTCGAGGACGCCTGATTCTCAGTCAGGAGGACGCCGGTTCGAATCCGGCAGGGGTCGCAAGCGCCGAGACCGCCGGCGTGCGAGACGAAGCGTTCATCGCAGCGGTCGGGTAGCTCAGCCTGCACCTGCAGGAGGAGGGGCGACGGGGCGACGTGCCCGCGGCCGCCACCTGGCCCTCATAGCTCAGCAGGACAGAGCACCGGTCTACGGCACCGGAGGTCGGGGGTTCGACTCCTCCTGAGGGCACCACGCGCTTGTAGCTCAGATGGACAGAGCTTCCGCCTCCGGAGCGGACGGTCACCGGTTCGAATCCGGTCGAGCGCACTTCGTGTTCCGCTGTGGACTCCGACGACCGGAAAGAGCCAGCTCCAGGACCGTTCAGCAGAGAGGAAAGCGCCATGGTGAGGATCGCCAACGGCGTCGTCGTGCTGAACGCATCCATGGAACCGCTCGGAATCGTGCCGCTGCACCGCGCGCTGATCTTCCTGATACGTGAGCGCGCCACGATCGTCGACGCGGTCCCCGGCAGGATCGTCCGATCCGCCGAGGCCGAGTTCCCGATGCCTCGCGTCGTGCAGTTCCGCGAGAAGGTGCGCGTGCCCTACCGGTACGGCACCGTCCCCTGGTCGCGTGCCGGTCTGCTGCGCCGTGACGACCACGAGTGCGCCTATTGCGGCCGTCACGCGACGACGGTAGACCACGTCATGCCCCGGTCGCGCGGAGGGCAGGACGAGTGGCTGAACACGGTCGCGGCGTGCAACCGATGCAACAACGTCAAGGCCGACCGCACCCGAAGAGGCACACATGATGCTCCGCTTCGCGCCCCGAGAGGTCACACGCCGCGACACGATGATCCTGGCGATCGCTCAGACCGGCACCGACCTCGCGGCCATCGGACTGGCATGACCCGGTCCCGCCCACACCGGCGGGACCGGGTATGTGACAGCCATGACCACCACGACATCGACGTCACAGGACGTCATCCGCTCGGCAGAAGTGTTCGCGAATGAAGTGATGGTCGGCGTGCAGGGCGAGAGCCTCGCACGCGATCAGATCCGCGAACTCCTCGCACGGTCCATCGAGACGGACCGTGCGCGTCGTGCAGGGCCATTCGAGGACCTCCACGCTTACCAGCACACGACGACAGCGGGCATCAGCTACACCGTCGTGCAGATCGACACGACAGCTGATGCGCAGGAGCGAACCCGCATCTACGTGAACGACGGATGCGTCTTCGACGGAGACCCGATCACGGCCACGGACGAGCTGCGACGGCTCGTCGAGCTGTACGACAACGACGAGCACCAGGACAGGCCCTACGAGACCTGCGAGTGGTTGGCGGAAGGCATCCGCGACTACATCGGCGAAGGCGACCGCGACGGTGGATGATCATGTCCGACCCAACGCCCACCCTCGACCTTCACCGGTCGCACGGCAGCTTCACCCCGTACCCCCGTGAGCTCGTGCTCCCCGAAGGGTCGATCGTGCTCGTGACATGCAGCGTGTGCCACCTCGTTCAGGCGATATGCAATCACGATCAGTGCGAATGGAACAGCCCCGGCACGATGCGCCGATGCCGGCTGTGTGGCATCGACGCATCATGAGCCCGCCGTCCTAGGCTGAAGTCATGCTCATCGGCGTCATTCGGTCCACGGAGGCCAGGAACCTCACCATCACCGGGGATGACGTGGAGGAACTGAGGGCGCAGCTGGCGGCGCAGGTCCCCGTCGGCTGGGTCGTCACGGACAGTCCCGTGACGAAGACGAAGCAGGTGCCGAGCCTGACGATGGCCGCCAGGTTGGCTCACTGGGGCGACCTCGCCGAAGTCGAGGGTGAGAGCGTCGAGGCTGTGCAGGCCGCTGTGCCGGATGAGTACCAGCTGATCCTGGTCCGACGGGTCGACTAGGACGCGGATCGCGCCGCGTGAGGTCGGGGGCGGTGGGTGAGGAGTTCGCCCGTGATATCCATCCGACTCAGGGTGACGCCGTGCACGCGGAATACTGCGCGGATCACATCCCTCGTGCCAGCGGGGAGTCCCGCAGATCGCAGCTCCAGCATCGTCTTGCGCGCGAGGCGGTGACGCTGGCTCAGCTCTGCCATCTGCGCGCAGAGCGTCCGCCGCGGTTGTCCTCCAGGTTCCTTCGATCCGGTCGACGTGGTGCCCCCCGGCGCGTCGGATTGCTGCATGTCTGGTGCTGAGCCCTTGTTCCTGACGTTCACGATCAACGCCCCCTCCGTGTCACTGCTCTCGACCACCGTAAACAGACTCAGTCGATAAACGCAACGATTCGTTGCACCTTGTAGCGCTTCGTTGCGGATATGATGTCGGCTATGGGGACAGAAGACCTGGGTGAGAACAGAGCCATCAGCGAGCGGATCGAGCTGCTGATGGTGCGGGCGCGCCTGCGGAGCCTGGCTGAACTCGCAAGGAAGTCCGGCATCAACAGAGCAACGATCAGCCTGAAGATGAACAACCACCGACGGTGGAACATCGAAGATCTGAGGATGATCGCGCCTGCTCTCGGGGTCACCGTCTCTCAGCTGCTCGGCGAAGACCCCACCGGCCCGACGAAAGAGCCGAATGGAATGGCTTCCGCGCCTGGGGGAGCGGACGAGTTCGCCCGGCGCGTCAGGTTCCTGCAGTCGCATGCGATCGACGAGCCTGATGTGGAGGTCGTGGACCTGCTCAAGTCAGTGCTCGCCGGCGGCAAGGCCCAATCAGACCCCGCGACGCTGAACGCGATAGCCGCACATTTCGGGGTGCCTGTGGGCTACCTCCTTGACCTTGGAGACCTCGAGATGGCGGAGCGCATCGAAGCGCAGATCGACCTGCGAACCGCCTTGACCGAAAGCGGCGTCTTGAACGTCGCAGCACGATCCCTGGGCCAGCTCTCGCCGGAGGAACTCCAGGCGATCACTCGCATCATCCGGCAGCACGGTGAGCCGGGCGGTACCGGTGGCTGAATGGGACGGTCGGCGCCCGTGGCGCACTGATGCGGAGATCGTGGCGCGCGCACAGGAGCGCCTCGAGCACTATGGCCTGACCGACGTCCGGGGGATCCCCGAGCTCACCAACAAGGTCTCTGCGGCCACAGGCAAGACGATTACCGTCGAGGAAGTCGACGACCCCGTTCTCGTGACCACCACCGCGCTGTGGATCGAGTTCAAGGACCGCTCGCTCATCCTTCTCCGCCGCCACGACCCTGCCTACTATCGCGCACGCGGCCTGTTCCACGAGTTCGGGCACATCGTGTTCGGGCACCCGGCGTGCACGGCGCTGACGAACGACCCTCAAATGTCTCGCTACGCCGCGGGCGGGGGAGAGGTCCGTGGGCGCGTCCTGATCTCGGAGGCGAACCTGCCAGCGCTGTACCGAAACGACGTGCACGAGAGCGAAGCGGAAGCCGTCGCCTCGCTGATCGGCCGCCGGCTGCTCCGCCCGCGCTACGAAGGAGACGAAGAGGTGTTCGGATGACGATGGACCAGCTGTACCTACCGATCCTGCTGATCCTCGTCGTGGCGGTGATCGCTCGAATCCCCACAGCGATTCGAGTCCCGACGGCACGACCCGCATGGTTCGCAACGCTCATCGCAGTGCCGGCCTTCATGACTCGCGGGCCGATCATTCCGATCCAGACGCTCGACGCGTGGATGGGCGGGGAGAACATCATCTTCCTCGTGCAGTCCTGGCTTGTCGTGTTCGCATTCTGGGGGCTCGCAGAGGCCGCCGGTACCGACATCACCAGCAGCGAGCGGCCGAAACTCCGACTCTGGATCCCGCTGCTGAGCTGCCTCGCGTTCACCATCCCGTTCTTCCTGATCCCGAATCGGGAAGGCACCGAGTTGTTCTTCATCGACGCGCACGTCAATGACCTCGCCGCCATCATCTGCGGCGTGCTCTACATGGCCGCCGTCGCCGGCATCCGCGCCCGGCTCCTCATCCGCCTGCACGGGCGCGATGCGCCGGCGCACTGGGTATTCCGCATCGGAGCCTCACTCGTCATCGCTGGCTGCGTCCTCTGGAGTACGGCGATCATCCTGGACCATACGCTCTCGCTAGGTCGCACACCCATCGTCTGGATGTACATCGGCTTCGACATCCTCTTCTATCCCGGAGTCGTCGCCCTTGCCCTCGGACTGGTCGCATTCGCCGCCCAACGCGCCATCCGACAGCTCATCCTCCGACGCCGCGTCGCCGCGCTCCAGGGCATCCTCACCAGCCGGTCCTTCACCATCGATGAGAATGACCGCCCGCTGCCGTTCGTGGCGTACGACCTCATGGTCCAGATCGAGGACCTACGAATCCTCGGCGCCATTCGGCCGACGGTCGAGGAGCAACGCACGCTCGACAAGGTCGCACGATGGGTCGAGCAGACCTTCCCGCAGGTACACGACATCACCACGAGTTGAGAAGGACTGCATTGACCAACGCTCTGATCGTCGCCGGTGCGGCCGCAGCCGGCGCCGTCGTCCTCACCGCTGCAGCTGCGTCCTACATGGGGCGGATGCTCGTCGCGTGGAACTGGCCCGAGAGCACGAAGATCCTCGGATTCACCGACGGCACGATCACGCTCAAGTCCACTTCGCTCACCCGCTACCCCGGGACGTACGGCCTTCGCACACCGACGGGGCACGCACGCGTCGGAGGCATCGTCAGCGATGATGGACGCGCCGTCGTGCGGACCCTAGTGGCTGAACACGGCGACATACGGAGCGCGGCGTCCGGAGCCTTCGACGGCGACATCCACGCGACCCCCGACGAGGTCGGACCCTACAGCGACGTCATCATCGAGACTCCGGCGGGGCCCGCTCCGGCGTGGCAGTTCGGACCCGATGGCAACGACCTGTGGGTACTGCACGTCCACGGATTCCAAGCCGACCGTAACAACGCCCTCAGGATGGTCGAAGCAATGCTCCCGACCGCGGGGGCAGCGACGCATCTCGTCGTCTCATACCGCGGCGACGGGCAAGGGCCAGCCACCCCGGCAGGTACGACGCGCCTCGGCCTCGATGAATGGGAAGACGTCGACGCCGCCCTGGCGTACGCTGCCCGGCACGGCGCCACGCGGATCATCATGGCCGGATGGTCCATGGGAGCGGCCATCTCCCTCCTGATCGAGGAGCGCAGCGCGTACCGGGACCTGATCATCGGCAACGTCTTCGTCTCGCCCGCAACTGACTGGATCGCCACCATGCGCACCAGCGCGGAACGCATGGGCATCCCTCTTCCCGCCGCAGCCTCGGCTTTCACCGCGGGCGTCCTGCGGTCGCCGCTGACGTCATGGCTCACCGGCCTGCGCCGGCCGGTCGACTTCGCGGAACTGGACTGGACCAGGCCAGGGAGGGTGCACGTCCCGACGCTCGTCATCCACTCGGTCGGCGATCTGACGATCCCGATCAGCGCGACGAGGAGGTTCGTCGAGGCAGGCGCACCGCTCGTCGAGCTGCACGAGACACGTCGCGCGCCGCACACGCGCGAATACAACGAGGATCCGGAGGGATTCACCCAGGCTGTCAGCACGTGGCTGACCCGGGCGCTCGTCGCCTGAAGTCCGACCGCAGGTTGTGCGGAGCGCCGGGTATGTGACCGGCATGAACTGCAACGGCATGTGCTTGACCGGCAGCGACCTCGGTGAGCCAGGTGACCTTGTCGCCTATCCGCATCCGGAGTGTCCGGTTCACAACCGCATCCTTTCGGCGTTCATCGAATCCGGCGGTAACGCGGACCTGTGGGCTGGAGAGCTCGAGCGATGGCAGATCGGGCTCCCATCGCCATGGGCGGAATCCCGCGGGCTCGCCCCGGTCACTGATTCGTTCATGGAAGCGACCATCCTGATGATCCGTCTTCACGCTCATCGGGAGCAGGCGGCATGAAGCTTCCAGTGCTGACCCCTCGGATGATGGCTGTTCTCACCGGGATCGCGATCTTCACGGCTATTGCGCCCGCGACTGTCATGACCGCAGCGCCGACGGTGATCTGGCTGGAAGGCGTCGCCTCCGACACCGGTCCAGGACTCGGCTCCTGGATGATCCTGCTCGCAGCTTCCCTCACGGCACTGGTCGGGTTGCTGGCCTATCTCGCGGTGTGGGGATGGCCGTTGGCCATCATCTTCCTCGCAGTGAGAGCCATTCGTGCCCTCAGACGGAGGTTCCCGCGAGTGAGACGAACGAACGCCGGCAAGGACCGAGACAGGCCTGATCGGATGCCGCAGCACACGAAACGCCCGAACGCTCGTTGAAACGGGCGCTACGGGGCGGAGAGAGGTGCATTCCACTGGCTCAGCGAACGCGTCTGCGGGTTCCCGGCCAGGATCTGGTTGATCATGTGAGGTACGCCCGGCAGGCGGCCGTGAGTGGCCTCCTGCATCATCTTCGCGTTGCGCGGGGTATGTGAAGGCCATGCAACAGAGCCGCGTGGAACGGTACCTGAGACTGCTGCGCTATCCCGGAGGAAAAGCGTCCATCGCGCCGATGCTCGGCGACATGCTAACCGGGCAGATGAGCGAGATGCCCATCGAGATCTGGATTGAGCCCTTCGCTGGCGGCGCCGGCGCCGCACTCAACCTGGTAGAACGCGGTGCCGTCGACGAAGCGTGGCTCGTCGACGCGAATCCGGCGATCGCCGCGTTCTGGGCGACTGTACTGGCCGACGGTGAGCATCTCGCGACCCAGGTCGAGCGCACCATCCCGACGATGCGCCTCTGGGAGAGGTCTCGGACCCTTCTCGAGATGGCCGATAGTGTCGACACATACGAGCTTGCCTTCGCCGCGTTCATCGTCAACCGCTGCTCCCGTTCCGGCATCGTCGCGCCACGATCCGGACCGATCGGAGGCCGCGCTCAGGACGGTCGTTGGACGCTCGCGTCACGGTTCAACGGACCCGCCCTCGCGGATCGGATCCGTCGAGTCCACGCGCTGCGCTCACGCCTGCGGTCTCACTACGCGGACGGCATCCGATTCATCGAAGATGTCGACGAGGCCGGGATCTGTGAGGAGGTCGTCTTCTTCGTCGACCCGCCTTACCTTCGCGAAGGGAACCGGCTCTACGCGCACGGCATGGACCGTGCCGCTCACCAGCGACTCGCCACCGCGCTCAACGGCACGGCAGCACGATGGCTGCTCACCTATGACAACCGCCCCGACGTCGCCACCGTCCTCTACCCGGAGAGGCGCGTCATCCCGTTCGGCATCCGGAACAACGCGAACCGGGCACGTCAGGCCACAGAGCTCGCGGTCCTCAGCGACAACCTCAACTCGGACGCGTTCAACCTGCCAGACGCACCTATTGGGGAAGGGCTCGTCGCGACAGCATGAGGTCGATACCGGGTATGTGGTGCACATGGACCGGAGAGGGCTCGGCGACCGCAGCGAAGCGACCACTGCTGGAAGGATTCCGAGACGTTCCGACGGGATCTTCGCGAACTGAAGGGTGCGCTGCTCAACTCTGCAGCCGTGCGTGACCAGCGCAACCATTTCGACACGGCGACCGGCGAGCTCGGATGGGTCCTCCATGAACGCCACGTGATGCTCGACACGCCCAACCGTCTGCGCGCCTCCCGCGGTCTTCTCCCCGTCGACGAGGATGCGATCCTCCGCATCGAGACCAGTGCGTCGGGACACATCGACTACGCCCTGAAGTTCGCCATCGGATGCGCAGAACTGGCGAACGACCTCATCGACCATCACCGAGCGGGTGCCCCGCCACTCAGCACTGCCGTCCACAGATCCCTCGAGGAGCGCCAGGACCACCAGGGGAAGCTCGACTCGACGACTCGGCGAAGCGGAACCGCATGAGCACCCTGCACGAGCTCGTGGCCAACACCGGCATCGTGCCCATCGAGCACGGCTTTCGGATCCGCACCGCTGAGACCTATTTCGTAGAGGTGCATCGGGCGTTGTTCAACTGGCGCCTGGTCCTCCATGTCCACGGCGTCGAGTGCTCACCGTCGAGCGCCGAGCATCCGCACGGCGTGTGCCCGACGCTCGAGCACGGATTCTGCTACTTCGGGCTCGGGTTGGAGAGCCTCGCGCGGGCGGTCGCCGCCGGCCTCGAATGGCAGGACCCGCTCCACACCGACCCAGCAGGATTCGATCGGAAGGCGTTCTGATGGACGCGGCCTCGAAACCGCGGCGGACACCGTGCGCGAGTTGCCCGTACCGGACCTCGGTCGCGAGCGGCATCTGGCATGTAGAGGAGTACTCCAAGCTCGAACGCTACGACCGCGAATTGGCGGACCAGCCGCCGGCTGTCTTCGTATGTCATCAAGGGAGCCGCGACATCTGCGCGGGATGGCTGGGGCACCGAGACCCAGCCGATCTGCTGGCGGTCCGTCTCGGTGTGATCAGTGGGGAAATCGACGCCGCATGCCTGACCACGAGACGAGCGCGTCTCTGTTAGCCTCCGGCGCGGAGGCCGCTGCACACGGGCGCCGCGAGATCGAGCAACCCGGAGAGAGGGCCGTCGCTGCGATCGCGAAGATCGTCCGTGTTCGCGCAGGCTCTGCCGAAGGTCCCGTGCAGACATGAGCACCGGCGCTAGGCCCGCACCGTCACGAGTTCGTCCCAATGGGTGGTCGCGCGCTTGGTGAGCATCTCGCGCTTCATCTGCCACGACGGCCCCGGACGCATCCCGCCCCACCCGAGCCCGAGGGCCTCCTTGCCGGCCTTCTTCTGCACGCTGTCGATGATGCCGGCGATCCCGGCGTCCTCGTGCGGGGCTCGGAAGGGTTCCAGCGGTAGGTGCACGCCAGCAGGCAGGAGATCGACCATCATCAGTCCCGCTCGGGCATACTGGCTGCCGTCCTGGATGTGGGGGAGTAGCTGGTGAGCAGCCCTTGTGAGCTCGACGGGATCTGCTGTCGGGAAGGGCAATCGGACCTTCACCTGCGGGTAGTGCTTCTGCTCCGCGAAGTGAGCCGTGCCGGCGAAGGCCACAAGAGTCTTGCCGACTTGGTGGTGCCGGGTGAGGCGCGACGCCATCTGCTGGGCGTAGATGCTGAGTGTCTGGCGGATGCCGTTCACCGTCGTCACCTTCTCACTGAATGAACGGCTGACGATCAACTGATCCTTCTTGCCTGTCCGATCTTCCTCCGGGCCGATGCACACGACGCCGCGCAGCTCCAGAGCCGTTCGCATCACGGTGACGTTGAACTGCTTCCGGATGAACGTCGGATCCGCTGTCGCGAGATCCCAGATCGACTCGATGCCGAGGGTGCGCAATCGCCGCTCGAGGCGCGACGCGATGCCCCAGACCTCGGAGACAGGGAGGCTGCGCATCAGACGCTCCCGCCACTCCGGCCGGGTCGCGGGCCAGACGCAGACCCCGCCGAACACATCGAGCTTCTTCGCGCAGCGGTTCGCCAGCTTGCTCAAGGTCCGGTTCGGTGCGATCCCCACGCAAACGGGCACGCCGATCAGGCGCCGGACCTCCGAGCGGACCGTGCGCCCCAGGTCGGTCATCGCCTCGCAGTCCGCCGTCGTGCGTCGGTCGATCGTGAGGAAGGCCTCATCGATGCTGTAGATGTCGACCTCGCTCGCGAACCGCTCCAGGACTCGTACTGGTAGCGCCGATTGTTGCTGAGTTGCGTATTCAGCGGCTTCCGACTCTTCTCCCAATGAATGGTGGGGCACTGATCACCAATGATTGATCAGCGCTTGCTGTATAGTTCAGTACATGCTGACTATTGCTTCGCGCCTCGACGTCATGAACCGGCTCGGCCGGGCCATGGCGGACCCGACGCGCTCCCGGATCTTGATGACTCTGCTGAACGCCCCGAGCTATCCGGCCGTGCTCTCGCGCGAGCTGGAGCTGACCCGCTCGAACGTCTCGAACCACCTGACGTGCCTGCGTGACTGCGGGATCGTGGTCGCCGAGCCTGAGGGTCGCCAGACGCGCTACGAGATCGCTGACCCGCATCTTGCGGCTGCGCTCGTCGCGCTCGTGGATGTGACGCTGGCGGTCGATGAGCACGCGCCGTGTGTGGACTCGTCGTGCACGGTGCCGGGCTGCTGCGGTACAGGGGCGGACGCGTGAGCGCGGCGTGTAGCTGCGAGCACGAGCCTGCCACTGCGGCGGAGGATGAGACCGAAGAGGTGGAGCGGCCCTGGTGGAGGGACCGTGGGATCATGGTGCCGGTCTTCTCCGGTGTCGCGTTCCTGGCTGGTCTGATCCTTGAATGGTCCGGGCTCGAGATCCCGGCGCTCGTACTGTTCTGGATCGGCCTGCTGCTGGGCGCGTCGACGTTCACTCCTGGCGCGATTCGGAAGCTGTTCAAGGGCAAGCTCGGGATCGGGCTGCTGATGACGATCAGCGCGATCGGCGCGGTCATCCTCGGCTATGTGGAGGAGGCCGCTGCTCTGGCGTTCTTGTACTCGATTGCTGAGGCGCTTGAGGACAAGGCGATGGACCGTGCCCGTGGCGGCCTGCGGGCGCTGCTGAAGCTCGTGCCGGAGACGGCGACCGTGCTGCAGAGCGGCGTCTCTGCGCAGGTGCCGGCGAGGGAGTTGACGGTCGGCCAGGTCATGGTGGTCCGCCCGGGCGAACGGATCGCAACCGACGGGATCGTCCGCTCTGGCCGCTCAAGCCTGGACACCTCGGCGATCACCGGGGAGTCGATCCCCGTCGAGGTCGAGCCCGGGGACGCGGTGTCGGCCGGCGCGATTAACAGCTCCGGCGTGCTGGAGGTCGAGGCGACTGCGGCCGGTACCGATAACTCGCTTACGACGATCGTGGAGTTGGTCGAGAAAGCGCAGACGGAGAAGGGCGAGCGTGCGCGTCTCGCGGACCGGATCGCCCGCCCGCTCGTACCCGGTGTGCTGATTCTCGCAGCGCTCGTCGCGATCATTGGGTCACTGCTGGGCGACCCGGAGGTATGGATCACTCGTGCGCTCGTCGTGCTGGTAGCGGCCTCTCCGTGCGCGCTGGCGATCTCGGTGCCGTTGACGGTCGTTGCCGCGATCGGCGCAGCAAGCAAGTTCGGCGTGATCATCAAGTCCGGCGCGGTCTTCGAGCGCTTCGGCACGGTCCGGCACGTCGCGGTCGACAAGACCGGCACCCTGACCCGTAACGAGCCCGCGGTCACCGCGGTCCTCACTGCGAACGGCATTGCCGAGGAGCAGGCGCTGGCTTGGGCGGCGGCTCTGGAGCAGCACAGCACGCATCCCCTTGCGGCGGCGATCACCGCTGCAGCCCCGGGTGTTCCCGTGGCCGCGGATGTGACCGAGCAGGCCGGGCACGGCATCGACGGCACCGTCGATGGCGCTCGTATCACGGTCGGCAGCCCCCGCTGGCTCGACGCCGGCGAGCTCGGCGACCGGGTTGCAGGGCTTGAGGAGCAGGGCATGACTGTCGTGATCGTGCACCGCGACGAGGCACCGGTCGCGGCGATCGGCGTCCGCGACGAGCTGCGTCCGGAAGTCCCCGAGGTGGTCCGCACGCTTGCGGATCAGGGCGTCGGCATGACGATGCTCACCGGGGACAACGCCCGCACCGCTCGTGCGCTGGCTGCGCAGGCCGGGATCGCTGATGTGCGCGCGGAGCTGCGCCCTGAGGACAAGGCGACCGCGATCGGCGAGTTGTCGAAGGCGGGATCGGTCGCGATGATCGGTGACGGCATCAACGACGCCCCGGCCCTGGCGTCCGCGGACATCGGCATCGCGATGGGAGCGACCGGCTCCGATGCGGCGATCGAGTCTGCGGACGTGGCCTTCACGGGTCATGATCTGCGGCTCATCCCGCGGGCGTTCGATCACGCGCGGCGGGGCCGGCGGATCATCAACCAGAACATCATCCTGTCCCTGCTGATCATCACCGCACTGCTCCCGCTCGCGCTCTTCGGGGTCCTGGGGCTCGCGGCTGTCGTCCTGGTCCACGAGGTCGCGGAGGTCATCGTGATCCTCAACGGCCTGCGCGCCGCACGCACCCGCACACCACGAATGGAAAGCTGATGCTCGCAACCATCGGGTCGGCGATCGGCCTGTTCGCGGCGACCAACATCGACGACATCGTCGTGCTCACCGTGCTGTTCCTCGCCTCCAGCCGGGGAAAGCCGCGACCGTGGCAGATCGTCGCAGGCCAGTACCTCGGGTTCATCACACTCGTCGTGATCAGCGTGATCGCCGCGCTCGGTCTCACGATCGTCCCGGACGAATGGGTCGGCTTCCTGGGTCTGATCCCGCTCGGCATCGGCATCTGGACGCTCATTCGCGGCCTGCGCCGTAACGGCGACGACGATGATGACGACTCCAAGATCACCGCGGTCGGACTATGGGGGGTCGCCGGGATCACGATCGCCAACGGGGCCGACAACATCTCCCTCTACACGCCGATCTTCCGCACCAGCTCGCCCGGCGACGTCGCGGTCATGATCGTCGTGTTCCTGATCCTCGTCGCCGTCTGGTGCGCTGCCGGGCGACTGATCGGCACCCACAAGGCCGTCACCGAAACGCTCGAACGTGTCGAGCACTGGCTCGTCCCCGTCGTGTTCATCGGCCTGGGCCTGTTCATCCTCATTGAATCCGGCGTTATCGTCCGTCTCTTCGAGGCCCTCGCATGACCCCGGACACGAATACCGACGTTGAGTCGGCATCGGCGTCGGGAGAGCGTCCGCAGAGAGGACGCTGGCGGCTCACTGCCTGGGCGCTTCTGATCGCAGTGGTCGTCGTCGTGATCGATCAGGGAACGAAAGTGTGGGCCGAGGCCACCCTGTCGGAGCACGAGCGCATCCCGCTGATCGGCGACCTGTTGGGCCTGCAGCTCGCGTACAACCCCGGCGCGGCGTTCTCCTTCGGGGAGAGCTTCACCTGGGTGTTCGCTCTCATCGCCGTCGCGGCCACGGCCACCGCGATCGTGTTCGCGTTCCGGGTCCGACGCCCCGGGTGGGCGATCGTGATCGGTGCGCTCGGCGGGGCCGCTGCTTCGCACGCCGGCGACCGGCTTTTCCGCCAACCAGGATTCGCCCGGGGGCACGTCGTCGACTTCCTCGCCTACGGCAACTGGTTCATCGGGAACCTCGCCGACATCGTGATCGTCACCGCTACGATTGCCGGAGCGCTCCTGATGCTCCGCGGCACCGAGAACTGAGAGGGCCAACCATGGAGATCACCCTGCAGTACTTCGACGGCTGCCCGAACTGGGAAGTACTCGACCGCCGGCTTGCTGAGCTGCTCGACGGTCGATCAGATATCCGCGTCACACGACAGTTGGTCGAGACCGCCGAGGACGCCGAGCGCCTCGGATTCCACGGGTCACCGACCGTCCTCGTCGACGGCGTCGATCCCTTCGCCGACGAGCACACGCCGGTCGGGCTCGCCTGCCGGGTGTTCCGTACCCCTGCCGGGCTGGGAGGCTCCCCGACCGTCGAGCAACTGCGCGAAGCGATTTCCGGCCCGGCTCTGACGGGTGATGCTTGATCAGGGGTGGGTGGAGCGGAGAGCCGGGTAATCGGACCACTCGCCACCGGCGAGACGCGACCATGAGGCAGCGGATGCCGTCGTGATGCCGAGGAGATCCGAGACGATCCGGGGATGCAGTTGCCGGGTGAGCTCGATGAGCGCTGTCGTGCGGGCGCTCCCGGCAAGCAGGCCTTCGGCGCGAAGGCGACGGCTGAGCGGCCCCGGGGTGAGGTGACGGCCCGGGTTCCGGCCGGGGAACAACCACCCTTCAGGATGGCCCTTTGTGGCATCGACGAGCTCGACGATGGCGTCGCCGAGGATCTCTGGGACCTTGATCGGCTCGGCTCCGACGGTGAGCGTCACGGGCTGCGAGCTCGTATCGACCTGTGCCCGGGTGATCGTGACGATGCGGGTCAGCTGGATGCCGTAGAGCAGTACGAGGAGACCCGCGGCCCGGGTCTTCGGGTCCATGTCGGCATCGGACAGGAACCTGCGGGCCATCTGCCATCGGTGGTCGGAGGCATAGTCTCGCCCTTCGAGGCGATGGGCTCGAAACTCGACGCGAAGGGTGCTCAACCGGTGCTTTCGCAGCCAGCGAGTGAACGGTGCCAGCGCGTCGCGTTGGCTGGGCGAATCGGTCAGATGCGCGTCGAGTAGGCGCTGCGGAAACGTCGCCAGCGTCTCCTGGTGCGACCGGATCTCTCCAAGGAACGCGGCGCAGTACTTCAGCGCAGTCCGTTGCCTCTGGAATCCGGAAGCAGGGCTGGACGCGATGCGCAGTGCCCGAGTGGATCGGAGGAGCTCCCAGGTGCAGTATCGGCGCAGGATCAACCGGTCCTCGGGATGGTCGATGCCATCGAGCCAGTCGTTGAGCCAGTGGGTGAAACGCGTGCCCTCGACGTCGAGCTCCGGCAGCACGCCGGAACGGACCAGCAGTGAGAGGAGGAACGCGACCGACTGTCCCGACCGGGCTCGGGTGATGATCGCCTCGGCGGTGAGCGGCAGGGTCCCGTCCGCGAGCTCGCGGAGCACCATCGCGCACTTGCTCTTGTGCAGCCAGCGTTCGAGCGACGCCGCTTTGCCATGGTGCGTGAGCAGATAGTCAGCAAGGGGGTGGAGGTCCGCGCGGATCTCTCCCGCATCGTCGGCGAGCAGTTGCTGGATCGCGACGGGCCGGCGGCACTCGACGCAGAGGTGATGTTTGCGGATCTCCTCGATCGAGCCGCATCCGGGGCAGGCCATCGTGATCGGAGTGCCCGCGCAGTCGGCGCAGACCATCTGGCCATTCATGAAGCCGGTCAGGAACACCCTGCGCGCGCACTCGGGACAAGGTTGTGGTCTGCGCATCGCGTAGTAGCAGCGCGCGCATACTCGTCGTCCGTCGAGGTGGGAGGCGACGCGGCCAGGTTCTCCGCAGAGACCACAGGTCTTGATCGGTGCGGTGTAGCAGGCCAGACAGACCAGTTCCGGGCGACGGACGATGATGGTCGCATGCTGACCGCACCGCGAGCAGTCGCCGAACGATCGAGGGTCGGCTCGCCAACAGTCACGGCAAAAGCGCTGTCCGTCGATCGTGCGCTGCACGGGCCGGACCCGGCCACAGGACGCGCACGAGACGGACCGGGCGTTCCGCTCGCATCGGGAGCAGTGCCGACCACCGCCCGGCGTCTTGTGGGGCATTCTCACCGCGCGTCCGCAGGACTCGCACGTCGGCAGCATCACCCGGCTTGCCCCTTCTTCGACCAGCGCGCGGGCCAGATCCTGAACGGTCACCGGCACGTTCGCATGCTGCCCCTCCAGGACTCCGGGCTGCTTGATCAGCGCGAGCTCAAGAAGCCGCTGCGTGAGGGGTACTGGCGCAACCGAATGCACGATCTCAGCGATTCGCTCGCGAGAGATTTCGGGAACGAGAGGGTGGACGAGAGCGACGACTTCAGCGACTCGCGGCAGCTGCGGAGGCTTGGCCACCGCGGCTACTTCGTACGCGGCCGACGAATCGCCGCGCGAACAGGACGGAGATCACCGATCGACCCCCGTGTCGCCTCCTCGCCCACCGCCACCGGGGCCAAGGCCTCCCGGCGAGTGATCGTCACGAGATCGTTGAGCGAGCACTCCAGTGCATCGCACAACGCCGCCAACACGTCAAGACGCACCCGCTGTGGCGGCTGAGTCACCAGCCGATAGACCTGCTCCCGGGACAGGTCGATGCCGCGCTCTTCGAGCAGGGGCTTCAGCTTGGAGGTCTGGAAGATCCCGCGCGAAGCCATCACGCTGCGCAGATTCCAGCCGGTGTCGAGCTCAACGGTCATCAACTTCTCCTTCGATGAGGGCCTTCAGCGCTTCGGCGAGCACGCGGTTCTTGTAGTCCGAACTGACGGAGGCGTAGATCGAGGTCGTCGAGGCATGCATATGCCCGACCTGCTCTTGGACGAATCGATCGGCGTACCCGAACTCCAGAAGGTGCGTGACATAGGAATGCCGGAGGCTGTGCAGCGTCAGATCCTTCGACAGGCCGGCTTCATCACGCAGCTCTGCGAACCTCCGGTCGAGATACCCAGCAGACAGACGCGTACGGCGCTCGGTCACCCAGAGCGCGTCGAGGCGGTCTCCGGGCGCGAAACGGGCCCGGGCCTGCTCGAGCCATTGCTGCATTCCGGGCACCCACCAGTCGAACTCCGGCACCAGCAGCACCGTGCGACGTCGTGGCGCGCCACCGCCCGCCGCCTTCGCCCATCGCACGTGAACCGCGCCGTAGCGCCCCCACTACCGCATCTTCGCGTTGTGGTGCAAATCGACGGTATCGAGCATCACCGCCTCAGTGCGGCGCAGACCGAACGCGTAGACCGTCTTCAGCAACTGGGCATCCCGCAACGCGCCGAGCGCACCCTTTCTCCCGGAGCTCACGAGCAGCTCGACGCGAGCGTCGGCCGTGTCAAACAGGCGCTCAATCTCGTCGTACGTGAACGGGCGACGCTTCCCATCGCCTTCAAACTCGAACCGATGCGCCACCGTGTTCCACGGCAGACACACCTGCGAGGGGACCTCCCCAAACTCGCGATCGCAGATCTCCATCCAGTCGTACAACGGGTTCGTGAGGTAATCACAGAACCCACGGATAGACCCATGGTTGGCGCGCATCGTCGACAGCGTCCGAGTGCGACCGCCGGACTCAGCAGTGAACTCATCCACATCCGCGACCGTCCACCTCCATGGCGGTTTGTCCACGAAATCACGGAACCGCGTCACCGTCGCCGTCCGGTTCCGTATCGTCTGCTCACGGAGTCCGCGCGACAGCTGCTGGTTCCGCCAACCATCGATCATCGCGCTGAAAACCTGCGCTTCCGGGTTCGCCAGTGCGACGTTCGATGCTGACGTGATCAGCCGAAGCGCCGCTGGAGAAGCCCCAAAATCTTGCATTAGATGCAACAAAGTATGGGACAGTGCATCACCCTGTCAACTCAGATCTCAGCATCCGCCAGATCTCGCTGTTATGGTCAGAGCAGATCCGCACCTCTCTGGTGAATAGACGTCGTTTGCAAGTGTGAACAGTTGCATTCACTGCAACATGCGAGGGTTCATAGTGCGTGCGGACATGTCCCCGTACAGCTCATAGTTACTCGACACCGCGCGAACGCCGAGTCTCTCTGCGTGCGGCCGCAGCTTGAACCATGGCTCCCCGAGATCGAGGCCGAGTGCCTTCGCCTCGCGGCTCGCCGCGACGACCATGCCATCGTTGTTGGACAGCACGACTGTCGGGAATGCGGTGAGATGACACTAGATGTCACGCCCGAACGGCCGCGTCGAGATCACCCAGGCGACATTGCCATGACACTTTCCTGGCCGGGGTGAAGCTGGGGACTTGAACTCCTACCTTCACGTTGCAAAGCCGATGCGACTTCTCTAGGTTTGGTTGGGGGTGCGGGCACTGGAGTCCAACGTGCATTCGGCACGACCTCCGATGGTTCCGCCTTCGGTGTCTGCAGTGCGCCTGGGTTTCGATGGGAGCACGACACATGCTGATGGACTTTCCCGCTGAACGACGTGTGAGCCGGATCCGATCGTTCGTGGCTATGCTCGTGACGGCATCCGTCGTCATGGTCTCCGCGGTCTTCCTGAGCCCTGCTGCGGCGGCACCGCCTGTGTCGAGCACCGGCACGCCTTTCACCGGAGTCGAGGTGGAGGCGACGGGGTCCGACATCCTCGCGGCGGGCGTGGGCACAGTCTCGGTGACGGCACGCAACACGACCACTGGACCGCTCTACAACGGCACAGTGGTCGCGGTCCTCCCGCTCGGGGTCACGTACGTGCCCGGGTCGGCGCAGCCGGGGCCCCCGAATGGTCCGGGTGAGCCCCAGGTTCGGCTTCAGGCGCTCGATCCCGACAACCCGACCGAGCTCTCGCAGGTGCTCGTCTGGTCGAACTTCTCCGATCTTCCCCTCGGCGCAGAGCTTGATCTGGGCTTCTCCGTCGAGGCGGACAACGCGCTCTTCCCTGTGGGATCGACCGTCACGCTCGACGCGGGGGTCTACACGAACAGCGATCCACGGCTGGTGCCCGCGGTCACGATCCCCACCGACGGAACCCCTCCCGTCATCTCCCGTGCGACCGCGGGCGGTGACGACAGCGTCGATTTGGCGATCACGGCGCTGCGGCTCTCGAAGAGCAATCTCGAGGCCGAGCAGGAGGTCTACCGCGGCGAGGCGAACACGACACGGTACTCGCTGACCGTCACCACGGCCAAGCAGGCGGGCACCGACGGCGTCGTGGTCGTCGACCGTGTGCCCGGCCACTTCCAGGTGCTGGACTGCGAACTCGGTGACCCGGCGGTTTCCTGCGACATCGCCTACGTGACCGTCGACGGTGAGGACTTCACCGAGCTCACCTGGAACCTCGGTGACCTGCCCGCCGACACGTCGGTGACGCTCACCTACTCGGCGTTCGTCGGGTTGCAGGAGATCACGGCACCCGACGGCGACGCCGACGGAGCGGCCACCCGCCCGGGGCCCACCGGAACGCCTGTCGAGAATACCGCCGACGCATCGGGGACCTACGGCGGCTCGGTCGCCGAAGGCACCACCACCGCGATCGGTGTGTCGGCCAGCACCACGGTGACGATCCTCGACGTCGGTATCGTGAAGACCACCTCCGCTCCCGAGTTCTTCGCCGGCGAGACCACGACGTTCAGCCTGGCGATCCGCACGAGCGAGTACATCACCACCTCCGGGATCGTCGTCACCGACTCCCTCCCCGACGGACTCTGCCCGATCGTCCCCGCAGGGGTGGCCACGAGAGGATCGTGGCCCGTGGAGTGCCCTGCACCGGGCGGCGCGGGGGATGTGACCGGCGGGACGATGACCGAGGCCGTCGCGAACGCGGACGGCACGTTCACCCTCACCTTCGCGGTCGACGCCGACGCTCTCCCCGAAGACGGCGACGCGACCATCACCTACACGGCATTCATGCGGGAGCAGTACCAGGACGGCTCGCTCACCACCAGCGGTGATGTCCTCACGAACACGGTCGACATCTCGGGCACGACGACCCCCGCCGCGGGGAACACCGTCGACACCGGTGACGTCGCGTCGACGAACGACTCCGCGGCGAGCCTGGGCACGCCGGGCCTCTCGATGACGAAGACGATCTGGACGAACCCGGACCGGGAGGCCATCACCTCGGCCGCAGGGGCCGGCGACACCTGTTTCGCCGCTCCGGCCGACCAGTACGTCGGCGAAGACGGGCCCCGACTGCAGTTGGGCGATCTGGCGTGCTTCCGCATCTCGATAGACTTCCCCGCGGGCGTGTCGACGCGCGATGCGATCCTTGCCGACTTCCTTCCGCCGGGGACGGAGTTCGTCGAGTGGGCGGCGGGCCCGGGCAATAGCGCGAGCATCGAGCGACTCGACAACGACCTCCAGTGGCTGCTCGGCGACGAGAACCCGAACGGGTCGCGGTACGTCGAGAGAGGCCAGGACCTCGTCCTCGACCTCCTCGTGCGAGTCGTCGATGTGCCCGGCGCCGGCCAGGACGTGGATATCACCGGCAACCTCGCGAAGCTGCGCTACACCTCCGGGTCGGGCGAGATCATGGCGGCGCGCGACGATGTCGACCTCACTCTCGCGCCGGTCGCCCCCCTCGAACTCGCCAAGCGCGCGGCCGGCCAGACGACGCTGGTCGTGCAGGAGGAGCAGGTCGTGCCCTTCACGATCGACGTCACCCACGCGGGCACAGCGGCCGACGGCAATGACTATCCGCTCGACAGCGTGACGGTCTGGGATGTGCTCCCCGACGGATTCGGCTGCGCCGACGTCTCGGAAGAGTCACCCGCGCCCTCTGACTGCTCGGTGGCGACGACGGGCCCGGCCTCCGGGCAGACCCTGATCGTCTGGGAGCTCGAAGGGGCGGCGCTCGGCGCCGACGAACAACTGCTCCCCGGAGAGACGATCGAGGTCTCGTACTCGATCATGGTGCCCTCGCCGCTCTCAAGCAACACGGCGCACACGAACCAGGCGGCCGTCACCGTCTACACGGCTCCCACCACCGACGGCACACCGGAGTCGGCGGGTGCCGTCGACTTCTGGCCCGAGAACCCGTTCGACGCCTTCCCCGATGAGATCAAGAACGCCCCCGATGCCAGCGACATCGCGACCATCACCCTCCCGCCCGCGACCGTCGACAAGGACGTCGTCGCGACGGGCATCACCGCGGGCGGCAACTCCTCCCTCACGCAGGCGACGATCGGGGAGACCGTCGACTACGCGTACTCGGTGACCATCCCCGCCCACACCAGCGTCTTCCAGGGAACCCTGGACGACGGGCTGCCGCTCGGCGCTCGGCTCGTCCAGGCAGGAGACCCGACCCTGTCGACCGCGCCGGGAGGAATCACCGTCGCGACCGGATGCACGGCGGATGCCGACGAGTTCCGGCTCTGCGCAGACGGCACCCTCCTCTTCCCGACGGCGTGGACGAACGACACTGACACGGATGCGGTGTTCACCGTCACCCTGCCCACCCGGGTCGCAGACCGGGCAGCCAACATCAACGGCGGATCCATCCCGAACACGGCGACGTTCCGCAGCGCGCTCGAGGCCGACGGCACTCCCGTCAGCCAGGGCACCGCCGTAGCGAGCATCGGGGTGGTCGAGCCCAGCCCCACGCTCGCGAAGACCTCGTCGGCGTCGACCGTGTCCGGCGGGCAGGATGTCGAGTACACGCTCACCGCGACCAACGCCGCGGGACGGCCGCCTCTCTACGACGCTGTGGTAGTGGACTGCGTGCCCGGCGCCCTGCTCATCGGCGATCTGCCCGCAGGGCTCGCCGGTCCCGTGCCCGGTGACAGCACGAACGGATGCGCCCTGGGCACCCAGGTGCTGACCTGGACGCTCGCGGCGCCGCTCGAAGCGGGCTCCCCGCAGAGCGTCACCTATCCCGTCACGATCCCCGCATCCGCCCCCGCCGGACAGCGGTACACGAACGAGGCCGAGCTGACGGGCGCCTCCGTGCCCGGCGACGAGGCCGAGGCGCGCACCTACACGGCGGACGCATCGCGCGACGTCGACGTCGTGCGGCCCACACTGTCGAAGACCGCGTCGACGGCGACGATCGTTCCCGGGCAGGCGGTCACCTGGACGGTGACCGCGACGATCCCCGCGAACGTCGAGCTGTTCAACGCCGCGTTCGTCGATGCGCTCCCCGTCGCGCTCAGCGCGGTCGAATCATGGAGCGTCTCGTGCGGGGGAGGCGACGCGAGCTGGCAGGCCGACTGCGTGACCGCCACCGAGCTCACGCGGAGCCCGGCGACGTCGTTCGGCGTGCTGCTCGGGACCATCGCCCCGGCGCCGCAGGTGCGCACCCTCACGCTGACCCTCACGACCCGCCTTCCCGTGGCCACCACGGCCGTGCAGGGAGCGAACCAGAACAACGCCGCGCAGCTGCGGTGGAACTTCGACGAGGAGACGGCGCCGACGAGCACCGCGGCCACCTGGGATGCCAACGCCCAGGCCACCGCATCTACCCAGGTGCGGCATCCCGAGGTCACCGTCGCGAAGTCCGTGAGCGACACGACGCCCGCGCAGGGCGAGACGTTCGTCTACACGGTGCGGGCGACGACGACCGCGGGCGCGCGCAACGTGCCGGCGTTCAACGTCGTGATCCGCGACACCGTGCCCGTCGACGTCATCGTGCTCGGGGCCGACGGTCAACCGATCGCCGACGGCGCGTCCACTCCGAGCGGAGGCGTGTGGGATGCGGCGGCCCGGACCCTCACCTGGACCGTCGACACGCTCGCTCCGGGCTCGGCGAACGCCGTGACGCGCACGTACTCCGCGCGTCTCGACGTGTCGTCGACGCTCGCCGGATCGGCCCTCACGAACACCGTGCGCCCGGAGTCGTGGACCTCGCTCGCGACGGACGGCCGCACGTATGGCCCGGGCACTGCGGCCACGGCATCCGTCACACCGCAGTTCCCGCTCATCACCTCGACCAAGACGCAGGTGACCCCCGCGAACCCGGTCTACATCGGCGAGGAGGTCACCTTCCGGTTCGAGCTCACGAACACGGGCGGGGCGACGGCGGTGTCGCTCGACGCGGTCGACACACTGCCCAGCGGATGGAGCTACGTCGCGGATTCCGCACGGGTGACGGTGCGCACCGGAGCGGCTGCCGCCGTGGAGCCCACGATCACCGGCCAGGTGCTCCGCTGGAACGACATCGGCGGCTCGAGCGTCTCGCTCCAGCCGCTCGAGCGGATCGTCGTGACCTATCGCGCGGTCGCCGACGACTCGGTCGTCGCCGGGCTCTCGGTCGCCCACACGAACACCGTCGTCGCCGCCGACGTGACAGACGCCACGGGCGGCACGTCGTACAACGGCGGTGCAGGCTCCTACATCGGCGCGGCAGGCTCGGCGACGGCGCGCATCGCGCTCGCCGACCTGGCGATCACGAAGGTCGCGAACGACGACTTCGTCGCCGGTGAGACGGGCACCTACACCGTGACCGTCACCAACAACGGACCCGACCCCGCGATCGGCGTCGTCGTCACCGATACGGCCGTACCGCCGGTAGGCGTCACGATCCTGGGTGCGTCCGGTGCCGGATGGACCTGCGGCGCGCCCGTCGACGGCGGGTTCTCGTGTGCACGGACCACGCCCGCCGAGCCGCTGCCCTCGGGATCGAGCTGGACCCTGACCGTGCGCGCCGCGGTGGCCTCGACCGTGGAAGACGGCGTCGAGATCCCCAACTCCGCGTCGGTGAGCGCCATCACTGAGGACCGCACCCCGGGGAACAACACCGACGACGATACGGCGGTCGTGCGCGCGCGCGCCGACCTGGTCATCACCAAGACCGCAGACACCGCGTCGGCCACGGCGGGTGGCCCGCTCGGCTGGACCGTGACGGTGACGAATAACGGCCCGTCGGTCTCGCGCGGATCCGCTCTCGCGCCGATCACGATCACCGACACGCTGCCGGCTGATGTCGAGGGGATCACTGTCGTCTCGACGACGGGCGGCGCGGACTGCGCGATCGCCGCCGGCACGCTCGACTGCGACATCCCCGTCGATCTCGCCGTCGGGGCGACGGTGACCGTCGTGCTCGCCGGCACGCTCGCCGCCGATGTCGCGCCGGGTTCGACCATCGCGAACACGGCGACGGTGACCCCGGTCACCACCGATCCCGAGACCGAGAACAATTCGTCGACGAGCGAGACCCCGACGGTCGTTGAGGAATCCCTCACGGTCGACAAGACGATCGTGGCACCCGTTCCGCCGGAGGCACTCCCCGGTGGAACACTGACCTACCGGATCACCGTCGCCAACGGTGGGCCCTCGGATGCGCGTGGCGTGTTCGTGGTCGACGACCTGCCCGAGGGAGTGACGTTCGACTCGATCGTCGCCGGCGGTGACGTGTGGACGGCCGTCGCTCAGGGCGAGGACGTGCGCTTCGACCTGACCGGGCTGCTCGCCGCCGGTGCGGACTCGAGCTTCGACATCCTCGTCGACATCGACTCGGGTGTGGTGGGCGATGTGACCAACACCGCCGTGGTCGGGTCGACCTGGCGCGCCGACCAGGACTCCTCGCAGGTGACGACGGGATCCAACGCGATCGCCGACCTCGCCATCACGAAGTCCGTCGACGTCGCCGAGATCGTCGCCGGTGCGGCGACAGGGGCCACGTACACCCTCGAGGTCGTCAACCTCGGACCCTCGGATGCCGCCGGCCCCGTCACCGTGAGCGACCTGCTGCCCGCCGGCATGACGCTCGTCGGCTCGGCGCCCGCCGGATGCGTCGTCGCAGACGAGAGCGGCCGACAGCGCGTGACGTGCGAGAAGCCCGACGGCCTGGACGTCGGAGAGACGGCGTGGACGATCACGCTCCCGGTCGTCGTCGACGCCGCGGTGACCGCGACGAGCCTCGTGAACACGGCGACGGTCTCCTCGGTGACCCCCGACCCTGTGCCCGGGAACAACTCCGACTCCGCATCCGTCGCCGTGGTGCAGCGCGCGACGCTCACGCTCGTCAAGGACGCCCCCGCATCCGCTGTCGCAGGCGAGGACATCTCGTGGACGGTGACCGTCACGAACACCGGACCCTCCGACGCGCAGGCGGTCAGCATCTCCGACACCCTCGACTCGCGTCTGACGTTGGTGAGCGCGTCGTCGATCACCGAGGGAGTCACATGCACCGGAACCACCGCGGTGCTCTGCGCAGTCGGCACGATGGAGCCCGGTGCCTCGGTCGTCGTCACTCTGGTCACGACTGTGGCATCGACCGTCCCCGCGGGAACGGTCCTGCCGAACGCCGCGGTGGCGAACTCGAGCACGATCGACCCGGTGACCGATGCGCCGGCCACCGCGACCGACGATGCCGAGGTGACCGTCGACGCCGTCAGCGTGCTGCAGATCGACAAGTCGGCGACCACGCTCACGGTCGAAGCCGGAGAGGTGGCCACGTACCTCATCGAGGTCACGAACGACGGGCCTTCGGATGCCGCCGCGCCCGTGACGATCGTCGACACGTTGCCGGTGGGGCAGACGTTCCTCGCGGCGACGAACGCCTCCGGGCCTCCCGCGTGGGTGTGCGCGGCGGAGGATCAGACTGTGACGTGCGTTCTCGAGAACGCCGGCACCGCGACAACCCTCGCGGCGGGCGCAGCCGCACCGCTCCTGCAGATCGCGACGACGGTGTCGGCCGGCGCCGCGGCCGGGATCCAGACGAACACGGCACAGGTGTCGTCGCCCTCGTCCGAGATCTCGCCGACCGATGACGCCGAGATCGTCGTCATCACGCGCGCCGACCTCCAGATGATCAAGAGTCACGCGCCGGATGCGGATGCGGATGCCGTGGCGGGTGAGTCGTTCACCTGGCTCCTGAGCGTCGTGAACCACGGCCCGTCGGATTCGCTCGCGACCGTCGATGACCCGATCGTCGTGCGCGACGTGCTCCCGGTTGGGGTGACGCTCGCCGCGAGCCCGGCATCCGGCGGGCTCGACACCACGTGCTCGGTGACGGGCACCGAGGACGGCGCGCAGGTCGTGGAGTGCGTGCGCACGAGCACTCTCGCCGCGGGTGACACCCTCGACCTCACGCTCGAGGTCGACCTCGACCAGGCGGTGGAGGGCGATCTGGTCAACACCGCCCAGGTCACGCCCGGTGTCACGCCGCAGCCCGCCGACCCGGTGTGGCCCGACTCGGATTCCGACACGATCTCCGTCGTCGAGGTCGCGGACCTGGCGATCACTAAGACGGTGGACACCGACCCGGTCGTCGCGGGCGGTGAGGTCTCGTGGACCGTCGAGGTCGAGAACCTCGGCCCGTCGGACTCGGACGCCTCGGAGGAGGCTCCCATCACCGTCGTCGACACGCTGCCCGTCGGCATCGTGAACGGCTCGGGTTCCGGCGACGGATGGACGTGCGTGGCGCTCGCTCCCGTCGGCGGCGCCGAGCGCCTGAGCTGTGTGCGCGACGAGACGCTGCCGGTGGGTCCGGCTCCCGCCCTGACGATCACGGGCACGGTGTCGCCGTCGGTGGAGGGCGAGATCACGAACGTGGTGCGGGTCACCCCCGGACTCACGCAGCAGCCGACCGATGGACCGGGGCCCGATGAGGCGTCCTCGGTCGTGCCGATCACCACGAGCGCCGACCTCGCGATCACCAAGACGATCGCCGAGGAGATCGTCGCGGGCTCCTCGGGCGTCTACCGCTTCCAGATCGTCAACCTCGGGCCTTCCGATGCCCAGCAGGTCGCCGTGAGCGATCCGCTGCCGACCGGTCTGACCTTCGCGGCGATCGCGGGTGGCACCGACGGCTACGACTGGTCGTGCACCGCCGACGGTGCGGACCCCGATGTCGTCTCCTGCAACCTCGACGGCCCGCTCCCCGCTGGGGCGACGATCACGCTCGACATCCGTGTCGACGCCGAGCAGCAGCTCCAGGGCGACCTCGAGAACACCGTGACCGTCAGCTCGACGACGTCGGATCCCGACCCCCTCAATAACAGCTCGACGGTCGAGGGGACCCTCGTCGAAACGGCCGATCTCGCGATCGTGAAGGCGGCCGTCGGCTCGCCCGTCGTCGGCTCTCCGTTCGCGTATACGCTGACCGTCACCAACGACGGGCCCTCCCTCGCCCGTGGTGTCGTCGTGACCGACGAGATCCCGGCGCAGCTGCAGGTCGACGAGGTCACCGCCGACGGGTGGACATGCGCGGTGCTGCCGGCTGCCGGTTCCCCCACCGCTGTCACCTGCACGATCGACGAGATCGCCGCAGGAGCGACGGCTGCCGTGATCACGGCCACGGTCACGGTGCTCCCGGACGCCTATCCGGCGATCTCCAACACCGCGACGGTTACGTCGGCGACGCCCGAGGACCCCTCGACGCTGGCCGACAACACCTCCACGGTCACGACGCCGGTCCCCGCGCGCAGTGAGCTGGCGATCACGAAGGAGATCACCGGCGTGCTGGAGGCGGGCTTCGGTGGCGAGTACACCATCACCGTGACCAACCTCGGTCCGACGCCGGATCCGGGCCCCGTGCTCGTGACCGATGTGCTGGCGTCCGCGCTGACCTTCGAGCGCGCGGAGCTGGATGGGACCGCAATCGAGTGCGAGGTGACCGGGCAGGTCGTCGTCTGCGATGTGGGCCCGCTCGAGGTCGATCAGAGGGCAACGCTCGTGCTGAACGTGCGGGTCGGAGCATCGGCGACCGGGGAGATCGAGAACGTCGCAAGTGTGAGCTCGCAAGGATCGATCACCGAGCCCACGGCTTCGGCGACGGGTGAGGTCGATCGATCGCTACTCGCAATAACCGGCGGGGCGCCGCTCGTACTGTTGCCCTTGGCGTTCGGGGCGATCGTGCTCGGTGCGCTGTTGCTGATCTCTAGACGACGGCGGTTCGAAACCCCGCCCGGGCGAGGGTGAAGAGGAGGTTCCCGGTTGAACCGTCAGTATTGAACTTGTGGTGAGCGGTACGTCGCCCGGATCGGCTTCCCACCAGTTCGACCAGCCGTCAGCACTCGATTCCGTGCATTCGAAAGATCGCCTCGACGCTGTCACCGGCGTCGAGGGAAGAGCGTATGATGCCTCGAGTCGCCGTGTCGTGGATCGAGAGAAGCAATCTCTTGCCCTCCATCTGGGCGGTGGGCCTAGATCGCACGATAGACGGCTGCGTGGTCGTCGGCGTAGACGAGACACTGGTGTCGGACCGGCGCCATCAGCTTCGTCGCGGGGGTCGACATGGTGATCCGCCCGGGTAGTCCCGAGTTCGTTGGCACGAAGGGGTCTGCCGCACCGGTAGGTGACATCTGAGTTGGGTTGCCCGGGAGGGTGCCCTGGAAGGATGTCATTGTGCCCAAGCCTTATCCGAGTGAGTTCCGTGACGATGTTGTGCGCGTCGCCAGGAGTCGCGAGCCCGGAGTTACGATCGAGCAGATCGCGACCGACTTCGGTGTCCACCCGATGACCCTCACGAAGTGGATGCGGCGCGCCGCGGTCGAGGAAGGCGCGAAGCCGGGCGTGATGCGATCCGAAGGCGCCGAGCTGCGGGAGGCGCGAAAGCGGATCCGGCTGCTGGAGCAAGAGGTCGAGGTGTTGCGGCGGGCTGCGGCGTATTTGTCGCAGGCGAACTTGCCGGGAAAAGGCTCTACCCGCTCGTGACCGAGCTCGCCGTCGACGGTGTTCCCGTCGCGGTGACGTGCCGGGTGCTCAAGCTCGCTCGCCAGCCCTACTACCGGTGGCTGGCGACCCCCATCACCGACGAGGCCCGCGATGCGGGCGAGGTCATGGCGGAGCGGACAGCGTGGCGGATCTGTCGAGACAACGGCTGGTGGTCCGCGTTCGGGAAGCGTCGCCGAGGGAAGGGACGACGTCCCGGCCCGCCCGTCCACGACGATCTCGTGCGCCGGGAGTTCACCGCGGACGCCCCGAACCGGCTCTGGCTCAGCGACATCACGGAACACAAGACCGGTGAAGGCAAGCTCTACCTCTGCGCGATCAAAGACGTGTTCTCGAACCGGATCGTGGGGTACTCGATCAGCGACCGGATGAAAGCCCGTCTCGCCGTCGACGCGGTCACCAACGCCGTCGCCAGGCGCGGGAATGTCGCCGGCTGCGTGGTCCACACCGACAGAGGATCCCAATTTCGCGCGAGGAAGATGGTCCGCACCCTCCACCTCCACGGGATGGTCGGATCGATGGGCCGCGTCGGCGCGGCCGGGGATAACGCGGCGATGGAATCGTTCTTCAGCCTGCTGCAGAAGAACGTCCTCAACCGGCGATCCTGGGACACGCGCGAGCAGCTCCGCATCGCCATCGTCACCTGGATCGAACGCACCTATCACCGACGCCGCCGGCAGAAGCGGCTACACGGTTTGACGCCCATCGAGTACGAAGCAATCATGAACACCAGCGTCGCCCTCGCGGCGTGACTACAACCCGTCACCTATCCGTGCGGCAGACCCCTGAACGCGCGCCGCGTCGTCGACCCGATCGGCGGGACGCACGTCCAGCAGGCCGTACGAGCCATCTGTGAAGAGCGCCATCAGATCAGGAAAGTGCGAGTACCCCGATAACCGCGATCCGTGCCCGAAGGTAATCGCTACCGGCTGCGCCCACAGCTTCTCCACCTGTCCGCTGAACTCCAACCAGAGGACCTCCCAGCGCTCTTCCTGAGACTCGCACCACACGTGTGTCCCTGTCGGTTGCCAGAAGTACAGGCTGGGAGTGAATCGGAAGCGGACGCCCTTCGACTTACGCAAGGGCTGAGGATCGATCGCCGTCCAGGCTCGATCGCCGAGATCCCGTCCGACGACAGCCCATTCGTGCTGGCCGGACTTCTGATGCGCGCTGTCGTCCGGGCGCGAAATCCAATGCAGCTCAGTCGACGATGTTTGGCGTCGGGGGACGATCTGCTGAGGTCCAGCTACTGGGAGCACCCGCACCACCTCTCGCAAGCGAAGTCGGTGTCTGACGTTGCGAGGACGATGGGCTGATCGGAGCCCCACCGCTCCTCTATCCAGTTCCGATGTTCTTCCTCGGCGAAGAACAACCCGTCGTCGTCATCGGCGTGTCGTGACACTCGATGTCATTCGACCGCCCGTCTGTGTCACGCATGGCCGGTTTGTGTCACGCAAACCCGTTCCCGACAACGACGAGAGGCACCCCCTCAAGATCAGGGCGGAACACCCGCTCCCAGCTTGCGTATGCCGAGTTCACATCTACGTGGGCCAGCATGGCGCCGTCACAGGAGGTGCCGGAATCCGACCGTCGCCGTGCCCCAGATCGTGAAATCGGATAGTTCCGGGATGAGGATGTCGGGGAAGGCGGGATTCTCGGAATGCAGGTGAACGCCATGCGGGGTCACGATGAGGCGCTTCAACGTCAGCTCGCCATCGATCACCGCGACCACGATGTCCCCGTCTCTGGGTTTCCTCGCCCGGGAGACCAGCACCTCGTCTCCGTCAAAGATGCCGACGCCGATCATCGAGTCCCCGGACACGCGCGCGATGAACGTGGCGTCCGGGTCGTCGATCAGCTGTGCGTTCAGATCGATGGGCCCCTCGTAGTAGTCCTGGGCAGGGCAGGGGAATCCCGCGGGGATCGCGATTGGCGTCGACCTCAGCAGCATCGGCTTGGAAGCATCGACGTGTCGGACCAGGTCGATCGTGGCCATCTCGACCCCTCTCGCCGGAACATTTGGACGATAGTTAAGTATGCGCCTGAAGTAAGACATTAGAAAATAAACCTGATCCGGCGCGTGCCGTTACTTCGATCCACAGCCGTCATCCCAGATGCGGCCGTGGATCGAGAAAGGCCCGAGGCACACCTCGGCTCCGCCTTGTATCTCGCTGAGAGGTCCATCGACTGGCCCATCGGCCCGTAACCTACAGCCTGTGATTCCCGATGAAACGGGCCATCTGGTCGACGCCGAGCGTGTCACGAAGCACCGTGAGCCTTTCTGTCGGGTAGTGTCCGCCCCTCCGGGCACAATGTGAGACATGCGACACGTAGACACCAACGATGAGGCGACAGCGATCGCGGCTGAGATCCTCGGGCCGCGCACGAAGCCGCTGGTGATGATCAGCACGGACGCCCAAGGGAAGTTCCTTTTCGATCCGTCGCATGTCGAACGCGAAGCGGGCAGCGACGCCGACGTCGTGACGATCGCCCATGGGCCTGTGACATTCGCGCTCGAGGACGCGCTCCCCGAGAAGGCCAGTGTGCATTCCGGCGCCGCCCGTTCCTACCCAGTGGACTTCGGCACGGACCCCGACTGGCAGCGATCCATCCTCCGATTCCCCGACCGGCACACAAGCGACGACCTCATCGAAGATGCCCTCGCCCAGGTGACTTTCGTTCCCAGCCCTCAGCCGGTCAGCCGGCGGGAATGGGTACATGCGATCGTTGAGCGCGTCTCCGGCGGCACGGGGAACATCGCCAAGTTGGAGAACGGTGAGCTCGTGAGCGTGGTCGCCGATCATCTCCCTCCGAGCGTGTCTCTGTCGGATGCGCTCGCTGTCGGTGAGCCCGTCGAAGGGTGGCTTCTCGACCGGGATCTCGCACCGGAAGCGAGCGAGGTCGACTACTCCCGCTTCGCCGATGGTGCGGTCACGCTTGCGCGCGTCGTGAAGGTCACCCCCGCCCGAACGAAGCTCGTGCTGCACCCCTCTGACACCTCGGGGATGGATCTGCGCCGACGCGACGTCATCCCCGGGATCGACGACGGCGAGAACGCCGACGTACAGGTCTCGGACATTGTGCGAGTCGGCCAGACCGTCCGTGCTCGTGTGACGCGCTCCGGCGGGTCGCTGGGCCTCTCCCTCGTCGGAGTGGACCCGGAGGCTGCGCTAGTGCCGCCTCTGTCGCTCCTGAGCGGTGGCTCACCCTGGTTGCGAGAGGGGGTCGATGGGGTCACCGACCCGGCTCTCACGGGGGTGCCGGCGACGCCGGCTGAAAGCATGCCTGCCCCGCCTGCGGGATACACCATCGACGTGCCCACGTCGCCCGTATCGGCGCCGGCGGCGAGTTCCCCCTCGACGTTGCACGATCATCCCTCGTCGACCGCCGCGCTCAACGACATCCGCGACGAGTTGAGCGGGCTCCGTGGCGCGTTCTCGCGCCTGAGCCGCGAACTTCGAGCCGGTACCGATCTTGAGACAATCGACCGGCTCCGCGACGAGGTCGCCGGGCTCACATCTGCGCTTCATCAGGAACGCGACCTGCGACGCGAACGGGACACGATCATCTCCGGCCTCCGGGTAGAGCTACGCGAGGCCCGTGCGCAGCGCGCGACACCGACAGAATGCCGGCGAACCGATCGCGCCTCATGGCCCAGCGGCGACGCCTGGCTCCGCTTCGAGGTGCTCAGTGCCTGGGCCGGGCGCACGACCGCGCCCGACAAGACGAGCCACCCGCTGCGCGAGTACACGATCGGAACCGACTTCGTGCCGAGTCTGAATGCGCTCGACGCCGGCCAGCTGGAGAAGGCGCTCCGCGCCATCGTTGACGTCGTCACCGGACGTGCCTCCGACATCACCGGCCGTCAACTTCATCGTTTGCGTGCGGGAGAAGCCGGCAACTCGCCCTACGTGAGTCGCGCGGACGGCGCGACATGTTGGAGAGCATCCATCGAAATCAACGTCGCGTCGGCGCGGCGCCTGCACTACTGGCAGCACCCCAACGGATCGATCGAGCTGTCACGGGTCGTGCTGCACGACGACTTCCAGCCCTGAGCCGTGAGCTACTCGATCTCGTCGATCGTGTTCTCCTGCTCGCTCTGCTTCTCGCGACCCCTCGCCGAGTGCGTGAGGCGGCGCCTCGCCGCCTCGAACCGCGGCGCCGCCACCCCGTTCACCAGGCGTTTGAATGCTGGGCGGCACGTGTTCACGACGATCACCCCCGCGACGTAGCCGAGAACACCGACACCGATGAGAACCTTGGCCCACTCAGTCGCGGGATCCTGTTTCGCCTGCTTTTCTTGGAAGGCGTGAAGCCTCACGTCTGCCTCCTCGCTCTGCGCGCGCTGGAGCGCCAACTGCGCGCGACGAGTGGCCTCTGCTTTCTTCGCCTCTGCGATGAGGTCTGGCGTCACCTCGTCGAGGATGCGCGGGTCGTAGAAAAGGTTGGACCACGTCTTCTCCGCCCGTCCGCCATGGCCGTTGTCGCGGGTCACCTCAGTCGCGTAGTCGGCGCCCTTCTCCGTAAAGAGCCAGGCCCCCGGCTCGCCCTTAAGGATCCCCATGCGCTGAAGAAGGAAGTTGGCTTGGCGCGGATTCAGCCCGAACTCCGAACCGATCTCTTTCGCCAGCAGTCCGTGCTTCCCCATGACTCCACCCTCCGCCCGCGTCCAGTGCGTCCGTCAATCCTAGGCTCCCCTCAGAGAGTGTGCTTCCAAGTGATCTTTGTCCGTTCAACTGCCTGCCCGATGCCTTTGGCACCGCGTCGCGTAGCTGGGAAAATCTGCACCTCCAGTAGGGAGCGGATGATCTCACGCTTGCTTGTGATCGAGAGCCCCTCCCAGGCCTCGCGAACATCCGGAGCTTGAGCAAGGGTCGTCACCTGAGGGCTGACAGCGGACAGTCGATTGAGCTTCTTCGTTGCTTCGTCAATTAAGGGCTTGATGCGGCGCTCCTGATCGAAGAGGAGCTCCAGATTGCGCTCCTGCGACGCGCGTTCACGGACGCTGTCCAGCCAAGCACGATGCTCGGCAATGGTGCGCATGAGGTCACGTCGCTGGTCGGACTGGTCATCCTCTACGTGATGGAGCGACTCGAGAAAGTCCGGTCGACTCATGCGCTCGAGTACGTGCTCCGTGACGATCGCGTCGAGGAACTTCATGTTCATCGAGCAGTGGGGGCCGTACTCGCAGATGTAGTTCCGGTAGTGCGTGAGGCCGGCAGCCGTCTTCGAGGAATTCCGTGAGACTCGGACTATCCCGACGCACCTGTCGTACCCACATCGAGCGACCCCCGTCAGCAAATATCGGATCTTCCACACATCGGCCCGCTTGCGTTCCGGCGCATGGAGAAGCGATTGGATCTGGTGCCACGCCTCCGGCTCGATGATGGGATCCCACATCGCCTCCCCGATCACCTCGCCGCGATACTGACGAAGCCCGGCATAGGCCGGCATCTCCAGCATCTGCTTGATCGTCTCCCCACGCCAGGTGCAGCCGCCACGGTGGTGCTTGCGCTGCGGGCGCCGGGCGCGGATTCCGCGATCGTTCCAGTCCTGGGAGATCGAGTACAGGGTCTCTCCGTCGAGATACCGTTGAGCGGCTTCCCGGACAAGCGCGGCCTCGCCTGGGTCGACCTCGACGCGCAGCAGTGCCTTGGTCTGGGAATCGTAGACGCGTCGGTACCCGAAGATGGCTTTGCCATGGGGGCGCCCTGCACGGGCGTTCGCTGAGTGGGCACGTTTCACTCGCTCGCTGGTCCGGTCCGCTTCATCCTCGGCGAGCAGCGCGTCCAGGCCGGTACGGAAACGATCGCTCCTCTGGGTGAGGTCGTAGAGTGTCCCGCCGTACCCCCACTTCACCTTGTTCTTCGCACAGGCCTGTCGGAGCTCCGTGTAGCCCGCCAGATCGCGGGTCGCTCGGCTGTTCTCCCACGTGAGAAGCGCATCGATCTCACCAGACTCGATCCAGGAGATCGCTTCGTTCCATTCAGCTCGCTGCCGCCGCGTGGAGTACCGGCTGGCGGATCCGGTCTCACGGATGACCTTCTTCAGTTCCCAACCCTCGCGCTTCACCCACTCCTTGCCGGCGTCGACCTGTTCGTTGACGGAACGCCCGACACCTGAGCTGTCATGTGACACACGAGCAAGGATCAGCACACGGAGTGCGCCGTTGTTGGTCATCGAGTGATGCGTCGCGGAGTCGAACATCGTAGGGTCCTTTCAGGGGCACCGGAAACGTCCTGGTAGGCACATACACGGTGCATGAGATTTCTCACCCCTTGACTGCAAATTGGACGGTGCGAACTGCGCGATCGTCGTCGGCGCGATCTTCTGGCTCACGGCCCTCTGCGGGGGCGGCCGTTGGCTGCGCGTCCTGCTGTCGCTCGCGGGCCTGGCGGGTTTCGTCGTGCTGGTGACTCCGGAGCCGAGCGTCGTCCGGGCTGGGGTGATGGCAGCGGCGGGGATGCTGACCATCCTGTGCGGGAGGCCGAGCGCCGGGGCGGGAGTGCTCTCTCTGTGCGCAACGGGGATACTCGTCGCGGATCCGTGGCTGGCGGCGACGCCAGGATTCGCGCTGTCGGTCGTCGCCTCGGGGGCGTTGATCCTGCTCGCCCCGTCTCTCGCCCACGGGTTGAGACGAGCCGTGCCAGGACCCGTCGCGTTGGCTCTGGCGGTCCCGCTCGCCGCGCAGCTCGCGTGCGGCCCCATCATCGCGCTGTTCGCTGAGCAGCAGTCCCTGGTCGGAGTCGCTGCGAATCTGATAGCCGCGCCCGCGGCGCCGGTCGCGACGGTGATCGGACTCGTCGCGTGCCTGGCCGCACCGCTGCCCATGCTCGCCGATCTCCTTGCGGCCTCGGCGTGGCTCCCCGCTGCCTGGATCGCGACGACCGCCACCACCACGGCGGAGCTTCCGAGCGCGCAGGTCGCCGCGCCGGCGGGCCTCGGCAGTGCGCTCCTGGTGGCTCTGCTGAGCGCGGCCATCGCCGCAGTCCTCATACGCGCTCCGAGCTCGACGGAGGCGACTCCAGCCGGGCGGATCTCTCGCTGGTTGAGGCGGGTTGCGGCGCTGGTGCTCGTGGTGGTGCTCTCGCTCGCCGGATCACGTGTACTCCTCGATGGACCGCTGGCGACCGCGGCGGCCCCGGATGGCTGGGCGATCGCGGTGTGCGACGTCGGGCAGGGCGACGCGGTGCTCGTGCGCTCGGCAGGCCGGGTGGCGCTGATCGACACGGGGCCCGATCCGGATCTGCTGTCCACCTGTCTGCGGTCGCTCGGCATCGAGCACATCGATCTTCTGGTGCTCACGCACTTCGACCTCGATCACGTCGGCGGGACCGCAGCTGTGCAGGCGCGGGTGTCGACGGTCCTTCACGGTCCGATGACTGATCGGCCCGATCGACGCCTCATCGACGACCTCGCCGATGAGGGAGCCGAGGTCGAGCAGGCATCGGCGGGACGGCGCGGCATGCTCGGCGATGCCGCCTGGCGCGTGCTCTGGCCGCCACGCCGGTCACCGGCGTTCCCCTCCGGCAACGACGCGAGCGTCGTGCTGGAATTCGCCGGGGGAGGTGTGCCGCGCTCCCTCTACCTCGGCGATCTCTCCGCCGCACCACAGCGCATGCTGCAGAGGACAGGAGGACTCGCTCCGTACGCGGTCGTGAAGGTGGCTCACCACGGCAGCGCGGATCAGGATCCAGAGCTGTATGGGCGGATCCGGCCGCGCGTGGCGTTGTTCAGCGTCGGAGCGGGCAACGACTACGGGCACCCCCGCGCCGAGACGATCGATGCTCTGACCGACGCCGGTGCACGCGTGCTCCGTACCGACGTGCACGGGCGCATCCTGCTCGCACTCGATGACGGGGAGTTGCAGATCTGGACCGAGAAGACGCCACCGTGACGGCGGAGCCATGTCGGCGACCGCCGGTAGGCTGGTTCCATGGCAGCTTCGCGTACCCCTTCCCGCGGCGGCGCGAAGCCCACCAAGATCCCCCAGGTCTCCTGGCGCGAGCCGCGCCCGGCCCCGGTCGTGCTGGTCTCCGGTCCGGAAGAGGTCTGCGCCGAGCGGGCCATCGCCGGTGTGCGCGACTACCTCCGCGCCGAAGACCCTGCGCTCGAAGTCAGTGACGTACGCGCCGACGACTACGCGCCAGGGACGCTCCTGTCGCTCACGTCGCCGTCCCTGTTCGGAGAACCGCGTCTGGTGCGCGTCTCCGGCGTGGAGAAGTGCTCGGATGCGTTCATCCAGGAGGCGGTGTCGTACCTCGACCACCCGCAGGAGGGGGCGACGGTCATTCTCCGGCACACCGGAGCCAGCGTGCGGGGCAAGAAGCTCCTCGACGCTCTTCGCGGTGGTTCCGGTGGCGGCATCGAGATCGCCTGCCCGGCGATCAAGCGCGACGGCGATCGGGTCGATTTCGCAGCCGGTGAGTTCCGCGCGGCGAAGAAGCGCATCGCTCCTCCGGCCTTGCGCGCCCTGGTTTCGGCGTTCGCCGACGACCTCACAGAGCTGGCCGCAGCCTGCCAGCAGCTCATCGGCGATGTCGACGGCGACATCACCGAGGAGGTCGTCACCAAGTACTACGGCGGACGAGTCGAGGTCTCGGCGTTCGTCGTGGCCGACACCGCGATCGCCGGCCGCTACGGCGAGGCGCTCATGGCCCTCCGCCACGCACTTTCCTCGGGGGCCGACCCGGTCCCGATGGTCGCAGCCTTCGCGATGAAGCTGCGCACCATGGCCCGCGTGGCCGGCAACCGCGAGCCGAGCCGTCAACTCGCGCAGCGCCTGGGGATGAAGGATTGGCAGGTCGACCGTGCCCGTCGCGATCTGGCGGGCTGGAACGAGCGCTCGCTCGGGATGGCGATCCAGGCCACGGCCAGAGCCGACGGCGAGGTGAAGGGTGCCGCGCGCGATCCGATCTTTGCCTTGGAGCGCATGGTGACGGTCATCGCCACACGACAGCCTTTCGGCGAATAGTCCATCGCCGGGTGCGCTCACCCCGAACACGAAGAAGGCCCGCCCCGATATCGGGACGGGCCTTTCTCAGAAGCGTCGGTTCAGAGGGAAGCGACCTGCTTGGCGAGAGCCGACTTGCGGTTCGACGCCTGGTTCTTGTGCAGGACACCCTTGCTGACGGCCTTGTCGAGCTTGACGGCGGCCTTCTTCAGGGCGGCCTCTGCGGCTGCCTTGTCGCCGGCGGAGACGGCCGTACGAGTGGTACGGATGACCGTCTTGAGCTCGCTCTTCACGGCCTTGTTGCGCTCGCGAGCCTTCTCGTTGGTCTTGTTGCGCTTGATCTGCGACTTGATGTTTGCCACGTGTGGACGCTTTCTGTACAGGAGTGTTCGGAATGCCGGCAGCAGAAGAGGGCTGCTGCACAGCGGTCGTGAGGGAAGAACCCACACGCAAGCCAAGAGTCGAGTCTACCAGCAGACGGGCCGTTGACGCGAAACGGCGGCGAGAACGCGAGACTCAGTCGCGGATTCGACGGTACCGGGTGCAGAATCATCATTATCCCGACACTGATGTCTAGGAGCCACATGACCCTCGAGCCCTCCCGTTCGCCCATGCCCTCCGGGCTCCGCTGGTCCGCAGCGACGTCCGCCTTCCAGATCGAGGGCTCCCGGCCCACCGGTGCATCCGGGCGATCAATCTGGGACGACTTCCTCGAGAGGCCGGGTGCCGTCATCGACGGATCCATGGCCGACCCCGCGTGCGACAGCTACCGGCGCCCCGAACGCGACGTCGCTCTCGCGTCCGGTCTCGGACTCGACCGATACCGGTTCTCCATCCCGTGGGCTCGCGTCCAGCCCGACGGCCTGGGTCCGGGAGACACCACAGCGCTCGACCACTACTCGCGCGTCGTGGACATGCTTCTCGACGCCGGGATCCAGCCGTTCCCCACCCTGTACCACTGGGAGATGCCGAGCAGCGTCGAAGCCGACGGCGGGTGGCTCGAGCGCGACACCGCCGAGCGCTTCGCCGACTATGCGGCGCTTGTGGCTGATCGCCTCGGCGATCGGGTGCAGAACTGGTACACCCTCAACGAACCCGCGATGACGACCCTCCAGGGGTATGCGGTCGGCGCATTGGCGCCAGGCAAGCGACTCCTGTTCGGTGCCCTGCCTACCGCCCATCATCAACTGCTGGCGCACGCCCGCGCAGCGGCGGTGCTCCGAGATCGCGGTGCTGTCGCGGTGGGTCTGGTCAACAACCACACCTGGGTCCTGCCGCTGGGTGACACCGCCGAAGACCATGAGGCCGCGGCGATCTACGACCTGATCCACAACAGGGTCTTCAGCGAGCCGCTCCTCGCCGGCACCTACCCCGACCTGGAAGCACTCGGCCTGCCTTCGATGCCCGCGCCGGAAGGCGACCTCGAAGCCATCGGCCACTCGATCGATTTCTACGGCGTCAACTTCTACAATCCGACGACGGTCACGAACGCCGAAGAGGGAAGCCCGATCCCCTTCGACATCGTGCCGACGCCCGGCGTTCCGGTCACCGGATTCGGTCCCGAATGGCCGATCATGCCCGGCGCGCTGCGCGACCTGCTGATCGACCTGCATGGTCGCCATCCCGACATGCCGCCCGTGATCATCGGGGAGAACGGCGCCTCCTTCCCCGAGCCCGAGCGCGCGACCCGCGTGGAGGACACCGACCGCATCTCGTACCTCGCCGGGCATCTGCAGGCCGTCGGCGATGCGATCTCGGCCGGAGTGCCGGTGGAGGAGTACACGGTGTGGTCATTGCTGGACAACTGGGAATGGGCCGACGGCTACACCCAGCGATTCGGCCTCGTCCACGTCGACTTCGAGACGGGCGAGCGAACGCCCAAAGCCTCGTACGACTGGTACCGAGAGGTCATCCGGAGTTCGCGTGCAGCGGGGGAAAAGCGATGAACACCTCCGAGCACCCCCGCACCATACGAGCCGGCGCGCGATGGATGTCGCTGTTCACGCTCGCCTGGCTGGCGATCTGGACCGTGCAGCTCACTCCGGTGCAGCTCCTCCTCCCGCTGCAGCTCGACACTCCGGAAGACGACTGGATTCGCGGGGTCGTCTCCTCGGGCTTGGTTCTGGGCATCGGCGGGCTCGCAGGCATCCTCGCGGGTCCCGCCGCCGGTGCGCTCTCGGACCGTGCGGCTGCAGGCAGACACCGCCGTCGCCCCTGGGCGATCGGAGGGGTTCTGCTGACGGCGGTGTGCCTCGTGCTCACGGGCTACGCCGACGGCCCGTGGACCGTGGGCGCAGGTTGGGTGGGCGTGTCGATCGGCGTCGCCGTGTCATCGGCGGCCTTCACCGCGCTCATCGCCGATCAGCTGCCGACGACGCAGCGAGGTGCCGCATCTGCCGCGGTCGGTTCCAGCCAGGCCGTCGGCATCGTCGTCGGAGTGGGGCTCGTGGTACTCCTCGGCCTCGGAACCCGCGAGGGGTACTGGCTGCTCGCCGGGATCATCGCGGTCGTCGGCACGGCGACCGCACTCCTGCTGCCGGATCCGCCGAGTACGGAGGCGCTGAGGCCTAAGCGCAGCGGAGGGCGCCGGCTCGCCTCGCTCCGCGACCGCGACTTCGCGTGGATGCTCTCCGGTCGACTGGTGACGAACGTGGGGAATGCCCTCGGCACCGCGCTGTTCCTGTTCTTCCTGTTGCACGGCCTCGGGCAGCCCAGCGCGACAGCCCAGGACAATCTGCTGCTGCTCATCGTCGTGTACACGGTCTTCGTCGTCCTCGCCTCCGTGGTCACCGGCATCGTGTCCGACCGCACCGGGAACAGGAGAACGCTCACGGTCGCCGCAACGGTCGTGCAAGCGGCGTCCGGGGTGGCGATCGCGCTCGTCCCGACGTTCGAGATGACCATGGTGGCCGCGGCCCTCATGGGGCTCGGATACGGGGCGTTCTCCACGGTCGGCCTCGCTTTCGCCGCCGATCTCCTCCCGGATGCGCAGGACCACGCGAGGGATCTGGGAATCGTCAACGTGACGGCCGCCCTCGGACAACTCATCGGCCCGGTGCTGGGAGCCGGCCTGGTCGCACTCGTCGGCGGGTTCTGGCTCGTGTTCGTCGCAGCCGCCGTGCTGTCACTGGTCGGCGGACTCCTCACGGCGTTCGCTCGGCAGCCGTCCACGGCGGCGTGAGCGCGCAGCGAGCTCCTCTACGTCCACGTCTTCTGCATCCGCCTGCGCTGCTTCCGCCTGCTCGACGGTCGCGATGGCGAGCTGCAGCACGGCGTTGAAGATCTCCGGTCGCATCGCGGTGATCAGGTGGGTGGTGCGCGGCACGACGATCAGCTCCGCATGTGGTGCGAGCTGCCGGAACAGAGGCTCGTTCAGCCGCAACTGGTCGTACTGCCCGTTCACGAACCACAGCGGAACGGTGATGCGGGGAACGGCTGCGGCGATGTCGAGTGCGGCGAGGCTGCGCAGTGCGGCGTCCTGCGTGTCGAGCGCGTAGCCGCCGGCGGCGAAGTCCGAACGGTTCTCGAGAGGGATGGTGGCGGCGAGCATCTGGCGTGTCAGCCACATCCCACGATCGGGGAGGGAGTCGACGGCGCGGGCGAACAGGCGGTACGCGGCGAGACCGGTGCCGCGGGGCAGCGACGTGCAGGCGGCGGCGACCAGGGCGGCGATCGGCGGAGCCTCGGCACCGCCGGCGTAGGCGAGCGAGAGCAGTCCGCCCATGGAATGGCCGACGAGGACGACGGGTCCTTTGTCAGCGGCCGCGCGCACTGCGACGTCGATCGTGTGCAGCGCCTCGTGCAGCGTGAAGTCCTCTTGCATCCGTGATCCGTGGCCGGGAAGGTCGACGGCGGTGAAGGCGTGTCCCCGCTCCTCGAGATAGACGGCCTGCGACCGCCACATCGTGGCCGAGGTGCGGATGCCGTGCACGAAGACGATCTGTGCGCTCACGGGTTCAGCATAAGGAAAGCGGGGCCGGTGGATGAACCACCGGCCCCGCTTCGACACGATTCGTGTCAGAGGGTGTTACTTCTCCCAGCCGACGTTCTCGACCGGGGTGATGCCGAACAGGTCCAGTCCGACGTAGGGCTCGGGCGTGAGGTTCGCCAGGCCTTCCTTGACGGTGTAGATCTGCGGTCCGTTGTACAGCGGGATGAGGCCCCAGCGCTTGTAGATCTCCGGCTCGAGCTTCATCGCGGCAGCGGTCTGCGCCTCGGGGTCGCTCTGCGACTCGACCTTGTCCTTGATCTCGGCGTCGAGCTCGGCGTCACCGACACCCGACAGGTTGAGACCCGAGTCCGAGCAGTACAGCTGGCAGAACCAGGCGGCACCGAACGGGTCGGACGAGGTGAAGCGGAGTCCGGAGACGTCCCAGTTCTTCGAGGTGTAGTCCTCGGAGAACTGGCTGGCCGGACGGACCTCGACCTTGACGTCGATGCCGATCGCCTTCTCCTGCGCCTGCAGCGACTGCGCGAGAGCCTTCTGCGTCGCCGAGTCGGCCCAGATCGGGTAGACGACGGAGAGCTTGACGCCATCCTTCTCGCGGATGCCGTCGGAGCCTTCCTCCCAGCCGGCCTCGTCGAGGAGCTTCTTGGCGCCCTCGACGTCGAACTTCCAGCCGGCCTCCTTCATGGAGTCGGAGTAGCCGGGCTGGAACGAGAACAGGGTCAGCGAGCCGGCCGGGTCCTCTTCGTAGCCGAGGCCGTTCCAGGCGATCTGCTTCTGCTGGTCGATGTTGATGGCCTTGAAGAATGCTTCGCGGACCTTGACGTCCTCGAACTGCGGCTTGGTCGAGTCGACCTGCAGGATGGTGTTGGCCGTCTGCTGCGCGCGGTACACCTTTGCGCCGTCGACGTCCTTGACCTGGTCGATGAGCTCCTGCGAGCCCGTCTCGACCATGTCGACCTCACCGTTCTTGAAGGCGTTGACGCCGGCCTGGGCGTCCATGCCGGTCATGGTGACCTCGTCGAGCAGCGGAGCGTCGCCCCACCACTCGGGGTTCGGCTTGAACGAGATGTAGCCCTTGTTGGCGTCGAACTCGTTGACCGTGTACGGACCTGCGCCCCACTCGGGGTGCGGGTTCTCGATCATCGCCTCGTTGAACGTCGTCGGGTCGGCGAGTGCCGGGTGGATCACGCCGCCGTTGAAGGGCATCTGCGGCCAGGCGAACTCACCCTTGAACGTGACGATCGCGGTCTTCGCGGTGTCACCCTGCTCGACGGACTCGATCTCCTTGTAGCCGTCGGTGGCGTTGGGGTTGAAGCCCTCGTCGTACGAGCGGTTGGCCTTCCACGTGGCGTCGATGGCAGTCCAGTCCATGTCGGTGCCATCGTTCCAGTGCGCCTCATCGGTGAACGTGAAGGTCAGGACGGTCTTGCCGTCCTTCACCTCGTTCTTCCACTCGGAGAGGTAGTTGTCGTTCTTGTACTGCGTGCCATCCGGCTTCATGAGGATGATCTGCGGCATGTACCACGCGGCGATACGCGCGGTGTCGGCGCTGCCGTCGCTGTTGAACGAGTTCAGCTGCGGCGGCACCTCGCGGATGGCGAAGTTGACCGTGCCACCCTCCTTGAGGTTCTCGCGCGGCTGGGGGTTGTAGTTCGCCATCTCGACGTCGGTCTTCTCGCCGGCGTCGCCATTGTCGCCACTACCGGTGTTGCCGGCAGCGCACCCACTGAGCGCGAGTGCGAAAGCGCCGGTGAGTGCCAGCGCTCCCATCAGCTTGTACTGCTTCATGGTGCTCCTTTCGCCTTGCGGCGTGTCATAAGGGGAGAATAGTTCGCCGCGTGCACGAATGCCCCTGCGGCGAGTGAATCTGGACTAACCGTTACCGGACGGTGACCGTCGCTCGATCAGGAGGCGACGGGTCGAGCGGTCACCGTCGCCGGATCGAACACGATCCGCTCGCGCGTGCGCTCGATATCGGGGTCGGGCACCGGGATCGCGGAGAGCAGAGCCTTCGTGTACGGGTGCTGCGGATTGTCGAAGACATCGTCCACATCGCCGTGCTCGACGAAGTCTCCGAGGTACATCACGGCGACGCGGTCGGCGATGTGCCGAACGACGGACAGGTCGTGCGCGACGAACAGGTACGACAGCCCGAGCTTGACCTTGAGATCGTCGAGCAGGTTGATCACGCCGGCCTGGATCGATACGTCGAGCGCGGAGACCGGCTCGTCGAGTACCAGGATCTTCGGGTTGGTGGACAGGGCCCTGGCGATGCCGATTCGCTGACGCTGACCCCCCGAGAACGCCTGAGGGAAACGATCGCTGTGTGCGGGGTTGAGTCCGACGAGATCCATCAGCTCCTGCACACGGCGGTGAGCCTCGGCTTTCGAAGTGCCGATGGCCGACAGCGGCTCCGAGATGATGTCCGCGACCGTCATACGGGGATCGAGCGCCCCCATCGGGTCCTGGAACACGATCTGGATGTCGCGTCGCAGGTCCCGCTCCACCTTGTGGCTGCGGATGTCGTTGACACTGGTGCCGGCGATGATGATATCTCCGTCGGTCTGCTTCACCATGTCCATGATCTGCAGCAGCGTCGTCGTCTTGCCGGAACCGGACTCGCCGACGATGGCCAGGGTCTCGCCCTCGCGCACGTCGAAGCTGATGCCCTTGATCGCGTGCACCTCGCCGACCTTGCGCTTCAGGAACGCGCCCTTGAGCAGCGGGAAGGTCTTCGTGAGATTCTTCACCTCCAGCGTGATGGGTCGCTCCTCGCGGGGCAGGCGGGTCAGTGCGCTGTCCAGTTCCTCGCGCACCGGGTACACGGGCAGGCCGCCGAGAAGGCCGCCGTCGGTGATCTCGTTCGCACGGATGCACGCGGCAAGGTGCTCCTCGCCGCCGCCGGTGAGCACGGGCAGCAGCTCAGGCTCGCGGGTGCGGCAGGCGTCCATGACGATGGGGCAGCGGTCGGCGAACGGGCACGCATCCGGGAGGTTGATCAGCAGCGGGGGATTGCCCTTGATCGGCGTGAGCGGCTCCTTCTCGGCTTTGTCCACGCGGGGGATCGCACCGAGGAGGCCGATCGAGTACGGCATCCGCGTCTGATGGAACAGCTCGCGCACCGGTGCCTGCTCGACGGGCTTGCCTGCATACATGACCATCACATCGTCGGCCGTGCGGGCGACGACGCCCATGTCATGGGTGATCATCATGACGGCGGCGCCGGTCTCGGCCTGGGCCTTCTCGATCAGGTCGAGGATCTGCGCCTGGATCGTCACGTCCAGCGCCGTGGTCGGTTCGTCGGCGATGATCAGCTTCGGGTTGTTGGCCATCGCGATGGCGATGACGACGCGCTGACGCATTCCACCGGAGAACTCGTGCGGGAAGGACTTCATCCGCTTCTCGGGTTCCGTGATGCCGACGAGCTTCAGGAGCTCGATCGACCGGGTGGTCGCCTCCTTGACGCTGAGGTTGCGGTGCACCGTCAGCGCCTCGATCAGCTGCGCACCGATCGTGTAGACGGGAGTGAGCGAGGTGAGCGGGTCCTGGAAGACCATGGAGATCCCGTTGCCGCGGATGGCGGAGAGCTGGGTATCGGTCTTGCCAAGGAGCTCCTGACCGTCGAAGACGATCGAGCCGGTCACCTTGGCGTTCTCGTCGAGCAACCCCATCACGGCGAGGGAGGTGACCGACTTGCCCGAGCCCGACTCTCCGACGATGCCGAGCGTCTTTCCGGCTTCGAGGTCGAAGGAGACGCCGCGGACCGCGTCGACTCGACCGGACTCGGAAGCGAAGCTGACCTTGAGGTCGCGGACGGAGAGTACAGGGCTCATGCGCGGCCTCCTGCAGCCGAGGTGGGATCGAGGGCATCGCGCAGTCCGTCGGCGATGAGCGCCATGGAGACGGTGAGCAGCGTGAGGACGAGCGCGGGGAAGTAGAACAGCCACGGGGAGCTGATGATGGAGGAGCTGCCCTCGCCGATCAGCGAACCGAGGGAGACATCGGGGATCTTGACGCCGAAGCCGATGAACGACAGCCCGGTCTCGGTGGTGACGGCGGCGACGATGCCGAGGGTGAAGTTGATCACCAGCAGCGATCCGATGTTCGGGATCAGATGCCGGGTCACGATGCGCAGGCCACGCACGCCCATGTAGCGCGCTGCCTGGACGTACTCGCGCTCGCGCAGCGACAGCGTCATGGTCCAGATGATGCGGGCCGGGAAGAACCAGCCGACGAAGATCATCACGAAGGCGATGACCCACCACACGCCGCCGGAGTCGTTCGAGATGATCGACAGCAGCAGGAAGGTCGGGACAACCATCATGAAGTGGATGAACAGCAGGGCGAACCGCTCGAACCAGCCGCCGAAGTAGGCGGCAGCGGTGCCGACGAGGGCCGAGAGGATCGTCGTGCCGACGGAGACGGTGACAGCGATCATGAGAGAGCGCTGCAGACCGATCGCCGTCTGCGTGTAGGTGTCGTTACCGGCGCCGTTGGTTCCGAACCAGTGCGCGGCGGACGGCGGCTGGCTCAGCGCCAGGAAGTCCATGCTGTCGACGGCATACGGAGACAGCAGGGGGCCGACCGTGGAGAAGATGATCAGCACGACCAGGACGATGACACCTCCCACAGCCGGCTTGTTGCGCATGAATCGGCGGGTGTAGAGCGTCCACTTGGACAGCGACTTGCCCGAGGCGCGATCGGCGGTCGGCGGGGCTGCCGGCGGCTCGACGAGGGGGTCGATCATATCGGTGGTCATGGTCAGCTCACCCTCACTCGCGGGTCGAGAACGACGACGACGATGTCGGCGAGCACTGCGCCGATCGCGGTCAGCACGGCGCCGAAGGCGGCGACGGCGACCACGCCGTTGATGTCGTTGTTGTTGATGGTGTCGAGGAAGTACCGCCCCATGCCCTGCCAGGCGAAGATCCGCTCCGTCAGGACGGCGCCCGTGAAGATCGTCGGGATCGTGAAGGCGACCTGCGTGGCCACCGGGATGAGCGACGTTCGCAGGGCGTGCTTGCGGATCGCCTGCGACTTGGTCAGGCCCTTGGCGCGGGCGGTGCGCACGTAGTCGGCATTGATGTTGTCGAGCAGGAGCGACCGCTGCAGGAAGTGGTACTGGGCGTAACCGACGATCACGAGTGCGATCGTCGGGAGAGTGAGGTGCTGCAGCGTGTCGACGAGGACGGGGAAGAACCCGGTCACCCCCGGACTCGATGAACCGGTGACGTAGAAGATGCGGACGCCGGTCCACTCGTTGAGGGCGATCGCGAGGAGGACCACGGCGAGGCCGGCGACGATGATGTTCACGTTCATCGTGATGATCGATGTCGCCTGACCGATACGGTCGGCGAGCTTGTACTGGCGGGAGGCGGTGTAGACGCCGAGCCAGATGCCGAGCACCGCCGCGATGATCGTCGCGCCGAGCACCAGCTCGGCACTGACCCACATGCGGTAGGACACCTGCTCGTTGACCGACTGCCCGGTGGGGCTCACACCCCAGTCCCAGCGGAAGAGGATGCCGCTGAACCAGTTCCACCACCGCTCGATCAGCGGGACGGTGTCGCTGAGGTTGCGCGGGATCAGGACGTTGTCGATCTGCTCAGGAGAGAGCGGAGGTCGGCGCCCGACATAGTTGCTGCGCGGATCGAGGAAGCCCCACGCCAGGAAGAACGTGAGGTTCGTGGCGACCACGATCATGAGCAGCCAGCCGAGTGCTCGGCGCAAGAGGTACTTGATCAAGGGGGGTAAGTCTTTCTCTTCTACAGACGCGCTCGGGATCTGCCGACGCAACGCTGAGTCAGTTGGATACACAATCGCCATCCACCGAACTCTGCGACGCGACGACCATCACGGGGTGTATGACGGAGTCTTATCGCTTGCGGGATCCGGTGTCACGGATTTTCCCTGGCAACTTCGGGAGACTATCACCGGTATGGCCGAATCGGGGATTAGCCTCCCCTGACCGTACAATCGAGTGGACATGTCCCCACGCGCTCTCACCCCTCTTCAGCCTGCTGCGACGCCGGCTGCGCAGATCCGTAATTTCTGCATCATCGCCCACATCGACCACGGCAAGTCGACGCTCGCCGACCGCATGCTCCAGATCACGGGCGTCGTCTCGGATCGCGACATGCGCGCGCAGTACCTCGACCGTATGGACATCGAGCGTGAGCGCGGCATCACCATCAAGAGCCAGGCGGTCAGGATGCCCTGGGAGCTGGATGGGCAGACCGTCGCGTTGAACATGATCGACACCCCGGGTCACGTCGACTTCACGTACGAGGTGTCCCGGTCCCTCGCCGCCTGCGAGGGAGCGATCCTGCTCGTCGACGCCGCACAGGGCATCGAAGCGCAGACCCTCGCCAACCTGTACCTCGCGCTCGAGAACGATCTCCACATCATCCCGGTGCTGAACAAGATCGACCTCCCGGCGGCCGACCCGGAGAAGTACGCGAAGGAGCTGGCCTCCCTCATCGGCGGGAAGCCGGAGGATGTGCTGCGGGTCTCCGGTAAGACCGGTGCCGGCGTGGAGGACCTGCTCGACAGGCTCGTCCAGGAGATCCCGGCGCCGAGGGGTGACGCGGATGCTCCGGCCCGCGCCATGATCTTCGACTCGGTCTATGACGCGTACCGCGGCGTCGTCACGTACGTCCGCATGATCGACGGCAGCCTGTCGCCCCGCGAGCGCATCCAGATGATGTCGACGGGCGCGAACCACGAGGCTCTCGAGGTCGGCGTGTCCAGCCCGGAACCGACTCCCACCAAGGGGCTCGGGGTCGGTGAGGTCGGCTACCTCATCACCGGCGTGAAGGACGTCCGTCTCTCCAAGGTCGGCGACACGATCACGAACGCCCGCAAGCCCGCATCCGAAGCGCTCCCCGGATACACCGACCCGAAACCGATGGTGTTCTCGGGCATCTACCCGATCGACGGCAGCGACTATGCGGAGCTCCGCGAGGCCCTGGACAAGCTGAAGCTCTCCGATGCCTCCCTGCAGTACGAACCGGAGACCTCGGTCGCCCTCGGGTTCGGATTCCGCTGCGGCTTCCTCGGACTCCTGCACCTGGAGATCGTGACCGAGCGTCTTGCGCGGGAGTTCGGACTCGATCTCATCACCACGGCGCCCAGCGTGATCTACGAGGTGCTCACGAGCGACACCGGCGAGACCGTCACCGTCACGAACCCGAGCGAGTACCCCGATGGGCGCATCGGCTCGGTGTCGGAGCCCATGGTCAAGGCGGCCATCCTGTTGCCCAAGGACTACGTCGGCACCGTCATGGAGCTGTGCCAGTCGCGTCGAGGCACGTTGCTCGGCATGGAGTACTTCTCCGAGGAGCGCGTCGAGCTGCGCTACAACATGCCGCTCGGCGAGATCGTCTTCGACTTCTTCGATCAGCTGAAGTCGAAGACCCAGGGGTATGCGTCGCTCGACTACGAGCCCTCAGGGCAGCAGGAAGCCGACCTGGTGAAGGTCGACATCCTCCTGCAGGGGGAGAAGGTCGATGCCTTCAGTTCGATCGTGCACCGCGACAAGGCCTACGCCTACGGCACGATGATGGCGGAGCGGCTGCGCAAGCTCATCCCTCGCCAGCAGTTCGAGGTGCCGATCCAGGCCGCGATCGGCGCACGCATCATCGCCCGCGAGACGATCCGCGCGATCCGCAAGGACGTGCTGGCCAAGTGCTACGGCGGCGACATCACCCGCAAGCGCAAGCTCCTCGAGAAGCAGAAGGAGGGCAAGAAGCGCATGAAGATGGTGGGCCGTGTCGAGGTGCCGCAGGAGGCGTTCATCGCTGCGCTCTCCGGCGATGTCGAAGGCAAGGAAAAGAAGTAACCGGTGCCGTTCCCGGCGTATGAGCGGGGGGTGACGCGCGGCCCGATCCGCGCGGTGCCGAAGGGGATGCGCCTCTCCGAGCGTTCAACGGTCGTCGGCCCTGCCGCGCGAACTGCGGTCGCCGCGCTGGTGAGCTCGTGGGAGTTCAAGCGCCGTGCGGGATTCGAAGTCCCTGCCGGTGCGCCTGCCGCAGGCGTCGAGGGCGTGCTCGCGAAGCGTCTGCTCGGTATTCGATTCGTGGAGCCCGTCCGGGTCGTATGGGCGGATGAGAACGGCTTCGGCTACGAAACCCGTCCTGGGCATCCGATCTACGGCGAGGAGTCGTTCCTGATCGACGAGCACGGCGTTTTCGTCGCGCGATCGGTCTCGCGTCCTTCGACGTGGTTCTGGCGATTGCTGGCGCCGGCGCTCCTGCTGCTGCAGCGAGCCACGCACGACCGGTATGTCCGCATCGTTCAGGATGAGGCGGGGGCGTCGTCGGTCTCGCGCTGAGCCACGATGTGACGCTCCGCGGCGCGTGGGGGTGTTCGCTCAGGTAACCCGAAGTAGGGTGGAAGTCATGCGGCGCGGGACTTTCCGAGACGACACGGTGGACTATGCGGCCGTGGGTGCGACCCATGCTCCGGATCTGATGCAGTACCCGCCGGAGCGCAGCATCCCGGCGGAGGAATCCTGGCGGATCGGCAGCGGGATCGAACGCTTCCAGACCGCCGGAGAAGCGCTTCTGTCGTGGACGGCACAGCGCGCTGCCGGCCTGACGGTCGAAGACGTGCGCCCCGCACCGGGACCTGCCTATGCGGGCGTGAGCTTCGACGCCGAGGGCAACCCGATCGCTCCGAGCAAGCGCGACGTCGAGCAGCGCTACGACGCGGAGGGCATGCCGTTCGTCGGCGCGGGGATGACCCTGCACCTCCGCGGGCGCGTCGCGGGCATGCGCGCCGACTCCGAGCTCCGCGTGATCTCCGTCACGGAGGAGACCCGTCGTGTCGGGTTCGTCCTCGGAACCGTCGGCGGATCGGTGGTCAGCGGAGAAGAGTCGTTCGACGTGGACTGGCGTGAAGACAACGACGAGGTGTGGTTCACCGTGCGCGCCTTCGACGCGCCGAACGGCCTGCTCTACCGCACGATCCCCGCTCTCGTGAAGCGTCGCCGCCGCGAGCTCTTCGCGCGCTATCTTCGGGCGATCTCCCCGCTGTACGCGACTCCCGTCTGATGGCGGGACCACTTCCTCTCGGAGACCCCGCCCCGGCGGACGGGCGCTTGCCCGCAGATCTTCGGATCGATGAGCATGTGCCGTTCTCCGCCTACCTGCACATCCCGTTCTGCACCGTGCGCTGCGGCTACTGCGACTTCAACACGTACACCTCGACCGAGCTGCGCGGGGCGAAGCAGGAGGACTACGCGTCGACGTTGATCGCGGAGATCGCCCTCGCTCGTCGAGTGCTGGATGACGCGGGAGCGCTGCGGCCGATGGACACCGTGTTCTTCGGCGGCGGTACTCCCACGCTTCTCCCCGCCGGCGACCTCGCACGCATGCTCGGAGCGGCGACAGATGCGTTCGGCCTGGCAGCGGGCGCGGAGGTCACGGTCGAGGCGAACCCCGACACGGTGACGCCCGAAGTGGCGCACACCTTGGCACGAGCAGGAGTCACGAGGATGTCGGTCGGCATGCAGTCTGCCGTTCCCCACGTGCTCGCCGCCCTCGATCGCACGCACCGCCCGGAGAACGTGCGCACGGCCGTCGCCGCCGCGAAGGATGCGGGCCTTGCCGTGAGCGTGGACCTGATCTACGGCGCACCGGGGGAGTCCCTCGCCGACTGGCAGGCGTCGCTCGATGCCGCACTCGCGCTGGAGCCGGACCACATCTCGGCCTACGCGCTCATCATCGAAGACGGAACCAAGCTCGCGCGTCAGATCCGCCGCGGGGAGGTGCCGACCCCCGACGACGATCTCCAGGCCGACATGTACGAGCTCGCCGACGCCCGACTCGCTGCCGGCGGCTTCGACTGGTACGAGGTGAGCAACTGGGCGCGCACGCCCGATCGTCGCTCCCGACACAACCTCGCGTACTGGCGGGGGAACGACTGGTGGGGCTTCGGTCCCGGAGCGCACAGTCACGTCGCCGGTCTGCGCTGGTGGAACGTGAAGCACCCCGCGGCGTACGCCCAGCGCCTTGCCGCATCCGAGTCGCCGGCAGCAGGCACCGAGCGCCCGGACGACGACTCGCGCACGCTCGAGCGGATCCTGCTGCTCAGCCGCATCCGCGAGGGGATCGCGATCGACGACGTCCCGAGGGCGAACCGGAGCAGGGTCGCCGGACTCATCGCCGACGGTCTCGTCGAACCACTCGCAGCGCTTCAAGGGCGCGTGCAGCTGACGCTACGCGGTCGCCTGCTCGCCGATGCCGTCGTCCGCGAACTGACCGACTGAAGGCTGAAGCGTTCGTCACCCGGGGAGCAGATCCATCGCCGCCGCACGTCGTTGGGGCACCGTCGTGCTCCTGGCATCGAACACCCGCGTGAGGCGATCGTCACCGTAGGCCGGCCAGCCAGGATCGCCCGACGTCACGAACCCGACCCACGACGTGTTCATCTCGGCTGCGAGATCACGCGGAGCGTCGGGACCTGCCAGACGCGCGGCTTCGTCGTCATCGAGGCGATCGAACACGAACCCGAGCTCGAGCGCGTGTGCCGCGCGGAGATCGCGGACGGGACTCGGCCAGGCGAACTCGTAGACGTGCGTCTTCTCCGGGCGCGCGGCTGCCACCCGGCTCAACGGAGCACGCAGCATCACGTCCGTGACGAGCTGCCCCAGGATCTCTCCAGCGCCGGCGTCGGGGAACGCGGATCGATAGGCCGCCACCGCACGTCGAGGGATGCGGGAGAGCAGTCGCGCGGCTTGCAGCTTGAACTCTCCGATGCCTGCCAGCACCTCCGGTGGGAACCAGAGCCGATACTCGTCGGTGTTGCTCCCGATGAGTAGCGGCGTGTCGATCTCGCGAAGCACCTCGTGCGGTGACCGGGGAAGGCTCTCGGGGTCGATCGCCAACTGGAACGCCGGAGCCCCGCCGAGGGGAGACGATCCGGCGGATTGAGCTTTCCGTGCGTCCAACAGCTTCTCGGGCGTCAGAGCGGCGAAAGAGGCGCGGTCGGCTCGTACTCCGAGTCGCTTCGCGAGTCGAGCCGTCACACGTCCGGCCTTCTTCGGAGTCTGCGCCTGGAGTGGTCCGGACTCGATGATGGCGCGACTGATGAGTGCGCGGGAGTCCGCCCGAGCGAGGAGTCCGGCGACGATGGCTCCACCGGCGGACTCGCCCATCGCCGTTATCCGTGTCGGGTCGCCGCCGAGAGCGGCGACCTCACGGTGCACCCACTCGAGGGCCGCGACCGCATCGCGCAGGCCGAGGTTCCGTGGGGCGCCCTCCAAGACGGAGAACCCCTCCGAGCCGAGTCGGTAGTTGATCGACACGAAGACGATTCCCGCCTGCGCGAAGACAGCGCCGTCATAGAGCGGAAGAGCGGCGGTGCCGCGTTCGAGCGCGCCGCCGTGGATCCAGAGCAGCACGGGGGCGCCGGAGGCGTCGGTCGGAGCCCAGACGTTCGCCGTGAGGATGTCGTCTCCGTCGATCCGCACCGAGCCGAGCAGCTCGCCGATGGCGCCCGCATACGGAACCTGAGGCGGAGTGGGGCCGAACTCCAGTGCGTCGCGCACGCCGTCCCAGGTCGCGACAGGCTGCGGCTCGCGGAACCTGTGCTCGCCGAACGGCGCCATGGCATACGGGATGCCGAGGTAGCGGACGATCCCCGCCTCCTCGACGCCACGAACGATGCCGGTCGACAGGGTGGCATGCGGGGAGGAGGTCATGAGCGTCATCCTAGAGTCGTCGGTCCGCGGTACGGAGAACCCGCAGTTGCACGGGGTAGGATTGGCACTCTGAACGTCCGAGTGCCAGCGGAAGGGAAGGGCGATGGTCACAGAGCGAGGGCTGCAGGTTCTCCGCGCGATCGTGCAGGACTACGTCGAGACCCACGAACCCGTCGGCAGCCGGTCGATCGTCGACAGGCATTCCTTCGGCGTCTCGGCCGCCACGATCCGAAACGACATGGCGCTGCTCGAGGATGAAGAGCTGATCACCGCTCCGCACACCTCGTCGGGAAGGGTTCCCACAGACAAGGGCTACCGCGTCTTCGTGAATCATCTCGCCCAGTTGCGCCCGCTCTCTTCGGCACAGCGCTCGGCGATCGAGTCGTTCCTGGGCGAACCGGCCGATCTCGACGACCTGATGGTGCGCACGGTGCGGGTGCTGACGCAGCTGACGGGTCAGGTCGCGCTCGCACAGTATCCGTCGTTCGCGCGTGCGCACGTGACGCATGTCGAGCTGGTGGCTCTGGCACCGAACCGGCTGCTGATCGTTCTGGTCACCGATGCCGGCGGCGTGTCACAGCGGATCGCCCCCCTGCCGGAGATCATCGACGAGTCCGACCTCGCGGTGCTGCGTGCACGCCTGTCGTCGTTGATCACCGGGCAGGGCATCGGTGAGGCATCCGACCGTCTCCAGCTGCTGCTCGGGGCGGAGGACAAGCCTCAGGACGCGGTGCTCCGCACGCTCGCCGGCGTCGTCGTCGACGAGCTCGGCGGCTTCCGTCAGGAACGTCTGGTGATGGCGGGGGCGGCCACCCTCGCGCGTCGGGAACAGGACTTCCGCGGGAGCATCCATCCGCTTCTCGAGGCGATCGAGGAGCAGGTGACGCTGCTGCGACTGATGAGCGAGATGGTGACCGACGAGCACGGTCTCGCGGCCAGCATCGGCACAGAGAATGCCCCCTTCGGCCTCGGTGAGGCGTCGATCGTGGCCAGCAACTACGCCGCCCCCAGCGGCACGGCGCGAGTCGGCGTGATGGGGCCGACGCGCATGGACTACCCGAGCAATCTCGCCGCAGCGCGGGCCGTGGCCCGCTACCTGTCGCGGATGCTCGACGAAGACGAGGCCGGCCGCTGACGCGGTCGCCACGAGAACACACGCAGAAAGGCGATTGTGGCGGACCACTATGAGGTTCTCGGGGTGTCCCGGGACGCTTCCACCGATGAGATCAAGAAGGCGTACCGACGCCTTGCCCGGCAGCTGCACCCGGATGTGAACCCCGGGGACGACGCTGCGGAGAAGTTCAAGCTCGTCACGCATGCGTACGACGTCCTCAGCGACGACGAGTCACGCCGCCGCTACGACATGGGCGGCGGAGACGGCGCCGCGGGGAACTTCGGCGGCTTCGGCGGTTTCGGCGACATCTTCGAGACGTTCTTCGGTGCTTCTCAGGGGGGAGGGCGCGGTGCGCGTCCACGGTCGCGTCGGGAGCGGGGCCAGGACGCCCTCGTCCGGGTCACGCTCGACCTCGGCGACGTCGTGTTCGGGGCGCATCGGGACATCGAGGTCGACACCGCCGTGCTGTGCGAGACGTGTCAGGGGTCGTGCTGTCAGGAGGGCACCTCGCCGGTCACGTGCGACATCTGCGGCGGCTCCGGCCACGTGCAGCGTCAGGTGCGCAGCCTGCTCGGCAACGTGGTCACCTCTCAGCCCTGCGGCACCTGCGAGGGCTACGGCACGACCATCCCGTATCCCTGCGGCACCTGCGGTGGTCAGGGTCGCGTGCGTTCGCGCAGAACGGTGTCGCTCGACATCCCCGCCGGTGTCGAGACGGGACTCCGCCTGCAGCTTCCCGGTTCCGGTGAGGTCGGCAAGGCGGGCGGACCGAACGGTGACCTGTACGTCGAGGTGACCGTCAACCCGCACGCGGCGTTCAGTCGCGAGGGAGACGACCTGCTCGCGACCCTCGAGGTGTCGATGACCGACGCGATCCTCGGTACCGAGACCAAGATCCAGGCACTCGACGGCGAGGTCGACCTCGAGATCCGTCCCGGTGTGCAGTCCGGTGACGTGCTCACGATCAAGGGACGGGGTATCACCCCGCTCCGCGGCACGCAGCGCGGCGATCTGCGGGTCGGCGTCCAGGTGCTGACACCGACTCGACTGGATTCCGCGCAGCGTGCGCTGATCGAGGACTTCGCGAAGAAGGCGAAGTCTCCGGAGCCCCAGCTCGCCCAGTTCCAGCAGGGACTCTTCTCCAAGCTCCGCGACCGCTTCCGCAGCCACTGATCATGGCACTGCACTTCCTCGTCGAATCGTCGACGGATGCCCGAGTCGACGACCTGGTGTCGTTGACCGGAGCCGAAGCCAAGCACGCGGCCGTCGTCCGTCGTCTGCGCGTCGGCGAGGCTGTCACCGTCGGCGACGGCGCGGGCGTGTGGCTGACCGGTGTGGCAGAGGAGGTGTCTCCCTCCCGCGTGGAGGTCCGTGTCGCGGAGCGCGTCGAGCACCCCGCTCCGACGCCTCGGGTCGTTCTGGTACAGGCTCTCGCGAAAGGAGATCGCGATGAGCTCGCCGTGCAGGCGGCCTGCGAACTCGGCGTCGACGAGATCGTTCCCTGGCAGGCGAGTCGGAGCGTCTCGCGGTGGGAGGGCCCGAAGGCGGTGAAGGGACGGGAGCGCTGGGCGACGATCGTCCGCGAGGCCGCCAAGCAAGCACACCGCGCCTGGGTGCCCGCCGTCGCATCACCCGTCTCGACGGCTCAGCTCAGGGAGCGCGCGGCCTCGCAGCGCCTCCTGCTGCTCGACCCGACGGCGCCCACGCGACTGTCGGAGATCGAGCCGGACGGCCGCGACCTGGTGCTGGTGGTGGGACCGGAAGGCGGGATCTCCGACGAGGAGCTGCGTCACCTGACGGAGGCGGGGGCAGAGCGTGTGCTCCTCGGCGAGACGGTGCTCCGTACCTCGACGGCGGGCCCGGCCGCGATCGCCGTGCTGTCGGTGGCACTCGGTCGATGGTGACCCCGCCCGACCGGCACGGGACGGGCCCGAGGTCGTCGTCACGCTCCGGTCAGTAGACTTGACGGTATGACGGAACCCTCGATCTTCACGCGCATTCTGAACGGGGAGATCCCTGCCGACATCATCGGCGAGACCGACCGGCTGTTCGCGCTGCGCGACATCGCCCCGCAGGCGCCCGTGCATCTGCTCGTGGTGCCGAAGTCGGCAGAGTATCGAGATGTCGTCGAGGTCGCGGCCGCAGATCCCTCTCTGCTCGCCGAGATGGTCGCTTTCGCGGGCGAGCTCGCGGCGGAGCACACGGAGGACGGCGACTTCCGCCTCGTCTTCAACACCGGCGCGAACGCCGGACAGACCGTTTTCCACGTCCACGCGCACGTGCTGGCCGGCGGATTGACTGAGAAGAGTGTCGGTGCCTGAGAACCACGAGCCCCAGGAGCGGAGCCTGGGCGGCCGACCTCCCGAGGCGGTCGAGAAGATCTACGCGGACGGCGTCGCCATGGTGCAGCTGCTCGGACCGCAGGACCGGCTGCTGCGGATGCTGGAGCGTGAGCACCGCGATGTGCAGGTGCTCGTCCGTGGCAACGAGATCACACTCAGCGGTGACACCGACGCGGTCGCGAAGGCGAGGGCGCTGGTCGAGGAGCTGCTCGCCATGACGAAGGCCGGGCAGGACCTGGCACCGAGCGACGTGTCCAGTTCCGCGCGGATGCTGCGCCAGGAAGGAGGACCGCGCCCCAGCGAGGTTCTCGGCGAGGCGATCCTGACCACGCGCGGCAAGGTGATCCGTCCGAAGACCCTCGGGCAGAAGGAGTACGTGGACGCGATCGAGGAGAACACGATCGTGTTCGGCATCGGTCCGGCCGGTACGGGCAAGACCTACCTCGCGATGGCCAAGGCCGTCCAGGCGCTCCAGCGCAAGGAGGTCACCAGGATCATCCTCACGCGCCCCGCGGTCGAAGCGGGAGAGCGGCTCGGCTTCCTCCCCGGCACGCTCACCGACAAGATCGATCCATACCTCCGCCCGCTGTACGACGCTCTCAACGAGATGATGGACCCCGAGATCGTCCCTCGCCTGATGGCGACCGGCACGATTGAGGTGGCACCCCTCGCCTACATGCGCGGGCGCACCCTCAACGACTCGTTCGTCGTCCTCGACGAGGCTCAGAACACCACGCCCGAACAGATGAAGATGTTCCTCACGCGTCTCGGTTTCGGCACGCGGATGGTCGTCACGGGCGATATCACGCAGGTCGACCTCCCGCAGGGATCGTCGGGGCTCCGCCTGGTGACCCGAGTGCTCGACGGCATCGACGACATCCATTTCGCCCGTCTCACCAGCGACGATGTGGTACGGCACTCGCTGGTCGGACGCATCGTCGACGCGTACAGCGAGTACGACGAGAAGCGCACCGCAGCGCGATTCGAGCGCGAGCAGGCGGCGGAGTTCGCCAACCGTGCCGATCGCCGAGGAGCACAACGACCTGGACCGCGTGATCGCGCCCCGAAACGAGGACTCTCATGATCGAGATCAACAACGAGTCGGCCATCGACGTCGACGAGACCGTGCTGCAGCGACTGACCGATTTCAATCTCGCGCAGCTGCACGTCAGCCCTGACGCCGAGGTGGCCATCGTCCTCGTCGACGAGGGCGCCATGGAGGCGCTTCACGTGCAGTGGATGGACGAGCCCGGCCCCACCGACGTGCTGAGCTTCCCGATGGATGAGCTGCGCCCCGGTACCGAGGACCGTCCGACCGCCCCCGGCCTGCTCGGCGACATCGTGCTCTGCCCCCAGGTGGCCGAGACGCAGGCGCAGGCGGCAGGACACACCCTGATGGATGAGCTCATCCTGCTCACGACCCACGGTCTGCTGCACCTCCTCGGCTTCGATCACGCCGAGCCCGACGAGGAGCGTGAGATGTTCGGACTGCAGAAGGAGCTGATCCAGGGTTTCGCGGCTGCTGAACGCCGACGATGACTGCTGTTCTCCTCCTGATCGCCGCCGTGCTGCTGGTGGCGTTCGGCGGTCTCATGGCCGCGATCGATGCGGCGTACGGGGTGACCTCGCGTGCCGGACTCGCCGACATGGCGACCGAGGGCCGCAGGGCCAGGGCACTGGAGCGTATCGCCTCAGATCTCGACGCCCACGTGAACGCGGTGGCGTTCATCCGCGTCCTCGCAGAGGTGACGGCAGCCGTGCTCGTGACGGTCGCCTTCACCATCCTGATCGAGAACAACTGGTGGGCGATGCTCGCCGCCGCGGTGCTCATGACGGCGATCACCTTCGTGCTCGTGGGGGCGAGCCCGCGGTCGTTCGGGCGTCAGCACGCCGAGGGCATGATCCGCGGCACCGCGTCGATCGTGCGCGGGCTCCGCATCATCCTCGGCCCCCTCGCGCAAGGCCTGGTCCTGCTGGGAAACCGGGTCACCCCCGGCACGGGGCGCAGCTCCTTCACCAGCGAGGATCAGCTGCTGAGCATGGTCGACGAGGCAGCGTCGAACGATCTCATCGAAGAGGACGACCGCGACCTCATCCACTCCGTCTTCGACTTCACCGACCAGTTCGTCCGCGCCGTGATGGTGCCGCGCACCGAGATGGTGACGGTCGATGCCACGGCGACCACCGACGAGGCGATGGCACTCTTCCTGAACCGCGGCGTGTCCCGGATGCCCGTCGTCGACGACGAGGCCGATGACGTGGTGGGAGTGCTGTACCTCAAGGATCTCGTGCAGTTCGCCTACCGCGACGACAGTGCGTGGCGCGCGGCGTCGATCCGTCCGATCGCGAGGCCGGCGACCTTCGTCCCCGAATCGATGCGAGCGGAGACCCTCCTGCAGCAGATGAAGCGCGATGCCGTGCACGTCTGTCTGGTGATCGATGAGCACGGCGGAATCTCGGGTCTCGTGACTCTCGAGGACCTCATCGAGGAACTCGTCGGCGAGATCTCCGACGAGTACGATCAGGTATCGGCGGAGTTCGTCGATCTCGGTCACGGACGATATCGCGTGAGTGCTCGCCTCTCGCTCGAAGACGTCGGCGATCTGTTCGGGCTCGAGCTCGAGGACGAGGACGTGGATTCGATCGGCGGTCTGCTCGGGAAGGCGCTGGGACAGGTTCCCCAGCCCGGCGCCACGGCGACCGTGGAAGGTCTGGTGCTCACCGGCGGTGCATCGCGGGGGCGTGGACGAGGTATCGCGACGGTGTTCGTGGAACGTGCGGCGGGGGAACCCGACGCTTCGCAGGATGAAGGAGATCGAGACGATGACTGACGACACCCGAAGCGGTTTCGTGACCTTCGTCGGCCGCCCCAACGTCGGGAAGTCGACGCTCACGAACGCCCTCGTCGGCGAGAAGATCGCGATCACGAGCGAGAAGCCGCAGACGACACGTCGCGCTATCCGCGGCATCGTCAATCGGCCGGAGGGGCAGCTCGTCATCGTGGACACCCCGGGGATCCACAAGCCGCGCACGCTGCTCGGCGAGCGGCTGAACGACCTCGTGGAGCAGGTGCTGGGCGACGTCGACGTCATCGGATTCTGCGTTCCTGCGAATGAGAAGGTGGGCCCGGGGGACAGGCGGATCGCGGCATCCCTCGACGGGTACCCGCGCGCGAAGAAGATCGCGATCGTGACCAAGATGGATGCGGCCGGCCGTGACGAGGTCACGGAGCGTTTGCTGGAGGTCGATTCGCTGCGCGAGGACTGGGCCGCGGTCGTCCCGCTGTCCGCCCTCACCCGCGAGCAGCTCGACGTGCTGTCGGACGAGATCCTGACGCTGATGCCGAAGGGGCCCGCGCTGTACCCGGAGGGCATCACGACCGACGAGTCGCAGGAGGACCGGATCGCCGAGATGATCCGCGAGGCCGCTCTCGAGGGCGTGCGCGACGAGCTTCCGCATTCGATCGCCGTCGTCATCGACGACATCGCGCCGAGGGAGGGCACCGACCTCACCGACGTGCACGCATCCATCGTCGTGGAGCGTGACAGCCAGAAGGCGATCATCATCGGGCATAAGGGCAAGCGTCTCAGCGAGGTGGGCGCGCGAGCGCGTGCGGGCATCGAGGAACTGCTGGGGACGCGCGTCTTCCTCGGGTTGCATGTGAAGGTCGCGAAGGAGTGGCAGCGCGACCCGAAACAGCTCGGCAGACTCGGGTTCTGAGATGACATCCGGCACTACGTCGATGGCGGCGGGAAGGCCGCCGACCCCGACGACATGAGCGGCCGCAGCGAAGACCCGAATCCGCTGCGCGACGAGGTCTTCAGCCGGGTGTTCGACGAACACTGGGCAGCCGTTCGGCACCACATCGAGGGCGTGGTCGGCGCCGAGGCCGAGGTCACCGAGATCGTCTCGGAGGTCTTCCTGCTCGCCTGGACGAAGCTGCGCCCTGTCCGTCCGCCGAGTCGGGTCTGGCTTCTGCGGGCAGCTGATCGGCGACTGGGTGCCCGCTCCGGTCGTACGTCAGCACCGCACGGTGTGTTCGATGCCGTGCGTCTCGGCGTCTCCGGCGAGGAAGGTGAACCCGATCCTGTCGGCAGGGTGGCGGTCATGCGTGCTTTGGCTGTCCTCACTCCCCGCCAGAGGCGTATCATCATGCTCACGTACTGGGACGGACTCACGGTGGGGGAGATCGCGGAGTTGTCGCGCACTTCCGAGTTCCGGGTGCGGAAGTCGCTGGGACGTGCGCGGGAACGCCTGCGTGCGGAGCTGGGTCTGGAGGGGCTGATAACGGGTGATGATTGACGATGCCGTACTCGAACGGATGCTGATCGATGCCGATCCCGCACCGACGCCGCGTGAGGCGGCACCCGATGCCCGGGCTCTCGCGACCAGGGATCGTATCCTCCGCACGAGTGCGGCGCCTCGCAGGAGACGTCAGCGGGCGATCGGCTGGGCCTCCGGGCTGACGGCGGTCGCCGCATCCACCGCCCTGGCCTTCGCCGTCTTCTCGCCCCAGGGCGCCGCGGTGGCCGGGATGCCATCGCCTCTCGACTTCGAAGGCTCGACCACGGTCGCGCAGACGGTGGATGACGCGGACGCGGCTCTCGCCGGTCCGACCGGACCCGCAGCGCCGGAGCGCGCCGTGCGGACCGCCTTCTGGGGGTTCTCGGTCGAGGTCGAGGCGAAGGTCAGCAAGGTCGTCCCGCAGCTCTCCACGCTCACGTGGGAACCGGACGGCTCGGGCCGGATGACGATCGTCGCCGGCGTCCCCTACGATCCGGAGGACGCGGTGGCGAGCAACGCCGCCGAGGTGACCAGCAGTGGGGAGGTCGTCACCGACCTCGTCATGGCGCCGGGCGATTTCTACACCCCGTGGACCGACGTGCCGGGCGAGACGCGTCAGGACATGATCGCCATCCTCCGTGCCTTCGGCATGCCGGAGAACCCGACGGCGTACGACGTCGAGGTGGCTTTCACGTCGGTCCTCGACCAGTGGACGCTGACGAACGCGCAGCACCGCGAGCTGCTCGCGCTCCTCGAGGAGGCGCAGGGCGGGGAAGCGCTCGGGATGACGAAGGACCGTCTGGGGCGGGAAGTGAACGGCGTCAGGGTCATATCGCCGGATGGCGCCGCCAGCGATCTGATCCTGGTCTCCCGTGACACCGGCAGGATCGTGGGCGTCGAACGCACCGTGTTGATCGCAGACGACGTCTTCGCCGCCGGTTCGATCATCTCGTATCAGATGTGGGACCTCGATGAGGAGGAGATCAGATGAGGCCGAGGGTTATCGTCGCTGCGACGATGCTGAGCGCAATACTGCTTCTCAGTGCGGCACCGGCGCAGGCTGCTCTGGAGGGCGACGACGCTGTCGCTCCCGAGATCATCGCGATGCTCGAGGAAGTGCCCGGCGGTGTGATCATCGATTCGACGCATGCGGCGTGGCCCGCGCTCGGCATGGAACTCGCGATCGGGACCATCGCGCTCCGGTCGGCGCGTTCGGTCGGGAGCTGTGCGACCGATCGGTTCTGCGCCTACAGCGCCGGGTCGCTCGGCGGCAACAAGCTCACGTTCAGCGTGTGCAGCGTCAACACGATTCCCTCCACGTTCATCGCGAAGTCGGTCGCCAATGCGCGGAGCTCCGGCCACGTGCAGGCGCGAAACGGCAGCACCACGGTCACCACCGTCAACGCGGGAAGCTGGGCGAACCTCGCAGGCACGGTCAACAACCTCCGCTGCGTCCTCTGAGCAGGTCCGAGCGATGACGGCGGTGGTCTCTCGAGCGCGGCACTGGGTCGCCGCGGGGTGGGGTTCGCCCGACCTCTGGGAGTTCGTCGAGCACGACATTCCGGCTCCGGAACACGGAATGGTCACCATTCGCGTCCTCGCCGCCGGGGTGAACCCCGCTGATGCGAAACATGTCGCTGCTGCCCGACCGGGCATCGAGCTGCCGGTGCCGATCGGGTATGAGGTCTCGGGAGAGGTCTCGGCAATCGGCCAGGGTACCCGCATCGGTTCGGGCGCTGTCGACATCGGCGACGAGGTCATCGCCTTCCGCGTGCGAGGCGGCTATGCGACCGCGGTCACCGTCCCGGCTGAGAAGGTCTTCGCGAAGCCCTCCACCCTGACGCATCCGGAGGCGGCGAACCTGCTCCTCGTGGGTACGACTGCCGCGGAGATGCTCGCCGTCACCGGTGCGGCGCCGGGGGAGACGATCCTGCTCCACGGTGCCTCCGGTGCTGTCGGTGCGAGCGTGCTGCAGCAGGCACGCCTGCGCGGCATACGCGTCATCGGAACGGCGAGCGAGTCCCGGTTCGACGAGGTGCGACGATTCGGAGGGCTCCCGGTGCGCTACGGCTCGGGGCTCGCCGCACGTGTGCGCGCTCTGGCGGACGGGCCGATCGCTGCGGCATTGGACGCCGTGGGGACGCACGAAGCGGTGGATGCATCGCTCGAACTGGTAGGCGATCGTCGGCGGATCGTGACCATCGCCGCGGCTGACCGCGCGACGGCCGACGGCATCCTCGCCATCGCCGGCTCCATGCCCGAGAGCGCACGTTTCCGGGATGAGGTCCGCAGCGAGCTGGTCGCTCTGGCGCAGAACGGCGATCTCGTCGTTCCCCTGGCCCGCACGTTTCCGCTCTTCGAGGCACGCGCGGCCCACCGACTCCTCGCCACGGGTCACCCCGGAGGCAAGCTCGCGTTGATCCCGTAGCTCAGTCGATCTCCCGAAGCGCTGAGGTCACGATCACGACGCCGTCACCGAACTCCGCGTCAGCGGCCTCCTGGATGGCACCGTCATCCCACGTGACGCTGAGCCGGACGTAGCCGCGGTCCGTGCTGACGGTGAGCGCCTCTCCACCGAGACGGGTGGCGATGTCGTCCTGGATCCTCGTGAGCTCGTCGGCCGGTGTGGTGCCGTCGACGCCGCCCGTCGGATCCTCCGTTGGGATCGGGTCGAACAACGCGAGCATGATCGGTGGATCGGTGTTGGTGAGCCGTTCACCGTCGTAGGTCGCGTAGACGGCGTATGCGCCCCAGGTGGTCTCTCCGCTGGACTCGCTGCCCTCGAGTCCGGCCCAGGACCAGCCGGCGAGAGGCACTCCGCTGCACTGGGGCGGATGCGATTCCATGATCGCTCCCAGACACAGCTGTACCTCGCCCGCCACATCGAGCACCGTGCCCACGCCGATCACGCGCCCTTCCGGGAGGTCAGGCCGGACGTCTTCGAGCCCCTGCCCTGATGGTGCAGACGTGCTCGTCGGCGCCGCGGAGCCTCCGGGCCCGGAGGTGCAGGCGCTCAGGAGCAGCAGGCCGAAGACGGAGGCGACGGCGAGGGTCAGGCGACGCGGCGATGTGCTCATATCGGGGAGTGTCGACAGCGAAGGAAACGTCTCACACCCGTCGAATCGGCGGAGTCAACCCTGCTAGCATGACCACATGCCTTTCGGCGGTCTGCTTCTTCTTAGCTGCCGCGACGAGTCCTAAAGCTAGGGCCTTCCTCGTCGCGGCGCTTGTGTTGGCCCGTTTACCCTGACGAAGAGAAGAAGCCCCATCATGCAGAACACTCAGCGCCCGTCCGCGATGCCGATCCACAAGTACCGGCCGTTCCACGAGCAGATCACCGTCCAGCTGCCGGACCGCACCTGGCCCGATGCCCGCATCACCGAGGCGCCCCGCTGGTGCGCGGTCGACCTCCGCGACGGCAACCAGGCGCTCATCGACCCGATGTCGCCCGAGCGCAAGCGCGTCATGTTCGAGCTGCTCGTCAGCATGGGGTACAAGGAGATCGAGGTCGGCTTCCCCTCCGCGAGCCAGACCGACTTCGACTTCGTGCGTCAGCTCATCGAGGAGAACCTCATCCCCGACGATGTCACGATCCAGGTCCTGACGCAGGCGCGCGAGCACCTGATCGCCCGCACCTATGAGGCGATCGCGGGAGCGAAGCAGGCCATCGTGCACCTGTACAACTCCACGAGCGTGCTGCAGCGCGAGGTGGTCTTCCGCACCGACAAGCAGGGCATCATCGACATCGCACTCGAGGGCGCCCGGCTGTGCCGGGAGTTCGAGAAGACGATCCCCGACACGAAGGTGTACTACGAGTACTCGCCCGAGAGCTACACGGGGACCGAGCTCGAGTTCGCCGTGGACATCTGCAACCAGGTGATCGAGGTCTTCGAGCCCACGCCCGACCGCAAGGTCATCATCAACCTCCCGGCGACCGTCGAGATGGCATCGCCGAACGTGTATGCCGACTCGATCGAGTGGATGAGCCGCAATCTCGCGCACCGCGAGAACGTGATTCTGTCGCTGCACCCGCACAACGACCGCGGCACCGCGATCGCGGCCGCCGAGCTCGGATACATGGCCGGGGCCGACCGTATCGAAGGCTGCCTGTTCGGCAACGGTGAACGCACCGGCAACGTCGACCTCGTCGCGCTGGGGATCAACATGTTCACGCAGGGCATCGACCCGCAGATCGACTTCAGCGACATCGACCAGGTCAAGCGCACGGTCGAGTACTGCAACCAGCTGCCGGTGCCCGAGCGCAGCCCGTGGGCGGGTGACCTCGTCTTCACGGCATTCAGCGGCTCCCACCAGGACGCGATCAAGAAGGGGTTCGAGGCCATGGCGGCCAAGGCCGAGGCGCAGGGCGTCACGGTGGATGAGATCGAGTGGGCGGTGCCGTACCTGCCCATCGACCCGAAGGACCTCGGTCGCTCCTATGAGGCCGTGATCCGCGTGAACTCGCAGTCCGGCAAGGGTGGCGTCGCCTACCTGCTCAAGGCCGACCACGCGATCGATCTGCCCCGCAAGCTGCAGATCGAGTTCTCCGGAGTCGTGCAGGCCAAGACGGATGCCGAGGGCGGCGAGGTCACCAGCGAGCAGATCTGGTCGATCTTCAACGACGAGTACCTCCCCGCCGCCGACACCGCAGCCAAGTGGGGGCGCTTCGAACTGCTCGCGACCCAGACCCGGAGCGACATGTCGGGCGACGTGGCACTTGACGTGGTGCTCCGCGACGACGATCAGCAAGTGTCCGTCACGGGCAACGGCAACGGTCCGGTCGCGGCGTTCGTCGAGGTGTTGCGTGGACAGGGCTTCGACATCACGGTCTACGACTACGTCGAGCACGCTCTCAGCGCCGGCGGAGACGCGCAGGCCGCGGCCTACGTCGAGCTGCAGGTCGGCGACCAGCGCCTGTGGGGTGTAGGCATCGACGGAGACATCTCCACCGCATCGCTCAAGGCGATCGTCTCGGGTGTGAACCGTTCGATCCGCACGCGTCAGCAGGAGCTGGCAACCGTCTGATCCCGGTTCGAATCGCGCGATCGGTCGTGTCCGTCGACAGGAGGGGACCGATCGCGCGATTCGAGGTAGAGGTCAGTCCACCCACTGCACCAGCTGCCAGATGAGGCCGTTGGGGTCGGCGAACTGACCATAGCGCTCACCCCAGGGTTCAGTCTCCGGAGGGGTGACCACACGAGCGCCTGCGTCGGCGATGCGGGTGAACTCCCGGTCGATATCGTCGACGACGAAGACGATCAGGGTGCCCTGACCGGCGGAGCCGGCGATCTCTTGTGGGCGGAACGTCGAGAGCCCGGTCTGGAGGAAGATCATGTTCGGGACGGGCCCCGGGTGCTGCAACGAGACGAAGCCGTCCGCGGACATCGCCTCCTCGAAGCCGAAGTGCGTCGTGGCGAAGGCGGCGGAGGCCGCCACGTCGGGGACGTTGAACGAGAGGGCGGTCTGAGTGATGTTCACGGTTCTCCATTCCAAAAGTCTGTACAGTGTACAAGGTTAAGGCGGAAGCGGTCTAGGCTATTCCCGATGGCCAAGAATCTCGTCGATCTGCTCTGGCGGCACAGCCCCGCGGCTCCCGTGACCCGCCAGCGCGGGCCGAAGGCACGTCACTCGGCGGATGACGTCGTGGATCGTGCCGTCGCACTGGCCGACGCCGACGGCCTCGGCGCGGTGACGATCCGCTCGCTGGCGCAGTCCCTCGACCTCACCCCGATGTCGATCTACACGCACGTCAACAGTCGCGCCGACCTGCTCGTGCTGATGGCGGATGTGATGCACGCCAGTCTTCGCAGTGAGCCCGCGGAGGCCTCGGGCTGGCGTGGGGCGGTCCGGGCGGTCGCCGAGGACAACCTGCGCCTCTTCCGCGCTCATCCATGGCTCATCGACATCCACGATCCCCGTGTCGCATTCGGCCCTGGCACCATCGCCAAGTACGACCGGGAACTCCATGCTTTCGACGACCTCGGTCTCAGCGACGTGGAGCGTGACGCGGCGCTGAGTTTCGTGCTGGACTTCACTCTCTCTGCGGCGGCTCGGATGCGCGAGGAGCAGCGCGCAGCGGCGTTCGCGGCATCGTGGGCAGAGGCCGCACCGCGTCTGGCGGCCTACCTCGGTGAGGAGATGCCGCTCGCCAGGTCGGTGGGTCGGTCTGCGGGGGAAGCCATGGGCGTTCCCTACGACGCTCGAACGGCGTGGGACTTCGGTCTCGAGCGAGTGATCGACGGACTCGCCGGCATGGTACGCGGCGCGGACCGCCTCCGCGGCACCTGAACCGGTCAGTCCTGAGGCTTCACGATCGCGATCGCGCCGGTCTCCGCGGCGACCTTACGGCGGTAGAGACGGCGCTGCTCCGGGAGCGAGACATCGAACGTCACCGCGAGGATCCGGATCACGGCCGTCACGACGATGCCGATGACCGCCGCGAGGGGAATCGGCATCCCGAGTGCGACGGCGATCACGATGAACGTGCACCCCGCTCCGGCAGCGACCGCATACAGCGAGCCGACGTGCATGATCGCGGTCGGCAGGCCCATCAGCATGTCGCGGAGCACGCTTCCTCCGACCGCGGCACAGACGCCGATGAAGACCGCCGGCACCTCGGGAATCCCGAAGGCGAGGGCCTTGCTCGCGCCGAAGGCGCCGAACATGCCGATCACCACGGCATCGAGGACGACGATGGCGGTGTTCAGGCGGGTGAAGAGCCCGGCGAGCAGCATGCCCAGAAGCGCGGCGCCGGCCGCAGTGACCAGGTACCACTGATTCTGCAGCGTGGCGGGGGTCTGCCCGAGCAGGATGTCGCGGATCAGACCACCGCCCATCCCGATCATGATGCCGATGATGGCCACCCCGAGCCAGTCGAGCCGTCTCTGACCCTGGAAACCCGATGCGAACATCGCGCCCTGGACTCCGCCGAGGCCGACGCCGAGCAGGTCCGCCCAGAGCGGAATGATGAAGAGCGGTTCGGTCACCCGTTCATTCTCGCGCACGGAGGATAATCGAAGGGTGCCCACCTATCGAGACGAAGCGGTGATCCTGCGCACCCACAAACTCGGTGAGGCGGATCGCATCGTCACGATGCTGTCGAGACGGCACGGCAAAGTCCGCGCGGTGGCGAAGGGGGTACGCCGGACGTCGTCCAAGTTCGGCGCCAGGCTCGAGCCGTTCATGGTCGCCGACGTGCAGCTCTACCAGGGCCGCTCGCTCGACATCGTGCAGCAGGCCGAGTCCCTCGGCTCTTACGGCACCGACATCGCCGCACACTACGACCGCTTCACCGCGGCCAACGCCATGGTGGAGACGGCGGACCGTCTGAGCGACGCGGAGGCCACTCCCGATCAGTACCTGCTGCTCGTCGGCGGGCTGCGGGCGTTGTCGCGGGGAGAGCACGTCGCACGGAGCATCCTCGACTCGTACCTGCTGCGGGTGATGTCGCTGTCGGGTTGGGCGCCATCGCTCGACGAGTGCGCCCGCTGCGGCACCCCAGGGCCGCACTCGCGATTCGTCGCTCAGCTCGGTGGGCTCGTCTGCCAGAACTGCGCCCCGGCAGGCAGCCCGCGTGTCGCAGAGAAGACCCTGGCGTTGCTCCGTTCGCTCATCGCGGGGGAGTGGGACGTGATCGACGCAGCGGCGCCGGCCGACACCGCCGCAGCCTCGGGACTTGTCTCCGCGTACGCCCAATGGCACCTGGAGCGCGGCATCCGCTCCCTCTCCCATGTGTCAGACATCACTTCAGAAGGAGCACGGTGAGCCCGAAGCCCTATACGCACAAGGACGCCGTCCCCTATCGACCGCTGGACTGGACAGGTTCGTACCCGCCCGCGTTCCGGTCCGTGCCCGAGCACGTGGCGATCGTCATGGACGGCAACGGCCGGTGGGCGAACCGCCGGGGACTCAACCGCATCGAGGGGCACAAGGCGGGGGAGGAGGTCTTGCTCGACGTGGTCGCCGGCGCGATCCAGGCGGGGGTCAAGCACCTCTCGGTGTACGCCTTCTCGACCGAGAACTGGGCGCGTTCGCCGGAAGAGGTCCGCTTCCTCATGGGTTACAACCGCGACGTCCTGCACCGCCGTCGCGATCAGCTCAACGAATGGGGTGTGCGCATCCGCTGGGCCGGCCGCAAGCCGCGCCTGTGGGGCAGCGTCATCAAGGAGTTGCAGCACGCTGAGCGACTGACCCGCGACAATGACGTGCTCACGCTCACGATGTGCGTCAACTACGGCGGCAGGGTCGAACTCGTGGATGCCATGCGGGCGATCGCCGACGATGTCGTGGCAGGGCGCGTGAAGCCCAAGGCGATCACCGAGAAGATGATCCGCCGCCATCTGTACGTCCCCGACATGCCGGACGTCGATCTGTTCCTGCGCAGCTCGGGCGAACAACGCACCTCGAACTTCCTACTGTGGCAGTCGGCATACGCCGAGATGGTCTTCCTCGACACGCTCTGGCCCGATTTCTCGCGCGAGGAGCTGTGGCGGGCGATCGGGATCTATCTGGCGCGCGACCGTCGCTTCGGCGGTGCGATCGACGTTCCCGACGCCTCTGCCTGAGCACGCAGCCACCGTCTCGTCTCCCGCGGATGACGGAGACGGACGATCGTGAGGTGCGGGAAGCGCTCCTGCAACGCGGGGAAGCGCTCCGTCCACTTGTGAAGTGTCGCTGCCTGCCACGCGAGGATGTTCTCCTCCGGATCACGGCGGAACATGGTCCACGGCCCCTTCTCGCGGTTGCCGTTCCAGAGCTCGAGCCGCAGCACGCCTCGAGCCAGCGTGCGCCGGATCAGGCGGCCTCGCACCACGCGGTACGGGTAGTCGAGCCAGATCGCGAGCTGTGCGCGCGGGGGGAGGATGTCGTCCGTTCCCTTGCTCGTGTACTGCCACTCGGTGATCCAGTGCTCCTCCGCTGCCAAGGCCCGCACGTCGTCGAGGAACTCGGGGCGCGGCGTCCACTCGGGGCCGTGGAACAGGCCGTCGATCTCCACATGGCGCAGGTTCCACAGGCGGGCCAGCCGTCGGGCGAGCGTGGTCTTGCCGGACCCTGAGACGCCGGCGACGAGCACGCGCTCGGGGACGGAGGGCAGCGGGTCTTCGGCGGAGAGCATCCGAGAATCCTATCCGCGGCTCGGATCGGGTTCGGAATAGCCCGTAGGTGCATGCGGTTGCATAGCAGTGTGACTGAACCCATCTCCATCGACATCTGGTCCGACATCGCCTGCCCCTGGTGCTACATCGGCAAGCGCAACCTCGAGAAGGGTCTCGAAGCCGTCGCGGCCGACGAGGACGCACCGCAGGTCAACATCACCTTCCACTCGTTCGAGCTCTCGCCCGACACCCCCGTCGACTTCGACGGTGACGAGATCGACTTCCTCGCAGGCCACAAGGGCATGCCGCGCGAGCAGGTCGAGCAGATGCTCTCGAACGTGACGGGTGTGGCGGCGAACGCCGGCCTCGAGTACCGGTTCGATCTGCTGCAGCACACGAACACGGTGAAGGCGCACGAGCTGCTGCACTTCGCCAAGGCAGAGGGGCTGCAGCACGAGATGGAAGAGCGGCTCATGTCCGCCTACTTCACCGAGGGCAAGCACGTCGGTCGCATCGATGATCTCGTCGAGCTGGCTGTCGAGGTCGGGCTCGACGCAGACCGTGCCCGCGCAGCACTCGAGAGCGAGCAGTACCTGCTCGCCGTGCGTCAGGACCAGGCGCAGGCCCGCGCCTACGGAATCCAGGGCGTGCCGTTCTTCGTCGTCGACGGCCAGTACGGCATCAGCGGCGCGCAACCGCCCGCGGCGTTCGAGAACGTTCTCCGCGACCTCTGGTCCAAGCGCGGAGAGGCCGAGTCGGAGACCGCGGCCGTCTGACGGGCCGGCGCGTTCTAGCGGGTCAGCGCCGCTTCGATCGCACTGACGATCTCGGGGGCGTCCGGCTTCTGCTTCGGCCGGAAGCGCAGGACGTCCCCGTCCGGCAGCACGAGGAACTTCTCGAAGTTCCATTCCACGCGGCCGGCTTTGCCACCGGCGTCGGGAGTCTCCTTGAGCGCCTTGTAGAGCTCGGCGGCGTTCTTGCCGTTCACTTTGACCTTGTCGTTGACGGGGAAGGTGACGCCGTAGGTCGTCGAGCAGAACTCGAGGATGTCGTCGACAGAGCCGGGCTCCTGACCGAAGAACTGGTTGCAGGGGAAGCCGACGACGGTGAACCCGCGATCGCCGTACAGACGCTGCAGTTCCTCCAGCTGCTCGTACTGCGGCGTCAGCCCGCACTTGGACGCGACGTTGACCACGAGCACGACATCGGCGCCCAGATCGTCGAGCGTCTTCTCCTCGCCCTTCGCGTCGGTGAACGGGATGGTGCGGAGCGAGGATTCGGTCATATGCACAGCTTAGATCGCCGCATCCCTCCGGGCTCCGCGTCTGGGAGAATGGACAGGACATGACTCTCGCCACCGCCCCCGCCCGCCCTCTTCGCATCGGCCCGATCGATCTCGACGTGCCGGTCGTCCTCGCACCCATGGCGGGGATCACCAACACCGCCTTCCGACGTCTGTGTCGCGAGTACGGCGCCGGGCTCTACGTGAGCGAGATGATCACCTCGCGGGCGCTCGTCGAACGCAACGAGACCACGATGCGACTCATCCGGCACCACGAGTCCGAGACGCCGCGGTCCATCCAGCTCTACGGCGTCGACCCGAAGACCATCGCGGAGGCCGTGCGCATCATCGTCGCCGAGGATCACGCCGACCACATCGACCTCAACTTCGGGTGCCCGGTGCCGAAGGTCACCCGTCGCGGCGGGGGAGCGGCGCTGCCGTGGAAGTCGAAGCTGTTCGCCGACATCGTCGACCAGGCGGTGAAAGCCGCCGGCGACATCCCTCTCACCGTGAAGATGCGCAAAGGCATCGACAAGGATCACCTCACGTTCCTCGATGCCGGGCGTGCGGCCGAAGACGCCGGGGCCGCCGCCGTGGCGCTGCATGCCAGGACTGCCGGCGAGTACTACTCCGGGTTCGCGGACTGGAACGCGATCGGCGAGCTGAAGCAGGCGGTCACGAGCATCCCGGTGCTGGGGAACGGCGACATCTGGTCGGCCGACGATGCGGTGCGCATGATGGCGCAGACCGACTGCGACGGAGTGGTGGTCGGGCGCGGCTGCCTCGGACGCCCTTGGCTGTTCGGCGAGTTGGCGACCGCGTTCGGCGGGGAGGGGAAGACGGTCGACGCGACGCTCGGCTTCGTCGCTGACGCCTTCCGCCGCCACGCCGAGCTCCTCGTCGAGTTCTTCGAGGATGAGGATCGCGGATGCCGTGACATCCGCAAGCACGTCTCCTGGTACTTCAAGGGCTACCCGGTCGGGGGCGACATCCGCACCGGACTCGCCACGGCGTCCAGCCTCGCCGAGATCGACGACCTCCTCGGCCGGCTCGATCACACGGCACCGTATCCCGGTGCGGACGCAGAGGGGCAGCGCGGGCGGGCAGGACACCCGAAGCGCACGGCCCTGCCGGACAAGTGGTTGGAGTCGCGGGAGATCGCATCCGACACCTCGGAGATGATGCGTGGAGCGGAGATCGAGAACAGTGGCGGTTGACCCCCGGCCAGGCCTGCGTGCCGACGGCTACGACGCGCGAGACGCCGAACGCTTCTTCGCCGAGACCCATCGATCCGAGCGCAACGACTTCGCTCGTGATCGTGCCCGTGTCCTGCATTCTGCCGCGCTGCGCCGACTCGCCGCCAAGACACAGGTGCTCAGCCCTGCCAGCACCGCGGATTTCGCCCGCAACCGTCTGACGCATTCCCTCGAGGTCGCTCAGGTCGGGCGCGAGCTCGCTGTCGCACTGGACGTGTCGGCCGATGTCGTCGACACCGCGTGCCTCAGCCACGACCTGGGGCATCCTCCCTTCGGTCACAACGGCGAGCGGGCACTGAACGAGTGGGCAGAGCCCATCGGGGGGTTCGAGGGGAACGCCCAGTCCCTGCGCATCCTGTCCCGACTCGAGGCGAAGGTGCTCGATGACAGCGACCGCTCGGTCGGCCTGAACCTGACCCGCGCCAGCCTCGACGCGACGTGCAAGTACCCGTGGACGGTCGACAGCCCGGTCCCCGATCCCGGTGGACGTCTGAAGTTCGGCGTGTACCCCGAGGATGAGGCCGTGTTCCGCTGGATGCGCGAAGGCGCTCCTGGTCGACTCCGGTGCATCGAGGCCGAGATCATGGACCTCTCGGACGACATCGCCTACTCCGTCCACGACTTCGAGGATGCGATCGTCAACGGCTACGTCGACGTCGCCCAGCTCGCCGACCCCGCTCAGCACGACGCACTCGTCGGGCGTATCCAGCAGTGGGTCGGGTACGACTTCACGCGTGACGAGCTCGCCGACGCGCTCTACCGTCTGGCGTCGCAGCCGATGTGGCTCTCCTCGTTCGATCGTTCCCGTCAGGCTCTCGCGCGGCTCAAGAACCTCACGAGTGACCTGATCGGACGTTTCGCCCGTGCTTCGGTCTCCGCCACCAGGGAGGCGTACGGTACGAAGGCGCTGGTCCGGTACAACGCCCATGTCATCGTCCCGCGGGTGATCGAGGTGGAGATCGCCGTGTTGAAGGGCATCATGGGCCAGGCCATCGTCACGATCGAAGCCCGCAAGGGCGTCTACAAGGAGCAGCGGCGCGTGCTGAAGAGGCTCGCCGATGCCCTCTGGTCGACCGATGCGCTGTGGTCCGCGGGTTCCGATGTGCTCGAGCCCGCGTTCGCCGCCGACTTCATCGCGGCGGAGACCGACGCCCAGCGCGCCAGAGTCGTCGTGGATCAGATCGCGAGCCTCACCGATCAGAGCGCCATCGACTGGCACAACCGTCTCGTCGGGGAGATCGACCCGGCCGAGGTGGGGATCTGGACTCCCCGTCACGCCCGCCCCGGTGCGCGGCCGCACACCGAGCGCGTTCCCGTCGCGGAAAGAGCGCACTGATGCCGCGGATCCGTCAGGCCGATGTCGATGAGGTGAAGGCGCGCACGAACATCGCCGACATCATCGGCGAGCGCGTGGCGCTGAAGCCCGCCGGAGTCGGATCCCTCAAGGGCCTGTGCCCGTTCCACGACGAGAAGAGCCCGAGTTTCCATGTCCGGCAGCAGGTCGGGTACTACCACTGCTTCGGATGCGGGGAGTCCGGAGACGTGTACTCCTTCCTCCGGGAGATGGACCACGTCAGCTTCACGGAGGCGGTGGAGCGTCTCGCCGGCCGCATCGGGTACACGCTGCACTACGAGGACGGCGGAGCCGCCCCCGAGACGAGCGGGCGGAGTCGGCTGTATGCAGCCAACACCGCAGCCGCGGAGTTCTTCCGCGCGCAGTTGCTCACCCCGGACGCCGAGGCAGGACGTCGCTTCCTCGGGGAGCGCGGGTTCGATGCAGGTGCTGCAGCGCATTTCGGAGTCGGCTTCGCCCCGCGTGGCTGGGACGGCATGCTGAAGGCGCTCACCGCGCAGGGGTTCACCCGCGAGGAGCTCAGCAACGCCGGCCTCGTCTCGACCGGACAGCGCGGTGTCTACGACAGATTCCGCGGGCGTCTCGTGTGGCCGATCAGGGACGTGTCGGGGCAGACGATCGGCTTCGGCGCCCGCAAGCTGTTCGACGACGACCAGGGGCCGAAGTACCTGAATACCCCGGAGACGCCGATCTACAAGAAGGCGCAGGTGTTGTACGGGCTCGACCTCGCCAAGCGCGACATCGCCAGAGGCGACCCACGCCGGGTCGTGGTGGTCGAGGGCTACACCGATGTGATGGCCTGCCATCTCGCGGGGCTCACGACGGCGATCGCCACATGCGGTACGGCGTTCGGCACCGAGCACATCAAGGTGCTGCGCCGCGTGATGGGTGATGACAACGCCTCAGGCGAGGTGGTCTTCACCTTCGACGGTGATGAAGCCGGTCAGAAGGCGGCCCTGCGTGCCTTTACCGAGGATGACCGATTCAACGCGCAGACCTTCGTCGCGGTCGCGCCCGACGGTATGGATCCGTGTGACCTGCGACTCCGGCGAGGAGATGCCGCGGTTCGGGGCCTGATGGACACCAAGCAGCCGATGTTCGAGTTCGCGATCGACCGCAAACTCGGCGGCTTCGACCTCTCCACGGTGGAAGGGCGCGTCGGTGCATTGCGGGCGGCCGCTCCCATCGTGGCGGAGATCCGCGATCAGCTTCTTCGCCCGGGATACGAACGCGTACTGGCGCGGCGGCTCGGGATGGACCCCACCGAAGTGCGCAGTGAGGTCGAACGCGCCGCTCGCGGAGCCTCGACCCCGCAGCAGCCGCGTCGGGAGGCCCCGCAGATCGACTCGGTCACGGGGGCTCCCCTCGTCGCCCCGGTGACGCTGGCGAGTCTGCCGCGCAGCCCCGACGTCGCGGTCGAACGCGACGCGCTGATGGGTGCGCTCCAGTACGGACACCAGGTCGATCAGGCGCTGCTCAACCGGGCGTTGGAGGCACCCTTCCGGACTCCAGGGCTGGACGCCGTGCGTGAGGCGGTTGCGGCGGCTCCGGACCGCACCAGGGCCGGCTGGGTGACCGAGGCCGTGAACGGCGTGCGTGAACCCTACCGCTCCCTCGCGGGGGAGCTGTTGATGACGCCGTTCCCCGAGCGGACGGAGGAGCGGGCCGTCGCCACTGTGGCCGACCTCGCCCGCAGGCTCGTGCTCCGGCAGCTCGAGCACGAGAAGCAGGAACTCCTCGGTGCGGTGCAACGCGTGCCTGCCGATTCCGATGGTGGTCGCGCGCTGCGGATGCGCCTGCGCGACATCGACGCAGAGCGTCAGTGCTTCGCCGAGTCGTAACGGGGAGCGGGGGCCGGCAGGCGGCAGGATGGAGTCATGTCCCGCAGGCCCGAATCAACGAACGCGATCGACTGCGCCGATCTGGTGATCGACCGCATCGGCCACGGGATGCCGACGCGCGCGGTCGACGGTGTCACGTTCTCGCTGGCGCCCGGTGGGCTCATCTGCGTCGCCGGACCCACGGGCTCAGGAAAGTCGACGTTGGTCGCCGCCCTTGCCGGATCCACCGACCCCTCGGTCAAGGTCGTCGGAGGCAGCGCCCAGGTCTGCGGCGTCGATGTGCGCCGTCCCGGTCGCAAACACCGCATCCTCACCTATCGCACCGGCTTCGTTCCGCAGGGCGCCGGGGCAGACCTGCCGCCTCGGCTCACCGTGAACGAGGTGATCGCGGAGCCGATCCTCATCCGGGAGCGCCGGGTGAACACCAAGGCCCTCTCGATCCGCGTGGCCATGCTGCTCGACGAGCTGCACCTGCCGCTCGGGACCGCGTCGAAGTTCCCCTACGAACTCAGCGCCGGCATGCGCCAGCGTGTGGCCATCGCGCGGTCGTTCGTGCTCGAGCCGAAGGTGCTCATCGCCGACGAGGTGCTCGCGAACCTCGACCTCGAGGTGCGTCCGGTGGTCTTCGACGCGATCACCCGCCGTCGCAGGGAGCAGTCGATGGCGGCCCTCCTCGTGACCAACGACGCCGACTTCATCCGCGAACTGAACGCCGAGACCCTCATGCTCCGCAGTGGGCATGTCGTGGCCCGCGGAGTCGGCAAGGACCTGCTCTGGGTGCCGAACGCGGAGTCGGACTCACGGCACTGACCCCGACACGCCCGGCATCCCGGAACCGCGCCGCCGTGTCGTGAACACCTCCGGGAGTTTGCTAAGCTTGACGAGTTGCCCGCTCAGCGGCGCACATTCCTCGGTAGCTCAATTGGCAGAGCAGCCGGCTGTTAACCGGCAGGTTCTTGGTTCGAGTCCAAGCCGGGGAGCCAATCGGAAAAGCCCCCTCCACGGAGGGGGCTTTTCTCGTTCTCCGGCGGGCCGAGAGATCCTGTCGAGTCCAGACTCGACAGAAGGAGCCCCTCCGTGGGGAGAGGCTCCTTCGATCGGCGGTGTCGGGTCAGCCGACACCCTCCATCGCGCTGGTCTCGGTGTTGCCGATGCGGGCGATGACGTCGGGACGACGTCGGGCGAGGTACGCGTACCGGGTGAGCGCCAGGGCGACCGTCACCAGGAACACGTAGGGGATCACGTTGTACGGGAACGCCGGCACCGGCCACACGTTCGCGAAGAAGACGTAGCCCATGGTGCCGACCGCGACGGTCGCGCACACCTTCACGAGACCGTTGCGCATCTTCGCCCGCTGCGTGTAGACCACGCAGGCGATCGCCACGAGGGCGTAGGCGACCATGTAGCCGTAGGTGCCCCAGGTGTTCACCCACACGAGGATCTCGCCGGTCGCCGCTCCCGAGAGCAGCAGCACGATGTCGACCGCGACGGCCGCCGCTCCGGCGATGATCAGGACGCGATGAGGTGTGAGGTGCTGCTCGTGCGTGCGTCCGAAGCGCTCGGCGACGACGCCCTCTTTGCCCATCACGTAGACGATGCGGCCGATCACGTTGAGGGGTGCGACCACGACGGCGAAGAACGACGCGGAGACGCCGAAGGTGAGCACGGCGGCGAACCAGCCGGGCATCCCGATCAGGGCCGACATGCTCTCCAGCGGGCTTGAGGCGGTGGCGAGATCGTCACCGAGCACGGTGATCTGCGTGTAGGCGGCGAAGACGTAGAGCACGCCGACGCCGAGAGCGCTCCACATGATCGCGCGGGGGATCGCCTTGTACGGCTCCTTGGCCTCTCGCCCGAGGGCATCGGCGGACGAGAAACCCACGAAACCGAGGATGCCGAGCACCATGCCGGACGCGATTCCCTGGAACGACGATCCTGTCGCGAGCACCTGCGCGGGGTCCCAGGCGGCGGGACCCGCCCAGACCAGCGCCGTGATCAGGAGCACGAGGATGATGCCGACGGACACGAGCTCGAGGACGAGCGACACCCGCGCGGACAGGCGGATGCCGCGGATGGTGAACAGCGTCGCCAGGCCGCCGAGCATGATCGCGAGGCCGATGTCCCAGCCGAGGCCCTGGGCGGGGAGTCCAAGCATGCTGAGGAACTGTGCCATGTAGCTCACGGACCCGCTGAGGGAGGCCGCCGCGATGCCGAAGCAGCCGATCAGCAGTGTCACACCAGCGAGGAACGCGCCGAACGGGCCGAGGCCCTTGGACACGTACGTGTACAGCGACCCGGCGGAGGCGTGCTTGCGGGCGAACACCACCACGCAGTACCCGACGCACAGGATCACGATCGTGGCGAGGGCGAAGGCGTAGATGGTGCCGTTGCCCGCACCGAGGAAGATGGCCGCCGCCGTGAAGGCGATGACGGCGCTGGGAGCGATGTTGGCGATGGCCTGGGCGGCGAGCTCTGGTCCGCTCATGACGCCGGTGCGAAGACCGGCATCCCGGGGTGCGCCAGGCGGGGCGACGACGGTGTCTGACATGGTTCTCCTGGATTCGGGTTTCAGGGTGGAGGGGGTGAAGGGCGGTCAGGGGATGACGGGTGCTCAGGGGATGAGCAGGGTACGCAGCGCCGAGCCGGTCTCGAGGTCGTCGAGCGCGCCTGCGGCCTCGGCAAGAGGCCGGCGGCCCGAGATCAGCGGATCGATCTTGAGCTGTCCATCCATGTAGCGGTCGACGAGGGCCGGGACATCGATGGAGGGGCGCACCGAGCCGTAGTTCGAGCCGAGGATGCGCTGATCCGCCTCGGCGAGGACGAGGGGCTCGAATGATGCGCGGGCGCCCGTCGGGGGAAGCCCGACGATCACGGCCGCACCACCGAGGCCGAGCATCTGGATCGACTGCTCGGTGGTGGAGGTGCGTCCGATCGCGTCGAACGCGTAATCGACACCGTCCGGGATGAGTTCGCGCAACTGCGCCACGGCATCGCCCTGGGAGGCGTCGATGCGGTCGGTGGCGCCGAACTGCAACGCCATCTGTGTCTTCTCCGGACGCACGTCGATCGCGACGATGCGCTCCGCGCCGGCGAGTCGCGCGCCCTGGACCACATTGAGGCCGACGCCACCACAGCCGATCACGACCACGGTGGATCCCGGTTCGACCGCCGCCGTGTTGAGGACCGCACCCACCCCGGTGGCCACGGCGCAACCGACGACCGCGACGACATCGAGCGGGGCATCGTCGCGGACCTTGACGGCACCCGACGCGGGCACGACGACCTCTTCGGCGAAGGAGGAGACGCCGAGGTAGTGGTGGAGCTGCTCGCCATCGCGGCTCAGGCGCGATGTGCCATCGAAGAGCACGCCCAGGGGAGCGACGACCGTCGCCACCTTCTGGCAGCGCGCCTCATGGCCGGCGCGGCAATAACGGCATTCCCCGCACGGCGGAACCCAGCTCAGGACCACGTGATCGCCGACCGCCAGGGTCGTGACGCCCTCGCCGAGTTCGGTCACGACACCGGAGCCCTCGTGCCCCATCACCAGGGGCGCGGCAGCATCCCACTCGCCGCGCTTCACATGGAGGTCGGAGTGGCAGACGCCCGCAGCGGCGATGCGGACGCGCACTTCGCCGGCGCGGGGCGGAGCGAGGTCGACGTCGACGAACTCGATCGGAGACTGCGGATCGCGGAAGACAACAGCTTTCATGACATCCTTCGGGTAAGTGGGGATGCCGACGATGCTAGGAGACTGCCGACCCGGAGGCATTCGACGAATGTGTGGATTCACTGCGGGGGAGTCACACTTTGTATGATCGGCAGGTGGCTCGTGATGTCGCCTCCGTGGCGCGATACCTCCAAGGACGGCTTCTGGACGGAGCGGTGCCGAGCTCGCGTCACGTGAACTCCGTCGTCGGTCTGGACTCCTTCAGTGCTCCTTCCGAGCACCTCTTCACCACCCTGGTCGTCGTCGAGGCCGCTCAGCTCGGCGAACTGGTCGACGACCCGGAGAGGCTCGCACTGCTCCAGGACGCGGTCGTGGTCACCGCCGCGGACACGCCGGCGGTGCACCAGGTGCTCGAGGAACGACGCATCACGTCGATCGTCGGAGCGGGTATCGCCGACGACCTGTTGACGCCGACGCTGACCGCGCTGCTCGCCGTCGACCAGGCAGCCGAAGCCAGGGCGATCACCTCTGCGATGCGCGTGCTGACCCTCGCCGCTCGACGAAGCGGGATCACCGGTGTCATCGCCGAACTCGCGCACCGGATCGACGGCTGGGCGGTGCTTCTCGACCGACATGGAGAGGTCATCACGACCGCCGGCGCGGGAAGCCTGCATATCGACGACGCGATCGCGGTCGCGGTCGGTCGCCCCGTCCGGGTGCGCCATCGCGCCCTGCAGGTGCATCCGGTCGGCCCCGGTCAAGACATCACCGCGCAGCTCGTCACCGCCCCGCGCAACGACAGCTCAGGGCGCGGAAGGGAACTCAGCTCTCAAGCGGCGGCCCTGCTGGACCTGCTGATGCGCACGCGCGACAGCAGTCACCTCGAGCGTCTCGGGCGGTCGATGATGCTGGAGACCGTGCTCGAGGGTGGGGAGGAGGCCACCCGGCTCCTCCGCCGCTGGGGTGTGCACGAGAGAATTCTCATGGGATTCGCCCTCGTCTCGCGCACGAGCGGCGTCGATACCGAGCATCTGCTCGCGCTGTGGCTCGACGAGCTCGGGGCCGAGCATGTGTTCGCCGCTCAGCGCGGACTGATCCGCGGTGTCGTCCGGGAGGAACACGCGGAGGAGATCGCGCACCGCGTGCGGACCTTCGCCTCGACGCTCTACCTCGGTCTCGGTCGTCCGAGTGCGACGGACGCGCTCGCGCGCAGCGTCGACGAAGCCCGCCAGGCGAGCGAGGCCGCGCGGGCGGGTGGTGAGCGCGTCGTCAGGTACGAGTCCATCCCCACGGTGTCCCTGGTGCTCGGGCACCTGGGGGCGGATCAGACGCAGCGCATCGGGAGGCTCCTCGACCCGCTGAGGGGTGCTGAACAGCACCCGGAGCTGATCGAGACCCTGCGTGTCTTCCTCGCCACGAACAGCGCCTGGGGCGAGAGCGCGACGCGACTGCGAATCCATCGGCAGACGCTGGCGGCGCGGATCCGACGCATCGAGGATCTGCTGGGACTGTCCATGGCCGACCCCGACGACCGCGTGGCTGCCTGGTTGGCTCTGCGCGCCTCGGACGACTGAACCATTGCGGGTACGAAGAAGGGCCCCGCCACGAGGCGGAGCCCTTCTCTGCGACTGCGGGTCAGCGTGCGGCGCCGGCCAGCGAGCCGGTGGTCTGCCCGGCCGGGTCGAAGATGATGCACTGGATCACGCGGTCGTTGTTCTGCTCCCAGGAGTCCTTGGTGGGAACGAGCGTCGTGACGTTGAGGGCGGAGTCGTCGTAGGCGACGCCGACGAACGAGGTGTACGCGTCTCCGACGCACTCCTGCGTCGCCGCGTCGATGTCGGTGTCGGAGAACTCGCCGTCCGGCATCGTGATCTCGTAGTACACCTCCTGGTCGTGCGGGTCGGTGCAGGGGAGGATGTTGGCATCCGTGAGCATGCCGGTTCCGGTGTCGAGCATGCAGTCGCCCAGCTTCACCGAGAAGACGCCGACGTTCGAGCTCTCGGTGACCTGGCCGGTCTCCTCATCGCGGTTGGCGTCGCCCGAACCGCTGCCGAGAATACCGTTGAGGGCGCTGCAACCGGTCAGGGCGACCGAGAGCGCCACTGCCGATCCTGCGAGCATCAGAGCCCGTCGATCGCGCATCTTCATCATGATAGTTTCCCCTCCGAAGCGTGATGTGGAGGCACGATGAAAGCCCCCGCCGCGAACACGTTAGCCGTCACCGAGTCTGTGATGCAACTCGGAGGAGGCTGTGGTTCGGCTGGGAGAGGCTCACCCCTCGAGGTCGTCGACGCCGGGCATCCAGCTGGCGCCTGGCCGCGCCCAGCCGCGCTTGCGGGCGATCTTCTGCACGGTCTTCCAGTCCCCGTCGGAGAGACGGTCGACGTACAGGATGCCGTCGAGGTGGTCGAACTCGTGCTGCATGATGCGGGCACGCCACCCGTCGACGTCGATCGAGACCGGGTGTCCGTCGAGGTCCGTCGCCGTCACGTGCACGCGATCGGAGCGACGGAGGGGGAACCGCTCGCCCGGGAACGACAGGCACCCCTCCGACTCGAGATCCGGGTCGGGCTCGCCCGGTTCGAGCGGAACCATCCAGAGCTCGGGGTTGATGAGGACACCACGCCACGGCTGGTCGTCGTCGTCGACATATGCGTAGGTGTAGATCCGCAGGGGCACGCCGACCTGCGGGGCGGCCAAGCCGACTCCCGGTGCGGCATCCATCGTCTCGAACATGTCCGCGACGAGGCTTCGGATGTCGTCGGTGATCTCGTCGACGGGGGAGGCGGGGGAGTGCAGGACGGGATCGCCCATGATGCGAATCGGAAGTACAGCCACGTCACAACCCTAGTCGGCGGTGCGCGCCAGGTAGGGTCGTACTGTGAGTGCTGGGGTGTGGATGAATGCGGTCGAGGACGTCGGCGATCAGCTCGTCGGCGCGTTCCAGAACCCCGGTCTGCTGCTCGGCATCCCGCTCGCCCTCGCCGGCGCCGTCTTCATGTCTCTCGGCGCGCAATACCAGCACCGCGGCGTCGAGAAGGTCGAGCGTCTCAGCGGTGCCACCGGTGCGTCGGGGCTGAGCTTCGATCAGCTCAAGCGCCTCCTGACCCGCCCGTCGTGGCTCATCGGCACGCTCATGCTCGGGCTCGCCGTAATCTGTCAGCTCGCCGCGCTCGTGCAGGCGCCGCTGATCGTGGTTCAGCCGCTCGGAGCGATCGCGCTCGTGATCACGACGCTGCTCAATGCGCGGATCTCCGGCCACTCGCCGACACGACAATCGTTGACCGCCATCATCTGCTGCGTCGGCGGGATCTTCCTCTTCGTGTTCTTCGCCGCGATCTACGCGACAGAGCAAGAGGTGACCGACCGCGAGCTCTTCACCATCCTGGCGCTCCTGCTCGCCGTCGTCATCGTCCTCGGCGCATGCTGGCTGATCCTGCGTCGCCGCATGCGTGCGCTGTTCTACGTGATCGGTGCCGGCATCCTCTACGGATTCGTGGCCACGCTCGCCAAGGTCGTCATCAAGCGCATCGAGGCGGGCCAGTTCGAGTGGATCACCGCCATCTGCGTGCTCGCCCTCATCTCGGCTGCGGCTGTCGGTGCCTACTTCGTGCAGACGGCGTACAGCTCGGGTCCGCCCGACCTCGTGATCGCCGGACTCACCGTCGTCGACCCGCTCGTGGCGGTGCTCATCGGAATGGTCGTGCTGGGCGAAGCAGCCGCCGCGCCGTGGTGGGTGCTCGTGATCTTCGCGGTGGCCGGCGGGATCGCCGTATGGGGTGTCGTCGGGCTCGCCCGGTACCATCCCCAGGTGCTCAGCGACAGCCAGGAACTGGGAATCTCGCGCGGCAGTGCGCCGGGCGCTCCCGGGCGGAGCGGGCAGGAGGACCCCACGGCATCGCCCTCGGCGATGGGCACTCCCGAGCGCGCCGACGGCACCGTCGGGCCGGATGCGCCGCAGCGGGGCGATGGATCCTCGGAACACCCGTGACGCAGTCCCCGGGAGGGGCTGTGCTCGCAGGAATCAGTAGGCCTGGTCGATGAGGTCGGCGGAGACCTCGGAGGCGGCAGCTTCGTCCACGAAGAAGACCGTCCGCTTGCGGCCCTTCGCCCCGGCGGCAGGGACACTCGTGTAGCTGGCGCCCGCAAGAGCGAGGCCCAGCGCGGAGGCCTTGTCCGCGCCCGTCAGCACGAGCCATACGCGCTTGGACGAGTTGAGCACGGGGCGGGTCAGAGTGACGCGCTCCGGCGGAGGCTTGGGGGAGTCCCGCACGGCGAGAACGGCGGCATCCGTCACCGTGACCTCCTCGCGATCAGGGAAGAGCGAGGCGACGTGGCCATCGGGGCCGACACCGAGGAAGCACACGGCGAACGAGGGCCACGGGTGCTCGTCGGTGCCGAACCGTGCGAGCTCTTCGGCGTAAGCCGCGGCGGATTCGTCCAGTGTCAGGCCGCTGTCGGGGCCGGCGACCTCATGCACGTTCTCCGCGGGTACGGCGATGTGGTCGAGCAGCGCCTGTCGCGACTGCAGAGAGTTGCGGTCGATATCGTCGCGCGGGACGAAGCGTTCGTCGCCCCACCAGAAGTGCACCAGAGACCAGTCGATCTCGGCGGCACGAGGGTGTTCGGACGCGGCACGCAGCACCGCTCCACCCATCGATCCTCCCGTGAGGGCGATGTGTGCGAGCCGACCGTTGCGGGTGCGCGCACGCACCCGCGTCAGGAATCGGTCGGCCACACGGGTGGCGAGGGCAGCGGGGGTGGCTTCCACCACCACGCGCTTCTCTGCGGACGATGTCGTCATCGACGTCACTCTCCAGTCTCGGGCGGACCCAGCTTCTCCCAGCCCTCGGTGATCACCCGACCGTACAGGACGTCGGGGTCCAGTCGACGCAGCTCCTCTGCGAGGCATTCGCGAAGTGTGCGTCGGGGAAGGTGCAGGTCGTGGTTCGGCTGGCCCGGCTGCGTGAGCACGGCGACGCCCGGCGTCGGGCGCTCGAGGAGGATGTCTCCCGAATCACGCGTCAGGCGCACCGACTTGATGCCCTCAGCCCACTGGTCGGGGTCTTCGTACGACCACTGCACCGGCACATCGAGAGCCATCTGCAGCCACGCGGCCAGCAGCGCGGTGGACGGAGATGCCGAGGCTCCGCGCACCTCGACCCCGGTGATCGGCTCGTACGGCGGCTGGTCGAGCACGGCCGCGAGCTGCTCGCGCCAGTGGGTCAGGCGCGTCCAGGCCAGGTCGGTGTCGCCGGGGGCATGAGTCTCACCGAGGAGCGCGAGCCGGTCGCGGACATCGTGCGCCGTCGCGGCGTCGGTGATGCGGCGCTGAGCGATCTTGCCGAGAGGGGACTGCGCCGGTGCGACGGGCGCGGACTCCGGCCACCAGGCGACCACGGGGGCGTCGGGCAGCAGGAGGCCGGTGATGAGGCTCTCCTCGTTGCTCGCGGCATCCCCGAAGGCGCGCAGGACGACGACCTCGCTGGCGCCGGCGTCGCCGCCGACGCGGATCTGCGCGTCGAGACGGGACTCGCCTTCACCTGTGGTGATCACGATCACACGCATCGGGTGCTCCCGCGAAGCGTCGTTGGCGGCATCGATCGCCGCCTCCGCCACTCCGTTGCGGGCAGCGATGACGAGGGTCAGCACGCGGCCGAGGGCGACAGCTCCGCCCTCCTCGCGCACCTTGACCAGCTGCTTCGCGACCTGGCTGACGGTCGTGTCGGGAAGGTCGATGATCACGGGCGTCTCCAGACTCGTCCATCGCGGGCCAGCAGGTCGTCGGCGGATGCCGGTCCCCACGAGCCGGGCGCATACTGCTCCACCGGACCGCCCTGGGCGGCCCAGTACTTCTCGACCGGGTCGAGGATCTTCCAGGAGAGCTCGACCTCCTCGTGCCGCGGGAACAGCGGCGGATCGCCCAGCAGGACGTCGAGGATCAGACGCTCGTACGCTTCAGGGCTCGCCTCCGTGAAGGCGTGGCCGTAGCCGAAGTCCATCGTCACATCGCGGACGTTGGAGCCACTGCCAGGCACCTTCGAGCCGAAGCGGATCGTGACGCCCTCGTCCGGCTGCACGCGGATGACGAGCGCGTTCTGTCCGAGCTCGGACGCGTTGCCGCGGCCGAACAGGTGCTGAGGCGCGCGCTTGAAGACCACGGCGATCTCGGTCACACGACGGCCCAGACGCTTCCCCGTCCGCAGGTAGAAGGGCACATCCGCCCAGCGACGGGTGTCGATCTCGAGCTTGATCGCGGCGTACGTCTCCGTGGTCGACTCGGGGTTCATCCCCTCCTCTTCCAGGAAGCCGGTGACCTTCTCGCCACCCTGCCATCCGCCCGCGTACTGCCCGCGGGCGGTCGCGAGCGACAGGTCGTCGGGCACATGCACGGCCGCCAGGACCTTCTCCTTCTCGGCGCGCAGGTGCTCGGCCGAGAGACTGATCGGCTCCTCCATCGCTGTCAGCGCCAGCAGCTGCAGCAGGTGGTTCTGGATCACGTCTCGTGCGGCGCCGATACCGTCGTAGTACCCGGCACGCCCGCCGACGCCGATGTCCTCGGCCATCGTGATCTGCACGTGGTCAACGTAGTTGCGATTCCAGATCGGCTCGTACAGTTCGTTGGCGAAACGCAGGGCCAGGATGTTCTGAACCGTCTCCTTGCCGAGGTAGTGGTCGATGCGGAAGATCGAGTCCGCGGGGAAGGCCACCTCGAGAGCGGCGTTCAGAGCCCGCGCGGACTCGAGATCGTGTCCGAAGGGCTTCTCGATCACGACACGACGCCAGCGCTCGTCGTCGTCGCTGTTCTCGCCGACGAGACCGGATTCCTTGAGCTGCTTCGCGACCAGCGGGAAGTCCTTCGGCGGGATCGACAGGTAGAACGCGTGGTTGCCCATCGTCCCCCGTTCGACGTCGAGCTTCTCGATGGTGTCGCGCAGCTTGCGGAAGGAGTCCGGGTTGTCGAACTCACCCGAGACGAAGCGGATGCCCTGCAGCAGCTGGGTCCACGTCTCTTCGCGGAACGGCGTGCGGGCGTGCTCCTTCACGGCGTCGTAGACGACCTGGGCGAAGTCCTGGTCCTCCCAGTCGCGTCGGGCGAATCCCACCAGGGCGAACCCGGGAGGGAGCAGACCGCGGTTCGCGAGGTCGTAGACCGCTGGCATCAGCTTCTTGCGTGAGAGATCTCCGGTGACGCCGAAGATCACGAGGGCGCTGGGGCCCGCGATCCTGTTGAGACGGCGGTCATCGGGGTCACGCAGCGGGTTGTGCCCGCGCGAGATGGGAACAGACATCGGTGGGGGATTCTCCTGCTGTTACTTCTGTGCGGCTTCGAAGAGGGCGAGCACGTCGTCCGAGGACTCGGTGATCGTCAGGGTGACGACGGGACGCCCGTGCTCGGCGAGCACGGCGGCATCACCGGCGGCCTGCGCCTGGATGAGCTGCCCGAAGGTGAAGGGCCGGTCGGGGATCTCGAGGTCGACCTCGGTGCGCTCCAGGATCTGCAGGAACACTCCCTGCGCGGGGCCGCCCTTGTGGTACTGGCCGGTCGAGTGCAGGAATCGGGGTCCCCACCCGAACGTGGTCGGCCGCCCGGAGTCTGCTGCGACGAGCTCACGCAGGCCCTGGAGCTGCGGAACCTCGAGACGGTTGACGTAAGCCTGGATGGACACGTAGCCGTCGGCGGGGAGCTGGGCCCAGAGGGCGTCCAGCACGCCTTCGACCGTGCCGGAGGCGGCGAGGGCGGGGTCGGACACCCGGACCTCCACACCGTTCTCGACGAACGCCGGCGCCGTGGGCTCGGGGCGAGCGTCGAGCAGTCCGCGGGCGGCGACCTTCGCCGACTCGACGTCGGGCTGATCGAACGGGTTGATGTGCAGCAGGTGTCCGGCGATCGCGGTGGCGTACTCCCACACGATGAGCTGGGCGCCCAGCGTCCCGCTGACGAGGATCTCGCCCTCATGACGCTCGTGGAGGTGGAACTCGTTGGCGTCGTCTACCAGTCGCACGATCTGGAGGTCGGCCGGCACCGGATCGAGCTCGGGGGAGACGGGGAGCAGCACGACCGGGAGGATCCCCGTGCCCTCCTTGCCGGTGGACTCGGCGATGAGCTGCTCGATCCAGTCCGGAAGGCCCTTGATGTGCGTGCCATCGGTGATCAGACCGAGCTTGTCGCGTCGCGGGTTCGTGGCCGCGATCGCCGCCCCCAGTCGCAGAGCGGGGTTCTCGGCCGAGTCGACGGCGACCTCGAGCAGCGAAGCCTCGGCCTCGTTCAGAAGCTCGTCGATGTCGACGCCGGCGAGTCCCGACGGCACCAGCCCGAAGGCGGTGAGCGCCGAGTAGCGGCCGCCGACGTTCGGGTCCGCGTTGAAGACGCGGTATCCGGCCTCGCGGGCGGAGGCGTCGAGCGGTGAGCCGGGATCGGTGACGACCACGATGCGCTCGACGGGGTCGATCCCGAGATCGCGGAACGCGGCTTCGAACGTGCGGCGCTGGGAGTCGGTCTCGACGGTGGAGCCCGACTTCGACGACACGACCAGCACCGTGTCGGCGAGCCCTTCATCGAGGGCGGCGAGCACCTGGCCGGGAGCGGTCGAGTCGAGGATCGTCAGCGGCACACCGGCCGTCTGCGCGATGACCTCGGGCGCGAGCGAGGAGCCTCCCATGCCGGCCAGCACGACCCGGGTGACGCCCTTGGCGTTGAGGTCGGCGCGGAGCGCGACGATCTCGGCGACGAGGGGACGCGAGACGGAGACGGCTTCCACCCATCCGAGTCGCACAGACGCTTCCGCCTCCGCCGCAGGACCCCAGAGCGTCGCGTCGCCACTGGTGATGCGGGAAGCGACGAGGTCGTGGACGAGAGCGGGAACCGTCTCGTCGATCGCGGCGCGCGCGGCGCCGGACGTGTGGATCGAGAAGGTCATCGCTGCGACTCCAGAGCCTCGGTGACCTGCGCGAGCAGATCGTGCCAGGAGTCGATGAACTTCGCGACCCCCTCGTCCTCGAGCACCTGTGTGATGTCGGTGAAGTCGATGCCGAGCTCGGCGATCCCCGCGAACACGGCGCGGGCGTCGTCGTAGCCGTCGGTGATGGTGTCACCGGTGACGACGCCGTGGTCGAAGGTGGCGTCGAGCGTCTTCTCCGGCATGGTGTTGACGACGCCCTGGGCGACGAGTTCGGTGACGTAGAGGGTGTCGGGAAGAGCCGGGTCCTTGACGCCGGTCGACGCCCACAGCGGGCGCTGCAGATTCGCCCCCGCGCCGAGCAGCGCCGTGGCGCGATCTCCGGCGAACGTCTTCTCGAACAGCTCGTACGCGAGGCGGGCGTTGGCGAGGCCTGCCTTGCTCTTGAGTGCTTCCGCCTCGGGAGTGCCGATCGCGGTGAGGCGCTTGTCGGTCTCGGTGTCGACGCGCGACACGAAGAACGAGGCGACCGAGTGGATGGTCGACAGGTCGATGCCCGCCGCCTTCGCGGTCTCGAGCCCGGTCAGGTATGCGTCGATGACCTCGGCGTAGCGCTCCAGGCTGAAGATCAGCGTCACGTTGACGCTGATGCCGGCGCCGATGGCCTCGGCGATGGCCGGAAGCCCCGCCTTGGTCGCGGGGATCTTGACGAGCAGGTTGGGGCGGTCGATCTTGGCCCACAGCTCCTTGGCCTGCGCGACGGTACCCGCGGTGTCATGCGCGAGGTCGGGGGAGACCTCGATCGAGACGCGGCCGTCGACGTGGTCGGAGGCCTCCCACACGGGGCGGAACACGTCGAGGGCTGCGGCGACGTCCTGCGTGGTGGCAGCGAAGACCGCTTCCTCCGCGGTGGCACCGGAGCCTGCGAGCTCGGTGACCTGCGCGTCGTACGACGTGTCGTTCTTGTCGGTGATCGCGTTGGCGAAGATCGTCGGGTTCGTGGTGACGCCGACGACATTCTTCGTGTCGATGAGGTTCTGCAGGTTGCCGGAGGAGATGCGGGTGCGGGAGAGGTCGTCGAGCCAGATGCTGACGCCTGCGGCGGCGAGCTGCGCGGTGGGGGTGCTCATGCGTTCTCCTTGGTGCTGTTGGCCGCGATGGTCTCGCGGGCGGCCGCGATGACGGCCTCGGTGGTGATGCCGAACTTCTCGAAGAGGGTCTTGTAGTCGGCGGAGGCGCCGAAGTGGTCGATGCCGACCGAGCGGCCGCGGTCGCCCACGATGCCGCGCCAGCTGAGCACGGAGCCCGCTTCGACCGACACGCGGGCGGTGACTGCTGCCGGGAGCACGCTCTCGCGGTACTCGGCGTCCTGCTCGTCGAACCACTCCAGCGACGGAGCGGAGACCACGCGCACGTTCACGCCCTCGGCGGCGAGAGCCTCGCGGGCGTTGACCGCCAGCTGCACCTCGGAGCCCGTGGCGACGATGATGACGTCCGGGGTGCCGTTCGGAGCCTCTGCCAGGACGTAGGCACCCTTGGCGGCGTTGTCCGCGGAGGCGAACGTGTCGCCGGAGGCCGCGCCGTCGCCGCGCTCGAACACCGGGATGTTCTGACGCGTCAGTGCGATGCCGGCCGGGCCTTCGTGACGACGGAGGATCTCCAACCAGGTCGCAGCGGTCTCGTTCGCGTCAGCCGGGCGCACGACCGTGAAGTTCGGGATCGCACGAAGCGTGGCGAGCTGCTCGATCGGCTGATGCGTCGGGCCATCCTCGCCGAGGGCGACCGAGTCGTGGGTCCAGACGAAGATGCTGGGCACGTTCATGAGCGCTGCCAGACGGACCGGCGGACGCATGTAGTCGCTGAAGATCAGGAACGTACCGCCGAACGCCCGGGTCGGACCGTGCAGGACGATGCCGTTGACGATCGCGCCCATGGCGTGCTCGCGGATGCCGAAGTGCAGCACACGACCGTAGGGGTTTCCGGACCACTCATGCGTCGACCACTCAGCGGGGATGAACGACGGGGCGCCCTTGATCGTGGTGAGGTTCGACTCGGCGAGGTCGGCGGAACCGCCCCACAGCTCCGGAAGCTCCGCAGCGAGGGCGTTGATGACCTGACCGGACGCGGCGCGGGTCGAGACCTCCTTGCCGGCTTCGAACGCGGGGAGCGCGGCAGCGATGTCGGTGGGCAGTTCGCGTGCTTCGAGGCGGTCGAGAAGGGCCTTCTTCTCCGGGTTGGCGACGGCCCACGCGTCGAACGACTCCTGCCAGGACGCACGCACCTCGGCCGCACGGGCGGCGAGCCCGCGAGTGCGCTCGATCACGTCGTCGGCGACCGCGAAGTGCTCCTCGGGGTCGAAGCCGAGGACCTTCTTGGTCGCGGCGAGCTCATCCGCACCGAGGGCGGAACCGTGGATCTTCCCGGAGTTCTGCTTGCCGGGCGACGGCCAGCCGATGATCGTCTTGAGGATGATCAGCGACGGCTTCGACGTCTCACCCTTCGCAGCCTCGATCGCCGCGTACAGCTCGGCGACATCCTCGACGTACTCGCCGGACTTCTTCCAGTCGACGACCTGCACCTGCCAGCCGTAGGCCTCGTAGCGAGCGGCGACGTCCTCGGTGAAGGCGACGTTTGTGTCGTCCTCGATGGAGATCTGGTTGGAGTCGTAGATCGCGATCAGGTTGCCGAGCTGCTGGTGGCCCGCGAGCGACGAGGCCTCGCTGGTCACGCCCTCCTGCAGGTCGCCGTCGCCTGCGATCACGTACACGAAGTGGTCGAACGGGCTCGTGCCCGCCGCGGCCTCGGGATCGAACAGGCCGCGCTCGTAGCGTGCGGCGTAGGCGAAGCCCACGGCGGAGGCCAGGCCCTGCCCGAGAGGACCGGTCGTGATCTCGACGCCCTTGGTGTGGCCGTACTCCGGGTGGCCCGGCGTGAGGGAACCCCACGTACGGAGGGCCTTGAGGTCGTCGAGCTCGAGCCCGAAGCCGCCGAGGTAGAGCTCGACGTACTGGGTGAGCGACGAGTGGCCGGCCGACAGGATGAAGCGGTCGCGCCCCAGCCAGTCGACATCGGTCGGGTCGTGGCGCAGAACGCGCTGGTACAGGAGATACGCGGCGGGAGCGAGGCTCATCGCGGTGCCGGGGTGACCGTTGCCGACCTTCTCGACGGCATCGGCCGCCAGGATCCGTGCGGTGTCCACCGCGCGTCGATCGATCTCATCCCACTGCAATTCCGACACGTTCATGCCCTTTCCGACAGTTTCGAGGGCGCCCGTATTCCCTGGCAGGTCCGCGACTTCACGGTGAGGTGCACATCGCCGGGCGCGCGAGTGGTTTCAGCATAGCGGTGACGTGAGTCGCACTACGCGGGACCGGGAGCCGGAACACGTCATCCCGTGTCATACACTGGAGAGGTTGTCCGGTCACACGTGCGGAGGAGGCGATCGAGATCTCGACGATGTCTGATCAGACCGTGAGGAAGTCGTCCGTCGGTCGCACGGTGAAGGCCTATATCACCCTCACCAAGCCGCGTGTCCTCGAGCTCCTGCTCGTGTCCACCGTGCCGGTGATGTTCCTTGCGCAGGGAGGAATGCCGAACCTGTGGCTCGTGCTGGCCACCGTCATCGGCGGCTCGATGAGCGCCGGTTCCGCGGCGTCCTTCAACATGTACCTCGATCGCGACATCGACGCGCACATGCATCGCACCGAGAACCGTCCGCTCGTCACGGGCGAGGTCAGCCCGCGCGGCGCGCTGATCTTCTCCTGGACGCTGGCGGTCGCCTCCACGGGCTGGCTCCTGCTGACGACCAACTGGCTCACCGCTGCGCTGTCGGCGACGGCCATCTTCTTCTACGTCGTGATCTACACGATGATCCTCAAGCGCCGTACCGAGCAGAACATCATCTGGGGCGGTATCGCCGGCTGCTTCCCCGTCCTGATCGGGTGGTCAGCGGTCACCGGCTCGCTCGACTGGCCCGCCTTCATCCTGTTCCTCCTGGTCTTCCTGTGGACGCCGCCGCACTACTGGCCGCTGTCGATGAAGTACAAGGACGACTACGAAGACGTCGACGTCCCCATGCTGGGTGTCACGCGCAACGCCTCCCAGGTCGGCCTCCAGGTGATCCTCTATGCGTGGGCCACCGTCGCCTGCTCGCTCCTCCTGGTGCCGATCGCGGGCATGGGGCTCGTGTACACGGTGTCCGCCGCGGTGTTCGGTGGATGGTTCATCTACGAATCGCACCGTCTCTACAACCGCGCCGTCCACGGGACCGAGCCGCGTCCGATGCGCGTGTTCCACGCGTCCATCACATACCTGACGCTGATCTTCGTCGCGGTCGCGGTCGACCCGCTGCTCCCTTTCTGACCTGACGCAGGGAGGCTGGTCTCCCAGAACGACGGAGCGGCGCCGAGGATGTCCTCGGCGCCGCTCCGTCGTTCCGTGCTCAGGGATCACCTGCGCACAGGCGCTCAGCGGGTGATCGACGGGGAGTCGTCTGAGTTCGCGTCCTTCGCCGGCGCGTCATCGAGCGCGGCCGCCGGCGCCGCAGCGGCGTCGGATCCCGCGTCGGCGTCCGCCGCAGTGTCCGTGACGGGCGAAGCGGTGTCCGTGACAGGAGCGTGCGTCTCGTCGGGGGCGGCGGTCCAGTCGATCGCCTCGACGACTGCAGGAGCGGGGGACGCGACGAGTGCGCGGGCGGCGACGAGTCCGAGCGTGAGCAGGATGCCGACGATCCCTGCGGCGAGCACTCCGGCACCCACGACGACGAGCGACTGTCCGACGTAGACCTCGACGCCGGTGGCGGTGCCATCCAGCAGCGTGGTCGTCATCGTGGCGATCTGACCGGAGATCAGCCAGGCGCCGACGGCCGTCGTGGCGAGGGAGACGACCAGGAGCAGCCAGAATCCGATGCTTCGAGTGAGTGACTTGTTCATGACACCCACCCTTGCGGATGCGCTGATGAGCCCGCGATGCGAGAGCTATGAGTCGACTGTGCGGAGATCAGTCCTCGACGGCGGCCGTGCGCTTCAGATGCAGCACGACGACCGTGTAGGTGGCTGCCGAGAGCGAGGCCAGCACCATGTGGATCCCGACGAGGAGCGGGGGGAGGCCCTCTCGTGCCTGCCACACGCCCACACCGACCTGGACGAGGATCGCGAGCACGAGGACGAGGAGCCAGCGGCGGGGCTCCAGACGCTGTACCCAGGCGGTCACCGTCAGGAAGACGACCAGCGCGGCGAGGATGTAGCCGGGCCAGGAGTGCACGTGCGCAAGCACCGTCGCGTCGAAGCCGTGGCGCAGGACGTCGGCGTCACCGGAATGCGGTCCCGACCCCGTCGTGAGGACGCCGAACACGATCGTGACGGCGAGTGCGAGGCCCGTCACGTGGGTCACGGCTGCGAACCAGGCGGGCACTGCGCGCTCTCGCGGGCCGGCGGGCGTCCGGAGCCGCACCAGGAACGCCGCGGTGATGCAGACGAGCAGCAGCGACGACGTGTAGTGGAAACCGACGATGAACGGGTTCAGCCCGGTCAGGACGGTGATGCCGCCGACGAGGGCCTGCGCGACGACGCCGATCAGCACGAGCCAGGCGAGCAGGACGAGGTCGCGCCTGGTGGGAGTCGAGCGCACGGAGCGGACTGCCGCAGCGATCACGGCGACCAGCAGCACCCCCAGGGCGATCGGCGAGGCGGGGAAGTGCAGAGGAGCGGCGATGGCGAACGCGGCGGCAGCCGCGACGATCCCGCCCAAGGCGAACCAGAGCGCGTTGACGAGGCCGCGCTTTCCGGTGAACAGGTGCAGCACCAGCAGCACGACGACGAGGGCGATGATCCCGACGACACCGGTCATCAGGCGGTTGCCGAACTCGATGATCCCGTGGATGCCCTGCACCTCGAGGATGGGAACGAGGGAGTCCGGGGTGCACAGCGGCCAGTCCGAGCATCCGAGGCCCGAACCGGTGAGGCGGACGGCTCCGCCGGTGCCGATGATGATGGTCTCGCTGAGGAACGACAACCACGCGAAGACCGTCAACGCACGCCCCCAGGACGCGGAACGAGGAGCGACCCCTCGCGTCGTCGAGGTGGTGGGGATCAACGTCTCGGGCATAAGTCCTCCGGACCGCGCGAGACGTGGCGGGCATGGCCCGTCCGCCAGGCGGAACCTGTAGAATCGGATTGTTGCGATGGGCGCTGACAGCGCTGAAGCATCGTCAATAGTTTAGGCGCGATGGAAGCGCCGGTGATGAGGGCCCACCAACGGCACCCGCTCCCGCAGACTCGACGGGGATCAGGTGTGTCGGGGCGGATGACACCGTTTGGGACCTGTGAGGAGAGTGTTGGATGTCGGATGTGCTGATCGACCGCCCGGAGCTTGACGGTCTGGGGGTGTACGAATTCGGCTGGCACGATGAGGATGCTGCGGGTGCCATCGCGAAACGCGGCATCTCCGAAGACGTCGTCCGGGGGATCTCGAGCCTCAAGAACGAACCCGAATGGATGCTGAAGACCCGACTCAAGGGATACCAACTCTTCGGGCGCAAGCCGATGCCGACGTGGGGCGCAGACCTCAGCGAGATCGACTTCGACAACATCAAGTACTTCGTCCGCTCCACCGAGAAGCAGGCGCAGACGTGGGAAGACCTCCCCGCCGAGATCCGCGAGACCTACGAGCGTCTCGGGATCCCCGAGGCCGAGCGTCAGCGCCTGGTCGCCGGAGTCGCCGCGCAGTACGAGTCCGAGGTCGTGTACCACCAGATCCGCGAGGACCTCGAGGCCCAGGGCGTCATCTTCATGGACACCGACACGGCGCTGCGCGAGCACCCCGAGTTCTTCGAGGAGTACTTCGGCACGGTCATCCCCGCCGGTGACAACAAGTTCGCCGCGCTGAACACCGCTGTCTGGTCGGGCGGATCGTTCGTCTACGTCCCCAAGGGCGTGCACGTCGAGATCCCGCTGCAGGCCTACTTCCGCATCAACACCGAGAACATGGGCCAGTTCGAGCGGACCCTGATCATCGCCGACGAGGACAGCTACGTCCACTACATCGAGGGCTGCACGGCCCCGATCTACAAGTCGGACTCCCTGCACTCGGCCGTCGTCGAGATCATCGTGAAGAAGAACGCCCGTGTGCGCTACACGACGATCCAGAACTGGTCGAACAACGTGTACAACCTCGTCACCAAGCGTGCCGTGGCCTACGAAGGCGCGACCATGGAGTGGGTCGACGGCAACATCGGCTCCAAGGTGACGATGAAGTACCCGTCGATCTACCTGATGGGCGAGCACGCGAAGGGCGAGACCCTGTCCGTCGCCTTCGCCGGACCCGGTCAGCACCAGGACGCTGGCGCGAAGATGATCCACATGGCGCCGTACACGCAGTCGTCGATCGTCTCGAAGTCGATCGCACGCGGAGGCGGCCGTGCCGGTTACCGCGGCGAGGTCCGTGTCGATGCCGCTGCGCACCACTCCGCGAACACCGTGCGCTGCGACGCCCTCCTCGTGGACACGAAGTCGCGCTCCGACACCTACCCGGCCATCGACATCCGCGTCGATGACGTGCAGCTGGGCCACGAGGCCACGGTCTCCAAGGTCAGCGAGGAGCAGCTCTTCTACCTGCAGTCCCGCGGTATGCCCGAGGACGAGGCCATGGCGATGATCGTGCGCGGTTTCATCGAGCCGATCGCCCGAGAACTGCCGATGGAGTACGCCATGGAACTGAACAAGCTCATCGAGATGGGCATGGAAGGATCGGTCGGCTAAATGGCGGCCTCGACGACAGCGCCCAGTGAGGCGCAGCACACGAACGCGCACATCGACCCTGCGGCTCAGGTCGCGGCGGCGGGCTTCGTCCCGGTGCAGACCCGCTCCGAGCGGCCGCACTCGTTCGAACCGTCCGACTTCGGAGCACCGACCGGACGCGAGGTCAACTGGAAGCACACGCCGGTGGCGAAGCTCGCCGGACTCTTCTCCGATGAGCCGGGCGAGGAGAACGCCGTGACCTACGGTCTCGACGCTGTCGAGGCGTTCCTGGAGCCCTCCTCGGATGAGGAAGGGCCCTACGGGGAGTTCTTCCGTCCTGAAGATCTCTCCAGCGCCCTCGCCTGGAAGCATGGCCCGCGTGGACTGCACATCCAGCTCCCGGCTGAGGCAGAGCTCGACGAGCCGGTCGTGGTCCCGATCACGGGCGCGGGCGCCGATAAGCGTGCGTTCGGTCAGATCCTCATCGAGGCGAAGCCGCACTCGCGCGGCACCGTCGTGCTCGACCACTCCGGTTCCGCGCAGTACGCGCAGAACGTCGAGATCGTCGTGCGCGACGGCGCGAGCCTGACAGTCATCAGCCTGCAGCGCTGGGACGATGACGCGGTGCACGCCGCGGCGCACCAGGCCACCGTCGGTGCCGATGCCACGCTGAAGCACTTCGTCATCAGCTTCGGCGGCGGTGTCGTGCGCGTGAACCCGAGCGTCGAGCTCACGGGCGCCGGATCCGAGGGATACCTCTACGGGCTGTCCTATGCCGACGGCGGTCAGCACCTCGAGAGCCAGGTCTACCTGCACCACAAGGGTGCGCACACCAAGGGCGACGTGCTCTACAAGGGCGCGCTGCAGGGCGAGGGCGCACACAGCGTCTGGATCGGCGACGTGCTGATCGGTGCCGACGCCACGGGCACCGACTCCTACGAGGCGAACCGCAACCTGGTGCTGACCGAGGGTGCTCGTGCCGACTCGATCCCGAACCTTGAGATCGAGACCGGCGACATCCTGGGAGCCGGGCACGCGAGTGCGACCGGTCGTTTCGACGACGAGCAGCTCTTCTACCTGCAGGCCCGCGGCATCACCGAGGAGGAGGCCCGTCGTCTGGTCGTGCTCGGATTCCTCACCGATATCGTGCAGCGCCTCGGCATCCCCGCCCTCGAGACCGAGTTGCTGGCGGCCATCGAGGCGGAGCTCGCCGAGGTGAGCGCATGACCGCCGAACGCGTCTGCGGAGTCTCCGACCTCGAACAGGACACACCGCTGCGCGTGGACCCGAGCGGCGTGCCCATCACGGTGATCAAGGACGGCGAAGGAGTGATCCACGCCATCGGCGACACCTGCACGCACGGCGACATCTCGCTGTCCGAGGGCTTCGTGGAGGGCGACACGGTGGAGTGCTGGGCACACGGCTCCGCGTTCTCCCTCCTCACCGGCAAGCCCCAGAATCTCCCCGCGTATGAGCCGGTCCCGGTCTACGTCGTCCAGATCGACGGCGACGACGTGCTCATCGATCCGACTGTGATTAAGGAAGTCTGAAGAATGTCTGTTCTCGAGATCCGCGACCTGCATGTGACGGTCGAGACCGAGGCGGGGACCACCCCGATCCTCAACGGAATCAACCTCACCATGAACACGGGGGAGACCCACGCGATCATGGGCCCCAACGGCTCCGGCAAGTCCACGCTGGCGTACACGATCGCCGGTCACCCGAAGTACACGGTGACGTCCGGTTCGATCACGTTCGACGGTCAGGACGTGCTGGAGATGAGCGTCGACGAGCGGGCCCGTGCCGGCCTGTTCCTCGCGATGCAGTACCCGGTGGAGATCCCCGGCGTGACGGTGACGAACTTCCTCCGCACGGCCAAGACCGCCCTCGACGGCGAAGCGCCGGCGATCCGGGGCTGGACCAAGGACGTCAAGGAGGCCATGTCGAACCTACGCATGGACCCGAAGTTCGCGCAGCGCAACGTCAACGAGGGTTTCTCCGGTGGCGAGAAGAAGCGCCACGAGATCCTCCAGCTCGAGGTGCTGAAGCCGAAGTTCGCCGTGCTCGACGAGACCGACTCCGGCCTCGACGTCGACGCGCTCAAGATCGTCTCCGAGGGCGTCAACCGCGCGAAGGAGTCCACCGGACTCGGCGTGCTGCTGATCACGCACTACACCCGCATCCTCCGCTACATCCGCCCCGACTTCGTCCACGTGGTGGTCGCGGGAAAGATCGTCGAAGAGGGCGGCCCCGAGCTCGCAGACCGGCTGGAGAACGAGGGATACGACCGTTTCCTCGACCCCGCAGCCCCCATCGAGGCGTAGGCTGATCGCATGACAGCGACCCTCACGGACGAGAAGTACGACGCGGTCACCGAGGCTCTCAAAGACGTCATGGACCCCGAGCTCGGGATCAACGTCGTCGATCTCGGCCTCATCTACGACCTCGCCTGGGATGACGAGAACGACGCTCTCGTCATCCACATGACGCTGACCAGCGCCGGCTGCCCGCTCACCGACGTCCTCGAGGATCAGACCGCTCAGGCTCTGGACAGCGTCGTCGATCGCTTCCGGATCAACTGGGTCTGGATGCCCCCGTGGGGTCCGGAGCGGATCACGGACGACGGGCGCGACATGATGCGCGCTCTCGGATTCGCGATCTGACCGCACAGAACGTCAAGCAGGACGAAGCGGGCGCGACTACGCGCCCGCTTCGCTGACTCCGCACCGGTGCGGGGCGAGACTCGGGAGAACGAATGCTTCAGGTGAAAGCCCTGCCCTTGGCCGAGCTTCGCGAGCGGACGAGCGAGAAGTGGCGGGAGTATCCGGCCGACGTGCTTCCCCTGTTCGTCGCCGAGACCGACTTCCCTCTCGCGCCTGCCATCACGGCGGCCCTGCAGCGTGCGGTCGAGATCGGCGACACCGGCTATATGGCGTCGAGGACTCCTCTTGCGCAGGCCTTCTCGGACTTCGCATCCCGCCGTTACGGGTGGGAGCCCGACCCCGCGCGAATCCGCAGCACGGCGGATGTGAGCATGGGGATCGTCGAGATCCTGCGCCGTGTCACGCAGCCGGGGGAGCGCGTGGTCGTGACGCCGCCGGTCTATCCGCCCTTCTACGACCTGGTCGCCGAAGCCGGTGCGGAGGTGGAGCGGGTTCCCCTCCGCGACACCGGGACCCGGTGGGAGCTGGATCTGGACGGGATCCGCGCCGCCTTCGAAGACGGAGCGACGGCCATCCTGCTCTGCAACCCCCACAACCCCACCGGTACGGTGCACGGACGCGACAGCCTCACTGCTCTCGCGGAGCTCGCCGACGAGTTCGGTGTCGCCGTGGTGTCGGACGAGATCCACGCGCCGCTCGCCCAGCCGGGTTCGGGGTTCACACCTTTCCTCGCGGTGAGTGATGTCGCACAGCGGGTGGGGTACGCGCTCGTGAGCGCGAGCAAGGCCTTCAACCTCGCCGGGCTCAAATGCGCCCTCATGGTCACGGCCGACGACGAGACGAGCGCCGTGGTGCGCGGACTCCCGGTCGAGGTCGAATGGCGCACCGGGCAGTTCGGTCTGCTCGCTGCCGTCGCTGCGTTCTCGGAGGAGAGCGACGAGTGGCTCGACGGGTTGCTGCGCACTCTGGACGAGAACCGCCTGCTGCTCGAGGATCTGCTCGCCGCGCACCTCCCCGGAGCGCGGTACCGCATTCCCGATGCCGGCTACCTGGCGTGGATCGACCTCACCGCGTTGGAGTGGGGCGACAACCCGGCCAGAAGGATCCTGAAGGACGCGAAGGTCGCCCTGCACTTCGGGCCCGCCTTCGGCGCGGAGGGCGCAGGCCACGTGCGGTTGAACTTCGGCACCAGTCCGGAGATCCTCACCGAGGCCATCGAGCGCATCGCGTCGCTCGTCGGCCGATGACCGCCCCGTCCGAGGCCGCGACGATCTGGGATCGTCACCGCATCTGGGTGACCGTCGGCGCGGTCGCACTGATCTTCCTCGCCGCGATCGAGGCTCTCGCCGTCACGACCGTCATGCCCATCGTGAGCGCGGCCCTGAATGGAGAGGCGCTCTACGCCGTCGCCTTCGCGGGGACGCTGGCCACGAGCGTGATCGGCATGGTCGCGACCGGAGCGTGGTCGGACGCCCGGGGTCCCCGCGGCGCGCTGTACGTCGCCGTGTCGCTCTTCATCGTCGGTCTGCTGATCTCCGGCTTCGCCGTCACGATGCACCAGTTCCTGATCGGGCGACTGGTGCAGGGGCTGGGCACGGGTGGACAGACGGTCGCGCTCTATGTCGTGGTGGCGCGGCTGTACCCGCCTCACCTGCACGGGCGCATCTTCGCCGCCTTCGCCGCGGCTTGGGTCGTTCCGTCGATGGTCGGTCCGTTCCTCGCGGGAGCCGTCGCCGAGTATCTCGACTGGCGCTGGGCCTTCCTCGGCGTGGCCGTGCTCACCGCTTCGGCTTTCCTCATGATCGCGGTGCGGCTCCGTGGGGTCGACCTGGGGCAGGGGGAGCCGCAGGATCGGAGGGCGCTCGTCGTCCGGCTGCTGCTCGCAGTGGTGGTGGCGGTACTCGCGGTCGTCATCGGCTTCTCGGCCGAGATGGAGCCGTCGATCGGGTGGCCCGTCGCGATCGGAGCCGTGCTGGCGATCGGGTTCGCGGTGCTGCCGCTGTTGCCACGAGGCACGCTTCGAGCCGGAGCCGGGTTGCCCAGCGTCGTGCTGATGCGCGGCATCGTCGCCGGTGCGTTCTTCGCCACGGAGGCCTACATCCCGTATCTGCTCATGAGGAAGTTCGACTTCAGTGCGACCTGGGCGGGCATCGCCCTGATGCTGGCGGCACTGGCGTGGGCAGGCGCCTCAGCCCTGCAGGGGCGGTTCGGTGAGCGTCTGGGCAACCGCCGCATCACGGCGATCAGCCTGGGCTCGCTGCTGATCGCGATGCTGTGCGTCCTCTTCGCTGCGGTGTTCGATGTCTCGCCCGCTCTGGTGGTCGTCGGCTGGGCATTCGCCGGCGGCGGGATGGGCCTGCTCTACCCGCGCCTGACCGTGTTGACGCTCGCGTACTCGAACGAGACCAATCAGGGGTTCAACTCGTCCGCGTTGTCGATCTCGGACGCCTCAGGATCGGCTGTCGCGATCGCGCTGGCGGGTCTCGGTGTGGCGACGCTCGGCGGCGGGGCCGGGGCGTTCAGCGCCGTCTTCGCGTTCTGCATCGCCCTCGTGGCGCTGGCTGTGGTGCCCGGTCTCAGGCTCGGGCACGCGGCCGAGTCTCCGGCGACCTGAGCGCTCCCGCGAGGGCAGCGACCCCGAGGTCGAAGACGCGGTCGAGTCCGGCGGTGACATCCGCATCCTCCGCGGCCGGGAGCGCGCCGTGGCTGTCGGCGTGCATGCGCTGCTGCACGAGTGTGGCGTGGCCCAGCACGAAGTGGAGGATGGCGATTCCTCGATCCTCGGCATCCGAGGCTCCCTGTGCACGCAGGGTGTCGACCAGAGCCTTCTGCGCAGTGGAGGAACCGAGCTGGAGTGCGTAGGTGCTGAGGACCAGCTCGGCACCGTCACGATAGGCGAAGAGGGCATCGCGGATGCCGCGCGCTGTGACGATGATGTCCGTTCCACCGTGCGGTATCGACGCGGTGATCCGGTCGGCGAGCTCGGCGAGCAGCTCCTGCTTGTTCGCGAAGTGCCAGTAGAGGGCGCTCGGCTGCAGGTCGAGGCCCGCGGCGATACGTCGCATGGAGAGGTCGGCGAGTCCGACCTCATCGAGCAGGGCGAGTGCGCTCCGTGCCACGCTGTCGCGGTCGTGTCGGGCCGGATTGGGCTCTGGGCTCATGCTCCGATTATAGTGAACGACGTTCAGGTGAACAGTGTTCAGGTGCGACGCGGAGGAAGCAGCGGTGGAGAGTTCCTCATCGATCGGACCCGCTCCGATCACCCTCGACCGGGTGTCGGTCGAGATCGACGGGCGCATGGTGCTGCACGACGTCAGCGTCGGGTTGACCGCACGGACGACGGCGGTGATCGGAGCCAACGGCTCAGGAAAGTCGACCTTCGCGCGCCTCCTCAACGGCCTCGTCGCGCCGCGAGACGGAACCGTCTCGGTGCACGGACTCGACACCGTCCGAGACCGCGCCGCCCTGCGCAAGCTCGTCGGTTTCGTCTTCACCAACCCCGATGCGCAGATCCTGATGCCGACTCCGGCCGAAGACCTCGCGCTCTCGCTCCGAGGGCGTCCGAAGTCCGAGGTGTCCGAACTCGTGAGGGAGACGCTCGAGACGCACGGTCTGGCGGAGCACGCGGACGTTCCGGCGGCCGTCCTGTCCGGCGGGCAGAAGCAGCTGCTCGCCCTGGCTTCCGTGCTGATCGCCGATCCACATGTGATCGTCACAGACGAGCCGACGACCCTGCTCGATCTGCGCAATTCCCGTCGCATCGCCGATCTGCTGCTCGGGGTCCAGGCTCAGATCGTCATCGTGACACACGACCTCGAACTGGCCTCTCGCTGCGACAGCGCGTTGCTCTTCGACGAGGGACGCATCGTGACCTCCGGCGTGCCCTCGCGTGTGATCGCTGCGTATCGGGAGGCGTGCGCGTGATCGCGCTGTATCACCCGGGGACGGGGATCGTGCATCGGGCGCCGGCCGCGCTCAAGCTGGGGATGCTGGCGATCGGAGCCCTCGTCCTGTCGCTGTTTCCGCACGATCCGGTGAGCATCGCGGTCGTGCTCTTCGTGGTGGTGGGGCTCTACCGCGTGAGTGGACTCCCGTTCCGCGTGCTCGCCGCCGAGGCGTGGCGCCTGCGCTGGATCGTGCTCGTGCTCGCAGCTGCGCTCCTGATCTTCGTGTCGCCCGAGGCGGCATGGATCAGCACAGGACGTGTGGTCGCGGTGCTGCTCCTCGCCGGTCTGCTCACTCTGACCACGAGGATGTCGGCGCTGCTCGATGTCCTGCAGCAGCTGCTGCGACCGTTGCGTCGGCTCGGAGTCGATCCCGACGCGGTGGCCCTGACGATCTCCCTGACCCTCACGACCGTCCCGGTGATCGCGGGGTTCGCCGTGCGCGTGCGGGAGGCGGAGCAGGCTCGTGGTGCACGGCTGGGTGTCCGCACGGTGGTGCCGTTGCTCGTGCTCGCTCTGAAGCATGCGGATGATGTCGGAGATGCACTGGCGGCCAGGGGTCTCGGCTGACTCACACGAGGGCCGGCGCGACGGGGACCGGCGATGGTCGCGGCCCTGCCGACCGCGGAGCCGGGAGCGAAGCCAGCCGCAGAGAACCAGCGATCAGCGCGAGTGCGATCAGGGCGGTTGCGACGGACGTACCGAGGACCAGCAGCAGGATGATCCCGACCAGGGCGCTGAGAGCGCTGGCGACGATGCGACCGGGCGAAGACGCGGCGGCGGGTGCGGCCTGCGATTCGAACCGCGTGAACGCGATGGCGACGACGGCCGTGAGAGCGAGCGCGGTCGCGAGCCACAGCGGGCGTCCCGACCACCACGCCGCGCTGTCCAGGGCCGGAAGCGCGGCGCCGGTCAAGAGTGCGAACGCGGCCGTCGAGCCCGCCATGAGCAGCAGCACGGGCATGTGCCAGAGGTAGATCGTCATGGTCCGCACCGTCACGAAGGCGGTGAACGCGGCCACGTGCGGCTCTCGGCTGAATCGCTCGAGACGCTCGCGGTGCAGGGAGAGCAGGCTCGTGTGCGCGACCCCCACGAGGAGGAGGGCAGCCGTCGGCGGATTGATGTTCGCGATGAGGTCGGCGGAGTAGACGCCGACGGCGAAGGTCATGATGAGCGCGAGGACGGCCGCGAGGCCCGCAACGATGCGGATCCGTCGGCTGAGGCGCTCGATGCGTCCATCGGCGAGGAAGAAGCCGAGCTGTTGGAGGGCCATCCACACGAAGGCGAGGTTCAGGAAGCCCAGGCCCTCGACGCCGGAGACTCCGCGGAGGACGTCGATCGCGATCGCAGCAGCGGCAAGGGCGCCGATCGTCCACAGCGGCGCACGCCGGTGAGCGGCGGCGAAGAGGGGGAGAAGCGCCTGGCAGAGGAGGAAGACCCCGAGGAACCAGAGCGGCTGGCCATAACGGAACCCGGCCGTCGCGACGAGGTCGGCGGGAACGCCGAAGATCGTGAGCAGAGCGAGCGCGAGCCCGACGACCGCGATCGTCACGATCGCGGGGCGCAACAGTCGGTGAACGCGGCCGGCGACGAATCCGACCGCCGTTCCGCCGCGCTGCCGCATGCGCTCATGCGCGAGGAATCCGGAGAATCCACCGATCACGAAGAACAGCGGCATCACCTGCAGGAGCCAGCTCAGCGGAGCGATCCACGCGGTGCCGTCGCTGGCGTTCTCGAAGATCGGACCGGAATCGCCGACCGTGACGCCCACCATGATCGCGTGCAGCAACACGACCCCGAGCACGCAGAGAGCCCGCAGGAAGTCGATGCCCGTATCGCGGGATGTGCGCGGCCCGGCGGCGACGGGCGGTGTCTGGACGATGGCCATGAGTCCTCCTCGGAAGCGATGTTCCAGGAGACTATGGACGTGGTGCGGGCGGAGACATCACCCTCGGGTCCCGTCGTACCCCCTACGACGGGATGAGTCGCGGCGATGCGTCGTCAGGACGAAGGCTCGACGAGCCCGGTGTCGTACGCCAGGATCACGGCGTGCACGCGGTCACGGAGGTTCAGCTTGGCGAGCACCTTGCCCACATGTGTCTTGACGGTCTGCTCGGCGATGAACAGCTCGGCGGCGATCTCGGTGTTGGAGCGGCCTCGACCGATGAGCACGAGGACTTCCCGTTCGCGGTCGGTGAGGTCGGCGAGCGCCGTCGCTGCGCGTGGAGTCCGGGGTCGGCGTCCGGCGAACTGCTCGATCATGCGTCGTGTCACGCTGGGAGCGAGGAGAGCATCACCGCCGGCGACGACGCGCACGGCGTGCACGAGCTCCTCCGGCAGCGCATCCTTCAGGAGGAAACCGCTGGCACCGGCCTCGAGCGCGTCGTACACGTAGTCATCGATGTCGAACGTCGTGAGCATGATGATCCGGGGGACATGCGCCGCGGGGTACGAAGGCCCGAGGATGCGACGAGTGGCTTCGATGCCGTCCAGTTCCGGCATCCGCACGTCCATGAGGATCACGTCGGGGTCGAGGCGCGCCGCGAGCGTGACCGCCTCCGCACCGTCGGCCGCTTGGCCGGCCACCCTGATGCCATCGTGGGCGTCGAGGAGCGCCCCGAAGCCGGCACGGACCATGGCCTGGTCATCGGCGATGAGCACGTTGATCGTCACGAGCGTTCCTTGTTGTGAGGGGCGGTGTTGTGAGGGGCGGTGTCGCGAAGGGCGGTGTCGCGAGGGGTGGCACCGAGAGGAGCGGCAGATGAAGGGAGGTCGGCCGGTGAGGGATCATTCGGACTGACCGGGAGGACGGCCTCGACCTCCCAGCCCCCGTCGGTCGAGGGGCCGGCGGAGAGGCTCCCACCGAGGAGTTCCGCGCGTTCCCGCATGCCGCGCAGACCGTATCCGCCCACGTGACCGTCCGGAAGGCGGGGCGGGGCGGTGTTGTGCACCACGATCCGGATCGATCGGGACTCGGCGCGCACGCGCACGGCTATCTGTGCCCCAGGGGCGTGACGGACGGCGTTGCTCAGAGCCTCTTGGACGATGCGGAAGGCGGCGATCTGGACGGCGGGCGTCGCCGCCGTAGCAGCGTCCCCACCCTCCAGGACGAGTCCGACCTCGACGCCGGCGCGGCGGATGCTGTCGACCAGGGAGGGGATGTCGTCGATGCCCTGCTGCGGAGCGAGCTCGGCACTCTGATCCTCGGTGCGCAGCACGCCGAGCATGCGCCGCATCTCGGCGAGCGAACTCCGTGCGGTCGCTGCGATGTCCTCGAACTCCGCGACGGCCACGTCATCCAGGTCGGGGATGCGGTACTTCGCGGTCGAGGCCTGCACCTGGATCACCGACATGCTGTGTGCCACGACGTCGTGCAGCTCGCGAGCGATCCTCGTGCGCTCTTCCACGAGTGCGCGTCTGGCCTCCTCGAGCGCGCTGTGCTCCCTCTCCCGTGAAAGCTCGGCCGCCACCCTGACGCGTCCGGCGATCAGCGAAGCGATCAGGAACATGGCCGAGGCGAGGGAGGTCGTCACTATGAGGTCGGCCGTGGCGCTGGCGGACGATTCCGGCACGGCCACCATGTCGGGGCGGAGCATCGGCGAGACGAGCGAGGCGATGGCCCCGAGGATGAGAGCGAACGCGCCGAGCCGTGCACCGTGGAGGAATGTGACGACTCCGACGAACAGGATGAATGCCAGCAGCGCAGGGACCGACCAGGGCCATGGGGACGCGATCGCGAGCTCGGGAACGACGGTGAGTGGGAGAGCGAGCGCCCCGGCCGTGAAGAGGCCGACGGCCCAGCGAGGATGAGAGATCGCCAGCAGCGGGGAGATGCACAGAGCCGCTCCGAGGATGAACGACAACGGGACGGGCGTGCCGTACAGGACGCTCTGCAGCGAGACGAGCACCGTGAACAGCGCCACCACTGCCGCGCACAGCGCCACGAAGGCGGCGGTGCGACGGCTGATGCGTGTTCGGCGAGGTGAACGCTCGCGGCGGCGTGCCATGGCTCTCATCCTGCCAGTTGCGGCGCCGCGGCACGGCGGCGGCGAGCGGCGGCGATCCGATCGATCACCAGACCGATGAGCAGCGCGATGACGATGCCGAGCCCCGCGCTGAGCAGAGGCTGGTCCTTGATCCAGGCGCCCGCGAGCAGACCGATGACGAGGCTGAACACGCTCCAACTGACTCCAGCGATCAGGCTCAACGGGAGGAACCGTCGCCACGGGAAATCGAGAGCCCCGGCCGACATGTTGACCGCCACCCTTCCGACGGGGATGTATCTGGCACCGAGGATCAGCGTGGCGCTGCGGCGATCGATTGCGTGTTGGGCATGCGCGAACGCTGCGGCGACGCGCGGTCGGCGCATCCACGCGAAGCGGGTGGTGCCCAGCCCTCGTCCGATCAGGAACGCGACGTTGTCACCGATCGCCGCCCCGATGGCAGCCACTGCCCCGAGAAGAAGGAGATTTCCCTCTCCCGTCGAGGCGGCCACGGCGGCTGCGGCCACGAGCACGGTCTCGCTGGGCACCGGGGGGAAGAAGCCGTCGACGATGGTGACGGCGAACAGCACCAGGTACAGCCAGGGTGAGGCGATCGCCTGCATGATCAGGTCGTTGAGGATGTCCACTCCGGCACGGTATTCGGGGAGTGGGAAGGGCGGCATCCCACCGGAGTATCGGCGTGCTCACTCTCCAGGTTGATCTTGCTGACCGCGACTCTCGGCGACGCGGCTTATACTGGGAGGCTGGCCGATCGGCCGAACCCCCTCCCCGAAAGAACGGACGTCCGCTGTGCTTGCCGTGCACGACCTCGAGATCCGCGTTGGCGCGCGCCTGCTGATGGAGAACGTCTCGTTCCGCGTCGCCGACGGAGACAAGATCGGACTCGTCGGCCGCAACGGGGCCGGGAAGACCACGCTCACCAAGGTGCTCGCCGGCGATGTGCTGCCGTCCGGCGGAAGCGTGACCCGCTCCGGCGAACTGGGCTACCTTCCGCAGGACCCGCGTTCGGGCAACCCCGAAGACCTCGCGCGCACGCGCATCCTCGACGCCCGTGGGCTCGGTCAGCTCAACCTCGGGATGACGGAGGCGGCCCTCGCGATGGGGTCGGACGACCCCGCAGTGGCCGACAAGGCCATGAAGCGCTACGCCCGCCTCACCGAGCAATTCGAGGCCCAGGGCGGCTATGCGGCGGAGGCGGAGGCGGCGTCGATCGCCAACAACCTCTCGCTCCCCGACCGCATCCTCGACCAGCCGCTGTCGACCCTCTCCGGTGGACAGCGTCGCCGCATCGAGCTCGCGCGCATCCTCTTCTCCGACGCGCAGACGATGATCCTCGACGAGCCGACCAACCACCTCGATGCCGACAGCGTGGTGTGGCTGCGCGAGTTCCTCAAGGGCTACAAGGGCGGGCTGATCGTGATCAGCCACGATGTCGAGCTCGTCGGTGAGACGGTCAACCGCGTGTTCTACCTCGACGCGAACCGTCAGGTCATCGACACGTACAACATGAACTGGAAGAACTACCTGCGTCAGCGGGTGGCCGATGAGGAGCGCCGCAAGAAGGAGCGCGCGAACGCCGAGAAGAAGGCCACGACCCTGCAGCTGCAGGCGGCCCGCTTCGGTGCGAAGGCCTCGAAGGCCGCTGCGGCGCATCAGATGATCGCGCGTGCGGAGAAGCTGCTGGCGGGGCTCGACGAGGTGCGTCAGGAAGACCGGGTCGCGAAGCTGCGCTTCCCGAAGCCGGCGCCCTGCGGCAAGACCCCGATGATGGCGTCCGGCCTCTCGAAGTCGTACGGGTCGCTCGAGATCTTCACCGATGTCGACCTGGCGATCGATCGCGGCTCCAAGGTCGTCGTCCTCGGGCTCAACGGTGCGGGCAAGACCACGTTGCTGAGGATGCTCGCCGGCGTCGATCAGCCCGACACCGGGCAGCTCGAGCCGGGACACGGCCTCAAAGTCGGCTACTACGCCCAGGAGCACGAGAACCTCGACGTGAACCGCTCGGTGCTCGAGAACATGGTCTCGGCCGCTCCGCACATCACCGAGACCGAGGCGCGCAAGGTGCTCGGGTCGTTCCTGTTCACAGGCGATGACGTGCTCAAGCCTGCAGGAGTCCTGTCGGGTGGGGAGAAGACGCGTCTGTCGCTCGCGACGCTCGTCGTGTCGTCGGCGAACCTGCTGCTGCTCGATGAGCCGACCAACAACCTCGATCCGGCCTCTCGTGAAGAGATCCTCGGTGCGCTCGCACACTACGAAGGTGCGGTCGTGCTCGTGTCCCACGATCCGGGGGCGGTGCAGTCGCTCAACCCCGAGCGTGTGCTGATCCTGCCCGACGGCGTCGAGGACATCTGGAGCCAGGAGTACCAGGACCTCATCGAGCTCGCCTGACGTCGGAGTCGCCTCCCGACCGAAGCGGGTGCTGCCCAAGCGCGCGCTCCGATTCTCAGGCGGCTGAGGTACGTGGCATAGTCGAGAACATGCCGACGGACTCCCGATCGCCCGACACCGGGAGCTGGCTGCGTGCACAAGCGGCGCTCACCGGCGTCGCGCCAGCACTCGATGTCACAGAACTTCCCGTCGACCCGGTTCCGCTCTTCCTGGACTGGATCCGACATGCGGCTTCCGTCGGAGTCGCCGAACCCCATGCGGCGACCCTGGCGACGGTCGACGGAGACGGCATACCGGATGCTCGGACGCTGATCCTCAAGAACGTCGATGAGCGAGGGTGGGCCTTCGCCGGTGCGCGTTCGTCTCGCAAAGGGTCGCAGCTCGCGAGCACCCCTGCCGGAGCGCTGAACTTCTGGTGGCAGCCGCTGGTGCGAGCCGTCCGTGTACGTGGACGGGTTCAGGAGGCCGGCGAGGCCGAGAGCGCAGCCGATCTCGCGGCGCGGTCTGCAGCGGCCGGGGCGGGCATCGCGCCGGGGGACTGGGCCCTGTGGAGGCTCGTGCCGACCCGCGTCGAGTTCTGGCAAGGGGCGGCCGACCGTGATCACACGCGGATCGTGTATCGGCGAACGGATGCGGCGTGGGATCTCACGGTGACAGGGGCCGCGGCCATGACAGGGACAACGGCCGGACAGGAAGAGCACGCATGAGCGGCTATCAGGTGGTGGAGATCGGAGCGCTCGAGGAATGGCGAGCGCATCACGGCGGCTTCGACGCCGCGCGTTCGCGGGACGGGCGTCGTGTCGTGGATCACGAACTGACGATGCAGTACATCGGGATGACCGCGAATGCCCTGCAGCCGGCGGAGGAAGCCGGCTACTGGCACGTACACCGGAAGATCGAAGAGGTGTACGTGTTCCTTCACGGGCGAGGGCAGATGGGTCTCGACGACGATGTGGTGGAAGTCGGGCCGGGGACCGTGGTCCGTGTGGGGCAAGGGGTCGCCCGCACGTGGCGGGCTCGTCCGGACAGTCCCGGTGAACTGCGGTGGCTCTGTCTTCGCGCGGGTGGGGAGGCGCTTCCACACCTTCCCGACGACAGCTCGCGGCTGCCGGAGCGTCCCATGCCGTGGTCCGTGGAGTGACTGCGGCGGACCGCGCTCAACGCACGTCGAGCAGCTCGTCCTCCACGTCGGCGTCATGGTCCTTGCGGCGGCTGACCTTGACCGGAGACGGCACGCCTTCGACCTCTTCGCGGTGTTTCACGATCTCCGTCCGGATGATGTAGCCGATGAAGATGAAGCCCATCAGCGCGAACAGGATCCACTGGATCGCGTAAGACAGGTGCGGGCCGGGGTCGTCGGTGGGGGAGTCGAATCCCCCGAGGGTGCCTTCGCCCGCGGGGCTTTCGCTGATGACGCGGCCGTAGGCGCCGGTGATCACATCGCCGTCGACGAGCTTCGCGATGGCCGGAAGATTGATGGTCGGCACCTGACCTTCGGGGGCGCCACGGCCTGAAGCAGGAAGCTGCTCGCCCGGGCGCAGACGCACGGTGACTTCGGCTTCGCCCTCGGGCGGTGCCGGCACGGAATCCGGAGCGTCGCCGTCGCCCGGAGGTACCCAGCCCCGATCGACGATGAAAACGCGGCCGTCGGCGTCGCGGAACGGCACCAGCACCTCGAAGGCGCTGGTTCCTCCGTGCGGGCGGTTTCTCACCAGCAGCTGTTCGTCGGCCAGATACTCGCCCTGCAGGGTCACCGGGCGCCACTCATCGGAGGGGTCGAGCGCGCCGTCCTCCCCGACGAGGTCTGCCAGGGGGACAGGCTCGGCGTCGTAGTTCTGCTCGACGAGCTCGATCTGGGCGGCTCTCGTCTCGTTCCGCTCGAACTGCCAGTTCGACAGGAAGACGCATGCGATCGCGAATCCGATGGCGATCAGCACGTAGACGCCCCACCGGAGCAGTCGCTGACTCATGCGGGAGCCCCGTCACGAACGGTCACCGGGAAGTCCCGCGCCGCGAGGTAGTCGCGGAGGTAGTCCACGTGCTCGTCGCAGGCGAGCCAGATCTTCTCCCGGTCGGCGGCGTGGATGCGGGGGTTGCGCCATACGACCTGTCTGGTCGCCGCGCTCCGGCAGCCGGCGCGCGAGCATTCGAGCTCTGTCATCGGTCCTTCGGGCCTTCGTGGATCGTGAACACCTGCGGGCCGGTCGTCTCATTCGCGATCGGAGCGGGCCCGGGAGCCTCCAGCTCCTGTCGCGGCGACTCGGCTGTCATCTCGGTGCTGTCGCTGCCCGCGTTGGCGAACACCACGGCGATGTACGGGAGCACGGCCGCGCTGATCCCGAAGACCCAGGTGTACCATCCGTACGGCTGCACCAGCACCATCAGGGCGAAGCAGGCTATGCGGATGGACATCGTGAGCACGTAACGACGCACACGGTGGTCACCCTCATCCTGCGGAGACTGCGGCAGGGAGGTGACGGCCGGGATTTGACGCGCGTTCTTCACGATGCCTCAAGCCTACGCCGGTGCGGGCCTCCCGGCGTGCCGCTTCTGCCGCGGATCAGCGCGAGAAGATGAACGGCAGGCTGAAGGCTCCGACGAACAGGAAGCTGATGATGATGCTGATGAGCGTGAAGGCGCCGATGGCGATCATCGCATAGCCGAGGATCAGGCCCGCGATGGCCATTCCTCGTCCTCCGACGCTCGGATCGTTCTTGGTCTGCTTGAGCGCCATGTGCCCGGTGATGACCGCGGCGATGGAGGCGAGGATCGGGAGGATCGCCCAGATGAGGATGACACCGGCGATGCCGCACACCAGGGAGGTGACGGCGAGTCCGCTCGTGGGACGCGGTGGAGCAACCGGGTAGGTCGGTGCCCCATAGGCTCCGTAAGGGGTCGCGGTCCCGTGATTCGGCTGCACCGGCCATGCCTGCGGGGCCGGGGCAGCATACGCAGCAGCGGAACCGGGGTACGCCTGGCCGGGCTGAGGGGGCTGGACGGTCTGCGGGAGCTGGGGTGGGTACGGCGCGGTCGGATACGCAGGCAGAGCGGGGGCGGCCTGCGGGGCGCTCGGCGGGGCCGGTGGTACCGGCGCGAACGGCGCGTCGCCTGCCGGGGGAGGAGGATTGTCGCTCACGATGTTGCCCTTTCGTCTCGATCAGGGTTCCAGCAGCGCCCGCCTGTGTCAACGCCGCGATGAGGGTGCGCGCGGCGTCGTCGCTCGGAGCATCGTCGGTAGGATCGATGACGGTCCGAGACCTCGGACCGCGGGTCCAGAGCAGGAGTGTCCTCATGAGCGCTGAGCGCGTCGTCCTCGTCACCGGCGGAAACCGCGGTATCGGCCGTGCCATCGCGGAGCGCTTCGTGCGGGACGGATACCGTGTCGCGGTCACCGCGCGCAGCGGCGAAGGACCAGAGGGAACCCTCACCGTGCGGGCGGATGTCACGGATGCCACCGCGCTCGACGCCGCGTTCACGGAGGTGGAGCAGCAGCTCGGCCCGGTGGAGATCGTCGTCGCGAACGCCGGGATCACCAAGGACACCCTCCTCATGCGCATGAGCGAAGACGACTTCGACAGCGTGGTGGCGACGAACCTCGGCGGCACGTTCCGCGTGGTGAAGCGCGCCTCGAAGGGCATGCTGCGCGCACGATTCGGTCGTATCATCCTGATCTCGAGCGTCGTCGGTCTGTACGGTTCCGCCGGCCAGGCGAACTACTCGGCGTCGAAGAGCGCGCTCGTCGGCTTCGCCCGCTCGATCACGCGTGAACTCGGTGCGCGCGGTATCACCGCCAACGTCGTCGCTCCGGGGTTCATCGAGACCGACATGACCGCGGAGCTCCCCGAGGAGACGCAGAAGCAGTACAAGGCGAGCATCCCCGCCGCGCGGTTCGCGACCCCCGACGAGGTGGCGGGCGTGGTGACATGGCTCGCCGGTGACGATGCCGGTTACATCTCGGGCGCGGTCATCCCGGTCGACGGTGGACTCGGGATGGGCCACTGATCCGGACCGGGGTGTTCACCTCGCGACCGAGGCGGTGAGCAGTTCTCCGAGCCGTTCCGGCATGGAGAACTGCGGCCAGTGCCCGGAGCCGATGCGAACGACCTCGGCATCGTCGATCGCACGGAACTCGTCGGCATACTCGGCCCACTGGGCGATCATCTTCTCGAACGCGGACTGATCCACGCCACCCATGAGCAGGGTCGCCGGCACGCGATACCGCGCCGGGTCACGCAGGATGATGCCGTCGGTCGGCACCCTCGCGGGCACGCTCCGGGTGAGCGGTGTCGTGCGCACACGGGTCGCCTCGTCGAGATCGTGCACGTCCTCCTCGGGGAAGAAGTCCCACCCCGGGAAGGGGACCACGCCGTCGACGAGCTCGAACTCGCTGATGCCGCTTCCCGTCGGCGGGGGTGCCGTGTCGACGAAGATGACGCGGCCGACGCGCTCGGGGCGCGCATCGACGACACCCCATGCGACGTTTCCTCCGCCGCTGTGACCGACGACGACGACGTCACCGGGAAGCGCATCGACCGCCGCGACCGCGGCATCGATCCAGTCCGAGATGCCGACCTCGGACGACGCCGACGCCGGTTCGCCGAGGCCGGGCATGGTGAGGGGATGAGCGCGGTGCCCCGCCGCTTCCAGAGAGGGGATGACGTCTTCCCAACTGGACGCATCGAGCCAGAGCCCGGGGATGAGGATGATGTCCATGCGTCGACGCTAGCGGCGGCGTCGGACAACCTCCAGAGGGATCCGTCTACGGAAGCAGAGCGATGACTTCGGAGAGGTCCTGCGGGCCGATCACGAGCGCGGCGGTCTGCCGTACGGTGGGCTTCGCATTGAAGGCGATGCCGAGCCCCGCCACCGCCATCATGGGCAGGTCGTTGGCGCCGTCCCCGATGGCGATCGTGGCGCGCGGACCTACGCCGAGTTCTGCAGCCCACTCCTGAAGGGACGCCGCCTTCGCGGCTCCGTCGACGATGTCGCCCTCGACAAGGCCGGAGAGGACGCCGTCCACGACATCCAGGCGGTTCGCTCGCCAGCGATCGACGCCGAGTTCCGGCGCCACTGCGTCGAGGATTTCGTGGAAGCCGCCGGAGACGACCCCGACGACACCGCCGCGATCGTGGACTGCTGCCGTGAGCTCGCGGACTCCGGGGGTGGGCTCTATCCGCGCGCGGACGCGCTCGAACGCCGATACGGGCACTCCCTGCAGTGCCGCGACCCGGGAGCGCAGGCTCGTCGCGAAGTCCACTTCGCCGCGCATCGCCGCCTCGGTCGCCGCCTGAACCTCGGCGCGACGGCCTGCTTCGTCGGCGAGGAGTTCGATCACCTCGTTGCGGATGAGGGTGGAATCAGCATCGAGGACGACGAGGAATCGCGCAGCGGTCACCCGTCGAGCCTAGCGACCGCCCGGACCGCCTGAGCGCCGCATGACGCGTCAGCGTTCGATGAAGACGCCCTTGCCCACGACGGTGATGCCGGACTCGGTGACGGTGAAGCCACGGGCCAGGTCGCGCTCACGGTCGACCCCGACCGTCGCGCCATCGGCCAGGACGACGTTCTTGTCGAGGATGGCGCGGTGGATGCGCGCACCCTGCCCGACCTGCACGTGATCGAACACGACCGAGTCCGTGATGGTCGATCCGCCCCCCGCCAGAGTCCATGGACCGACCACGCTGCGTTCCAGGTGCGTGCCCGACAGCACCGATCCGAGGGAGACGATCGAGTCGATCGCGTTGCCGATGCGACCGACGGAGTCCCTGACGAACTTCGCCGGCGGAGAGTTCACCGCCTGCGAGTGGATCGGCCATTCCATGTTGTACAGGTTGAAGATCGGTAGCGTCGAGATGAGGTCCCTGTGCGCATCGAAGAAGGAGTCGATGGTTCCCACGTCTCGCCAGTACGAGCGGTCGCGCGGCGAGGACCCCGGAACCTCGTTCTGCTTCATGTCGTAGTAACCCGCTTCGCCGCGCTCGACGAAGTACGGGACGATGTCGCCGCCCATGTCGTGACCTGACACGGGCGACTCCCCGTCGGCTTCGACGGCGGCGATCAGTGCATCAGCGTCGAAGATGTAGTTGCCCATCGAGGCGAGCACCTCGTTCGGCGAATCCTCGAGCCCTGCGATGTCGGTCGGCTTCTCCAGGAACTGCTTGATCCGGCCCGACTCCGCGTCGGCATCGATCACGCCGAACTGCGACGCGAGCGCGAGCGGCTGGCGGATCCCCGCGACCGTGGCCTTGGCGCCCGACTCGATGTGCGCCTCGAGCATCTGCCGGAAGTCCATCCGGTAGACGTGATCCGCACCGATCACGACGACGATGTCGGGCTTCTCGTCGTTGATGAGGTTCATGCTCTGCAGGATCGCGTCGGCGGAGCCGGAGAACCATCGCTTGCCGAGGCGCTGCTGAGCGGGCACCGAGGCGACGTACGAGTCGAGGAGAGCCGACATGCGCCAGGTCTGGGAGATGTGCCGGTCGAGGCTGTGCGACTTGTACTGCGTCAGCACGACGATCTGTCGGAGGCCCGAGTTGATGAGGTTGGAGATGGCGAAGTCGATGAGCCGGTACTGTCCGCCGAACGGCACTGCGGGTTTCGCTCTATCGCCCGTGAGGGGCATGAGGCGCTTGCCCTCGCCGCCGGCGAGGATGATCCCGAAGACCTTCTTTGGAGCGGACATGGCTCCACCATAGATGCCATCCTCCTCGCTGTACTAGCGTTCAGACATGCGAGTTGAAATGATCACGAAGGAGTACCCGCCGGAGGTCTACGGTGGTGCCGGCGTGCACGTCGCCGAGCTCGTGACAGCGCTCCGACGGCATCTCGACGTCCAGGTCCGCGCGTTCGGGTCACCGCGCGATGAGGCGGGTACCTTCGCCTATCGCACGCCGACGGAACTCGCCGGAGCCAACGCCGCGTTGCAGACGCTCGGCACGGATCTGGAGATCGTGTCGGCCATCGCCGACGCCGACATCGTGCACAGTCACACCTGGTACGCGAACTTCGCCGGTCACCTCGCCTCACAGCTGCACGGCATCCCTCACGTCCTGACGGCGCACAGCCTCGAGCCCCTTCGGCCGTGGAAGGCCGAGCAGCTGGGCGGTGGCTATGCGGTGTCGAGCGGGATCGAGCGACTGGCGTACGAGAACGCGGCCGCCGTGATCGCGGTGAGCGCCGGGATGCGCGACGACATCCTGCGCAGCTACCCGCAGGTGGACCCGGCGAGGGTGCGGGTGATCCACAACGGGATCGACGTCGACCGGTGGCGTCCGGTGCACGACGAAGCCCTCCTGCGATCGATCGGGATGGACGCCGCTCGTCCGTCCGTCGTCTTCGTCGGCCGCATCACGAGGCAGAAGGGGCTGCCGTATCTGCTGCAGGCGGCGCGGCTCCTCCCTCCCGAGGTGCAGCTCGTCCTCTGCGCGGGTGCTCCGGACACTCCGGAGATCATGGCCGAGGTCCAGGAGGGTGTGCGCCTGCTCCAGCAGGAGCGGGACGGCGTCATCTGGGTGGAGCGCATGCTTCCCCGCGACGAGCTCTCGGCGATCCTCACGGCCGCGACGACGTTCGTCTGCCCTTCCATCTACGAGCCGCTGGGGATCGTGAACCTCGAGGCGATGGCCTGTGGTGCGGCGGTCGTCGGGACGGCGACCGGCGGTATCCCCGAGGTCGTTGCCGACGGCGTGACCGGTCGCCTCGTGCCGATCGAGCAGGCGCAGGACGGAACGGGCACGCCGGTCGACCCGGAGCGCTATGTGGCCGACCTCGCAGCCGTGCTCACCGAGGTCGCGATGGACCCGGACCGCGCACGTACGTACGGCGAGGCCGGGCGCGAGAGGGCGCGCAACGAGTTCAGCTGGGCGGCGATCGCCGAGACGACGCGCGCGCTCTACGCGGAGCTGACCGCCTGAGCCGATAGGCTGGGGGGCATGCCGAGCGCTCTGGAATTCACCGACGTCGTCGTGCGCCGTGAGGGGCGCAACATCATCGATCACGTGGACTGGCGGGTCGACGACGACCAGCGATGGGTGATCCTGGGCCCGAACGGTGCGGGCAAGACGACCCTGCTCCAGCTGGCCGACACGCTCATGCATCCGACGGCCGGAACGGTGACAGTGCTGGGGGAGACCCTCGGCAGGACCGACGTGTTCGAGGTGCGACCGCGCATCGGCTTCGCGTCGTCGGCGATGGCCAAGCGCGTGCCGCGAGACGAGACCGTGCTCAACACCGTGCTCACCGCCGCATACTCCGTGCTCGGTCGCTGGAACGAGAACTACGAGGACATCGACGAGCGTCGCGCGCTCCGCGTCCTCGGTGACTGGCGTCTCGACCACCTCGCCGACCGGACGTTCGGTACGCTCAGCGACGGCGAGCAGAAGCGGGTCCAGATCGCGCGTGCCGTGATGACCGACCCCGAGCTCCTGCTGCTCGACGAGCCGACGGCTTCCCTCGACCTCGGCTCCCGTGAGGAGCTCCTCGCGCTCCTCAGCGGATACGCGTCGTCTCCGACCACGCCGGCCATGCTTATGGTGACGCACCACGTCGAGGAGATCCCGGTAGGGTTCACCCACGTGATGCTGATCCGTGACGGCTCCGTCGTCGCGGCGGGCCCGATCGTCGACACGCTCACAGCGGAGACGCTCACCGACACGTTCGGGATGCCGATCGTGCTCAGCAGCGACGACGGACGCTACGCCGCGCGCGCGGCGTCCTGATCAGGGTCTGATAGAATCGATCCTTGGTGCTCTCTGCACCGCAGACTTCCCTCGTCCCTGGCACAATCCAGGGCAGCAACTAAGGAATCCCATGAAGACTGACATTCACCCCGAGTACAAGGCTGTCGTGTTCCGCGACCTGGGTTCGGGCGAGACGTTCCTCACCCGTTCGACCGTCTCGAGCGACAAGACCATCGAGCTCGACGGCGTGGAGTACCCCGTCATCGACGTCGAGATCTCCTCGGCTTCGCACCCGTTCTACACGGGAAAGCAGCGCATCATGGACTCGGCCGGCCGCGTCGAGAAGTTCAACCAGCGCTTCAAGGGCTTCGGCGGCTCGTCCAAGTAACGACTGCCGCACGGAAGGCCCCATGCTCCTCGGAGCGTGGGGCCTTCTTCGTACTCAGATGCTCGTGCTCAGAAGTCGATGACGATAAGGCCGTCGTCGATAGAGCTCGGAGGATCGCCCGGAGAGGGCGCGGGGGCTGTGCGCTGCGTCTGGCGATCGCGCTCCTGTGCCGCCTCGTGCGCGGTGGGAGACCAAACGCTGTCGAACACGCCGACGAGGCCGCCGTTCGCGACACGCTCGTACTTCTTCTCCACCGGCTTGCGCGAGAACGTGTGCATCATTCCGAAGATCAGCAGGGCAGGACCCACGGCGAGGATGAAGACCACCGTCGTCCACGCCATCGCATCCTTCACGAGGACAGGATAGGCAGGTCGGCGAGAAAGGACATCCTCCTCTCGGCGGATGCCGTCAGCGGATGCGTCGGCCGTGGGCGAGGTCGATCAGGCGGGAGAGCACGGGGCCGGAACGCAGGCCGTTGTGCTCATGCTCGCTCGTCTGCCAGAGCTGTACCCCGGGCAGGAGCTTCGCCGTCTCGATCGAGAACTCGTACGGCACGTAGACATCGTTGACGTAGACCGCGGCCGCGCCGGTGGCCCCCGATGCGACGATCGCTGAGGCGTCATAGATCTGCGGCCACTCGAATTCTGCGAGCTCGAGGGCGACATCACGCCACGGCTGGAAGGCCGGCACCGACTCGGTCCACTCGCGGCGGATGTGCTCGCCCGTGAACAGCGTCGGGTCGTCGCGGAAGTCCGTGGGCTCGGTGCGCTCGGCCGACCACCGAGTGGCGTGACCGTCGGCGTAGCTCGACTCGTGGAAGGTGAAGTACAGCGGGTTGCGGCCGTCATAGGGCATCGCGTGCATCAGGTCGTATCGGAAGGCGTTGGAGGCGGGATCGCGCTCCAGGAGCGACCAGACGGTCTGCCATCCGTCGTCGGTGCCGAGTGCGGATCCCATCGACCGCAGGCGCGAGCGTGAGACGACCTCTCCGTCGGGGAGGACGATGTCGCCCGCGTCCGCGAGATCGACGAGCCTTCGCATCGCGTCGCGGTGCTCGGGGAAACGGCGGTAGTAGCGTTCGGAGGCATCCCGCATCTTGTCGTAGCAGAGAGCGTAGACATCGTCGGGGTGACGCCCCACCGCGCTGAGCCCGCCGGTGATGAAGACGTCGTCGAGGGATCCGGCATCGGTGGAGAGATACGCGAGGGTCGTGAAGCCACCGAAGGACTGTCCGAGCACGCTCCAGGTGGTGGCTCCCAGGTGCTCGCGCAGAGCCTCGCAGTCGCGCACGATCGCGTCGGCTCGCAGATGGGTCAGATGCTCGGCGACCGCTGCCGAACCGCGTTCGAGGTCGAGATCGCCGACCGGGGTCGAACGTCCGGTGCCTCTCTGGTCGAGAAGCACCAGACGGTAGTGGGCGAGCGCTTCGTCGAGCCAGGCAGGCGACGTCGAGGAGTGGAAGGGGCGCGGCGCTTCGTGGCCGGGTCCGCCCTGCAGGAACACCAGGTAGGGAAGGGCCTCACCGCCCTCGCGAGCGACCACGCGCGCAAAGACGTCGATGGTTCGATGGTCCGTGGGGTCGCCCCACACCAGCGGGACCGTGAGAGTGTGCTCTTCGACGGTGAGGTCCTGCAGCTTGCGCACGATGGTGCTCATGTTCACATCACATTCCCGATGTAGGAGTACTTGACGAAGACCTCCGAGGCGATGCCCGACTCCTCGAGCACACCCTGCACAGCGGTCATCATGTAGTTGGAATCCCAGCCCATGTAGAGGAAGTGCCCCTCGCCGAGCTCATCCCACTGACCCTTCCAGGCCATGTCCTGATAGATGGGCCCTCCGTGTGCGGCACAGTAGGCGAGGGCTGCGTCTGTCGTGTCGGTCCAGGCGCGGCGGAAGACGCGGTTGAAGAGGTACTTCACGTCCGGCACCTCCCAGCGCTCGCCTCGATACTCGACGTAGTCGAATTCCCGCTCCCATCCGGTCGGCCACCCGCGGCGGCGCACGGCATCCAGGATCGGGGTCAGTCCGTCGTCGTCGATCTCGGGGAGGGCGGGTCGCGCCCAGATGCGGATCAGGTCGGAGGTGAGCGCGACGGTGCGGCGTGTGATCGCTGCGGTGTTCCACGAGTCGACGTCGGCCAGCTCTCGCGTCGCCGGCACCGCGCTGCGTGCGTACGCGTCCGAGCGCTTGACAGGGAACGAGGCGCCGAACACGCGCTCAGCGAGGTGCTCCTCGAGCAGGGTGAGGTTGCCGAGGGTCGGGGCGAGCGCGCGATGGCTGTTCTGCTCGTCCTCGGAGTACTCGCTCCACTGGCGCGTACCGTCGCCGGACCACGCGTCGCCCGGCACGGTCGGGACGATGTGCTCGATGTCGTAGGCGTCGAGGTCTTCCACGCCTTCCAACCGTCCGAGCACGTAGGCAGGGTGGGGGAGTTCGCTGTACTTCAGCACCGCACTCACCCGCTCGTCCGACGGGGTGATGCGAGCGAACGCCCGCGCGAGCGCGTCCCTACCGTCACGGCGGGCCCGGCACAGTCTCGCGACGAGTCGTTCGGCCGGCAGGTTCACCAGCGCACGGCGCAGGTACAGGGCTTGCAGCCACTCCAGGGTCTCGATGAACTCGTCGCGGTCGATGACCCCGCGGATGTGGTCGCTGTACGCGCTCATCACGAGAGGGTACGAGGAACGACCGAAGGTGTTGACGTGACGCAGCTGCTGCGCGATCTCGGGGTCCTGCTCCTGCGACGGGTCGAGCAGGATGCCGTAGATCTCCGCGTAGTGTCGCCACTGCGCCGCGTGGGCCTGCAGGTGGGCGACGTCGACGCGGGGGAACGAGTGCCGGAAGGCGCTGTAGACCCCGTGTTCCCCGTTCGCGGCGACCTCGCGGCCGGTGATGAACACGAGGTAGTGCCGCCAGAAGGCGCCGATCGCCTCACCGGTGTGCCGTTCGATCGGCAGCCAGAAACGTGTCTCGACGTCGATCTGCTCGGCGTGACTGAGTCCCATGAGGATGTAGTTGTGGATGAGCTCGTGGTCACGCAGCGGTTCGCCTGTCGAGTTCAGGCTCTCGAAGATCTGCTGGGCGTTGGCGCGAGCGCCGAGGGTGATCGACACATGCTCGAGCTTCTGCAGCCCTCGCCAGATGGTGGGTACCTCGTCGACATGGATCTGACTGCGGAAGAAGGCGTAGTTGTCGTCGAAGCGGGACTCGCGATCGGCATCGCCGCGTCGATCCAACACGACCGATTCGTACAGGTCAGCCCAGGCGTCGTGCGGGCGCAGCTTCGTGCGACCGGGGGAGTCGGAGCGGACGAGCACGCGTTCGAGATCGGCCGCCAGTGAGGGGTCGGTGTCGCGGATGGAGTGATGCAGCGCAGCGACGAGCAGCATCAGCGTGGTGATGCGCTGCTGGCCGTCGATGAGGATGAGGTCGGCATCGGAGGAGACGTTGTCCTGCGCGGAGAGGATCGAACCGATGAAGTGACGGTGGGCGTCGTCTTCGCCTGCCACAGCGCGGATGTCGGAGAGCAGCCGCTCGCAGCCGCCGATGTCCCATCGGTACTGCCGCTGATACACGGGGACCACGATGGTGGTGCCGCCCGCCGCGAGCCACTCGATCGTGTTGACTGCTGTCGCCTCGACGTTGGTCGCGGTGCTCATGCTGGTGTCTCGTCCTCCCGTTGCGACGGGTGCCGAGGCCTGGCCGGGCGCCCCGATCAGTCTATTCGGTTATGCACGGTCGACCTCCGAGGGGCTCGCGGGGGACGCTGTTAGGCTTGCCTTATCAGGGCCTGTTAAAACGTGCTGGCCCCCGATGAAAGGAACATGACTCGATCATGGGATACATCAAGTCCGCTGCGCTCGAGGAAAAGGGATTCGTCGTCCTCGACAGCTACAACCAGGAGCTCGACCCCAAGGAGTGGCTCGACATCGAGTACAACGACTGGAAGTCGTCGGGCGACACCCGCTTCGCACCTCTCGCCAGCGCCTTCGGCGACATCGAGTGCAACGGGTTCTGGAACCACAAGCCGCCGCGCACCGACAAGGACGGCGTCTGGATCGACTCCCAGACCGAGAAGGCTCCGAACCTGACGCGTCGCGCTCAGGAGCCGGGTGCGAACGTTGGTCGGTGCCGCGTCATCGAGCTGCAGCCGACGCCCTACGGTGACTGCCTCTACAACCTCCACCAGGACGACAACAACCGCCTCAACCCCGATGGCACCGGCTGGGTCGTCCGTGGCTTCTTCAACCTCACGGACGACAAGGACAGCTACTTCGTCCTGCGTGAGAACCGCACCGACCCGAGCATCGAGTACCGTATCGCCCTCCCGGCCGGCGCTCAGCTCATCGTGGACACGCAGCGCCTGTGGCACGCGGCCACCCACAACGGCACCGAGCCCCGCTACTGCCTCATCACGTCGTGGACCTCGGGCCCCGAGCTCGACGCCTACATCGAGAAGTACCACGGCACCGACGACGTGCCCAACTACGAGGTCGACCAGGAGACGCTCGAGTTCGGGTATGCCGAGCAGGCCCGCAAGGATGCTGCTCGCGCGGCCTACTACGCCGCGAAGGGCCAGCAGGTCAAGCAGGCCATGAGCGAGGCGTGAGCATCTCCACGGTGGGTCGCTGAGCCCGTCGAAGCGCCCGAGGGCCCCGGTCTACGGACCGGGGCCCTCGTCGTGGAACCACATGCTTGTGATTTGCGGGGATCTCGGCGAGAATGGGCGCACAACCGCATATTCTCGCCACTTCGTGGTTCAGGTCGTTGGGGAAGACGCACCTGATGAAACGGAGAGATCATGGCGACGGCTTACGCACGCGGAGTGGTGTTCATCCACTCTGCGCCTCGCGCGCTCTGCCCGCACCTCGAATGGGCGGTGGGTCGCGCTATCGGGCGTGCGGTGAACTTCGACTGGACCGAGCAGCCCGTGCTCGAGGGTGCCCGACGGGCGGAGTTCTACTGGGACGGCCCCGTCGGTACCGGCGCGGCTCTCGCGACCTCCATCCGTGGGTGGGAGCACCTTCGCTTCGAGGTGACCGAGGACCCCACGCCGCGCAGCGACGGCGGCCGGTGGCTGCATACGCCCGACCTCGGTATCCACTATGCCCAGACCGACGCAGCCGGCAACATCGTGGTCGGCGAGGACCGCATCCGCTACGCGATGGAGATCGCGGCAGGGAGTGCCGTCGAGTTGCAGCGCGAACTCGACATCGCCCTGGGGTCGGCGTGGGATGAGGAACTGGAGCCCTTCCGTCATGCCAGCGACGACGCCAGAGTCGTCTGGCTCCATAAGGTCGGCTAGCCCGGCGCCACAGACCGGAACGGGGGAGGCGTGAGTATCGGATGCCGGTGAGTGATCCCGGACGCTGAGAAGACGTATCCCCGCTCCGCACGACGAGGACCCCGCCCCGGAAACGAGGCGGGGTCCTCGTCGTCCGTGTCAGATGACGGCCGCGTGCTGCAACGCACCGGACGCGGACGGGCTCCCGCCGCGCACGTCGTCCCAGGCCAGGGACAACCGCCGCATCGCCTCCGACATGCGCTCGGGGGGCAGCGTGATGGGGATGCGCAGTCGGCGTTCGAGCACTCCGCCCGTCGTGAAGCGGGGGCCGGGAGGAAGGACGAGCTGCCTTTCGCGGGCGGCGAGAGAGAGCGCGGTCGACAGCGGTGCGCCGATGTCGACCCAGGCGGAGAGTCCGCCGGGCGTATGTGGCATCCGGAACCCGGGGATGGCGGCCACCCCTTCCTCGACGGCGCTGCGTCCGGCGTGCAGACGTCGACGGACATGCGCTGTGAGCGCCGACATGTCGGCGAGGAGTTCGACGGCGATGCACTGTTCGAGCAGGGCCGTGCCGAGTTCGAAGGAGGGGCGCACGGCGAGCAGCCGCGCGATGACGGAGCACTCCGCACGGATCCAGCCGATGCGCATCCCGCCCCAGGCGATCTTCGACATCGATCCGACGGTGATCACATTGGGCCCGCCCGCGGCCATCGGAGTCGGTGACCATCCCCGGTCGATGTCGAGTTCGGTGGTCGTCTCGTCGACGATGAGGTGGGTACCCACGTTGCGGGCTGTGGTCGTGATCCGCGACCGCTCGTCATCGGGAAGCGTCGCTCCGGTCGGGTTGTGGAAGTCGGGGATGAGGTATGCGACATGCGGCCGGGCGCTGAGCAGCGTCTCGTTCAGGTGCCTGGCATCCCACCCGTCGGCATCCACGGGCGTCGGAACAAGCCGGTACCCGTGGCGGTGCAGGGCCTCCAGTGCGTGAGGGAAAGTCGGCTGCTCCACCAGCGCCTTCTCTCCGCGACGCCCGATCGCCGCGAGGATCAGATTGATCGCATTGAGCGCTCCGGAGGTGATGATGATCTCGTCGGCCGACGTCGGCGCGCCCCGATCGCGGAAGCGCTGAGCGACCGCCTCGCGCAGCTCGGGGAGTCCGCGGAGCGAGTACCCGCTGGTGCCGCGCAGCGCCGCGAGACGCGGCAGCGACCGCACGGTCGCGTCGTACAACCCCGGCGTCGAGTCCATCGACGCGATGGAGAGGTCGATCGACTCGTCGTCGGCCTCGGCTCCAGGAGCAGTATGTCCATTCGGGAGGGTGACGCGCGTGCTTCCCCCGTGCAGGCGCGAGACGTAGCCGTCCGATTCCAAGATGCCGTACGCGCGAGTGATCGTGGAGCGAGAACGGCGCAGCTCGAGCGCAAGGGCGCGCTCACTCGGGAGACGCTCGCCGACGGTGAGGCGGCCGTCGAGGATCAGCGCCCTGATCTGGTCTGCGAGCGCCGATGCCGTGGCGCCGGCGACGTTGTGCACCCCGAGCTGTTCGACGAGACGTGATCCCATATGTCCAGCATGACGCAAAGTGGACTGATCTACGCAGGCCACTTTGCGGTGAGTGGTATCGCTTCGGATGGGGGGACAGGGGCCAGAGTGGAGGGATGATCCTCCGTTCCGTGCTCCTCCCCGTGACCGCCACCAGTCGGCGTGACCTCATCGAGCGGTTCGTGCAGCTGCTCGTCGGTCTGTTCCTCTACGGCGTCGCGCTCGGGTTCATGGTGCGCGGTGGCATCGGAGTGGCACCGTGGGACGTGCTGGCACTCGGTCTCGCGGAGCAGACCGGGCTCGGATACGGCGTCATGACCGTGCTGGTCTCGATCGTCGTCCTCCTGCTCTGGATCCCGTTGCGCCAACGCGTGGGGCTGGGCACCGTGTTGAATGCCCTGCTCGTCGGTCCGAGTGCGGACCTCGCGCTCGCCCTGATCCCGCAGCCGTCCTCGGTATGGATCGGCGCTCCGATGTTCGTCTTCGGGCTGCTGCTGCTGGCCTTCGCGACCGGCCTCTACATCGCTGCCGACTTCGGCCCGGGCCCTCGTGACGGCCTGATGACGGGACTCGTTCGGCGAACAGGCTGGGCGGTATGGCTGGTGCGCACGTTGATCGAGGGGAGCGTGCTGCTCGTCGGCTTCCTCCTCGGAGGCCCCGTCGGAGTAGGAACCGTCCTCTTCGCCTTCGGCGTCGGTCCGTTGATCGGTTGGTTCCTCCCGCGCATCACCCGGATGCGCGAGACCCGTTCGCGAAAGCTCGGGAGCCTCCGCTCCGCCTGACGGCTCCGTGCGCATCTGCATGACCTGTGCACACGGGAATGACCGAGTACCGGTGGATACTCATGCATCCGTGTGATCCTCATGCATACGCGAAGTGCGGCCCTCGGAATCCCGAGGGCCGCTCTTCGTGTGCGTGGCGTATCAGTCGGCGCTGGCGAGAACGAGGACCGCGTTGTGTCCGCCGAAGCCGAAGGAGTTGCTGATCGCGATCTGCGGGCCGTCGCCGAGAGGCGTGGCTTCGCCCGAGAGACGGAACGGGACCGCGGGGTCCGGCTCCGTCATGTTGATCGTCGGAGGTGCGACGCGGTCGCGCAGGGCGAGGAGCGAGAAGATCGCCTCGAGCGCGCCGGTGCCGCCCAGCAGATGTCCGGTCGAAGCCTTCGTCGCGGAGACCGGGATCTCGTCGATCCGCTCGCCGAAGACCTTCTTGAGCGCGACGTACTCGTTCGGGTCGCCCACCGGCGTCGACGTCGCGTGCGCGTTGATGTGCGTGACCTGGTCGGCGGTGACGCCGGCCTCGTCGAGGGCCTGGGTCACGGCTCGTGCCGCACCGTTCCCCTCGGGGTCGTTCCCGGTGATGTGGTAGGCGTCGGCTGTGACTCCGCCGCCGAGCACATACCCGTAGATCTTGGCCCCGCGTGCCTTCGCGTGTTCCTCGGTCTCGAGGATGAGTGCGGCGGCGCCCTCACCCATGACGAACCCGTCGCGGTCGATCGCGCCGGGGCGGGAGGCATGGGCCGGGTCGTCGTTCCGGCGGGACAGCGCCTGCGCGGAGGCGAAGGAGGCCATCGTGATGGGGTGGATCGCCGACTCGGTGCCACCGGCGATCACGACGTCCGCGAGGCCATCCTGCAGGTGGTGGAGAGCGTGGATGATCGACTCGGTGCTGGAGGCGCAGGCGCTGACCACGGTCTGCGCGTAGGCACGTGCATGGAACTGCAGCGACAGGTTGCCCGCAGCGGCGTTCGGCATGAGCATCGGGACCGTGAGCGGCATCACCCGACGGGGACCCTTCTCGCGCAGGGTGTCCCATGCGTCGAGAAGCGTCCAGAGGCCGCCGATCCCGGTGGCGAAGTCGACGCCGAGCCGTTCGGGAGCCACCTCGGGGGAACCTGCGTCCTCCCAGGCTTCGCGCGCCGCGATCAACGCGAACTGCGACGAGGGGTCGAGGCGCTTGGCCTCATGCCGGGGGAGGACCTCTTCCGGGCGGACGATCGCCTCGGCGGCGAACGTGACGGGCAGCTCGTACTGCTGCACCCAGTCGTGTTCGAGCGTGCGGGTGCCGGACATGCCGGCAAGCAGGTTTGTCCAGTTCTCCGGGGCCGTGCCGCCGATGGCGGAGGTGGCGCCGATGCCGGTGACGACGATGCGCTTGGTCATGGGGTGTGGTTCCTTGTCGAAACGAAGTCGAACGGGTGAGAGGGCAGGTCGGAGGATGCCACTCCCCGCGAGGTGCGGGGGTGGCATCCTGCCGGGATTACTCCTGGCCCGCGACGATGAAGTTGACGGCGTCGCCGACGGTCTTGAGGTTCTTGACCTCGTCGTCGGGGATGGTGACGCCGAACTTCTCCTCGGCGTTGACGACGATCGTCATCATCGAGATGGAGTCGATGTCGAGGTCGTCCGTGAACGACTTCTCGAGGGCGACCTCGGAAGCGTTGATGCCGGTCTCGTCGGTGATGAGCTCTGCGAGGCCAGCGAGGACCTCGTCGTTGGTGAAAGCCATGTGGTCTTCCTCTTTCTTGCGGGTTGTTTTCGGAACCGTGGAACAGTCTAGGGAAAGTCAGCGCATTCTCAGGGAAGGACGACGACCTGTGCGGCGAACACGAGTCCCGCACCGAATCCGATCTGCAGCGCGAGTCCACCGGAAAGCTCGGGGTGCTCGGCCATCAGACGGTGGCTGGCCAGGGGGATGGACGCGGCCGAGGTGTTGCCCGTGGTCTCGATGTCGCGCGCGATGACCGTGGTCTCCGGCAGCTTCAGCTGCTTGGCGAACTCGTCGATGATCCGCATGTTGGCCTGGTGGGGGATGAAGGCGGCGATGTCGGCCGGCTCCACACCCGCCTTGTCCAGTGCCTCGCGCGCGACCTTCGCCATCTCCCAGACCGCCCAGCGGAAGACGGTGGGACCTTCCTGGCGCAGGGTCGGCCATGGAACCACGCCGTCGCGGAAGTCGGTGAGGGTGCCGTTCATTCCCACGGCGTCGGCCTTGGAACCGTCGGATCCCCAGACGGCGGGGGCGATGCCGGGCGTGTCGCTCGGACCGATCAGTGCGGCGCCCGCCCCGTCGCCGAGGAGGAACGAGATGCTGCGGTCGGTCGGGTCGACGACGTCGGAGAGCTTCTCTGTACCGATGACCAGCGCGTAGCGGGCGGCCCCGGCCTTGATCAGCGCATCGGCCTGGGCGATCGCGTAGGCGTATCCAGCGCAGGCGGCGTTGATGTCGTACGCGGCAGCGGGATTCGCTCCGACGCGGTCGGCGACGATCGCCGAGACCGAGGGGGTCTGCTTCGGGTTGCTGATCGTCGCCACGATCACCAGGTCGACCTGGTCTGCCGGAACACCCGACCTCTCGATCGCCTCGGCAGCCGCGGCGGTGGCCAGGTCGATCGCGTCCGTGCCCTTGTCGGCGCGAGCGCGCGTTACGATGCCGGTGCGCTGACGGATCCACTCGTCGCTGGAGTCGATCGGGCCGATCAGGTCCTCGTTGGGCACGGCGTTCTCACCGCGGGCGGCGCCGTACGAGTAGATGCGCGTGTACGCGGGACCCGTGAGCTGGGCGAGGGTGACGCTCATGCGGCTTCTCCGTTCAGCAGCGCGACTGCTGCATCGAGGTCTTCAGGGGTCTTCACGGCGACGGTGGGGACACCACGGAGGCCGCGCTTGGCGAGACCCACCAGAGCGCCGGCCGGTGCCAGTTCGATCACACCGGTGACGCCGGCTTCGGCGAACGACTGCATGCAGAGGTCCCATCGCACCGGCGACGACACCTGGTCGACGAGGAAGCTCAGCGCCTGCGGGCCGTCCGTGACGGCAGAGCCGTCGCGGTTGGTCCACAGGGTGATGTCGGGATCTGCCGGCGTGACGTCGGCGACGGCGTCACGGAGGGCTGTGACTGCGGAAGCCATGTACTGCGTGTGGAACGCTCCGGCGACCTGCAGCGGGACCACGCGGGTGCCCTTGAGCGGCTCCTCCGCGAGTGCGGCGAGTGCGGGGAGGGCGCCGGCGACGACGATCTGGCCGCCGCCGTTGTAGTTGGCGGGCGAGAGGTCGAGTTCGGTGAGGCGCGCGAGGAGAGCGTCTTCGTCGCCTCCGAGCACGGCGCTCATACCCGTCTGCTCCTGCGCCGCGGCATCAGCCATCGCCCGCCCGCGGATGCCCACGAGGCGCATACCGGTGTCGGCATCGATCACGTTGCTGCCGACGAGCGCGGCGATCTCACCGACCGAGTGACCGGCGATCCCGTCGGCGCGGCGTCCGGCTCGCTGCGTCAGTGCGTCACCGGCGATCAGCGACGCGGCGACGATCAGGGGCTGCGCGACGCGCGTGTCCCGGATCGTGTCGGCGTCCGACACCGTTCCGTGCTCGATCAGGTCGACCCCCGCGGCGTCCGAGTACACGGCGAGGCGGTCTGCCACTCCGTCGAGCTCGAGCCAGGGGGCGAGGAAACCGGGGGTCTGCGAGCCCTGTCCAGGGCATACGACGACAATCACCCACCCAGTCTGCCAACGATCGGGGCGAAGCGGTGGATGATCCATCACAAGATTCCGAAAAACCCTTGTGTGTGGCGTACAGAAAGCCGACTCAGCGCGGAGGGCGGCGAAGCGGTGCGCGTCGACGGACCTGGTCTGCGGCGCCGATCGAGCCGAGGATCAGCGCGGTCTGCAGGATGAGGGCCTCGCGGGGACCGGTGGCATCCCAGCCGATCACCTCGCTGACGCGCTTCAGGCGGTATCGCACGGTGTTGGGATGCACGAAGAGCTCGCGTGCCGTGGCCTCGAGGGAGCGCCCGTTGTCGAGGTAGCTCCACAGCGTGGTGACCAGGTCGGTCGAGTGGGCCTGCAACGGGCGGAAGATGCGTTCGATGAGGGTCTGCTTGGCGAGCGGGTCGCCGGCGAGGGCGCGCTCGGGCAGCAGGTCGTCGGCTTCGACCGGGCGGGGAGCACCGCGCCATGCACGGGCGACCGCGAAACCGGCGAGAGCGGCACGGGCGCTCTGGCTCGCATCGACGAGTGCGGCGACCTCCGGTCCGAGCACGACATAGCCAGGACCGAACGAGGGCTCGAGGCGGGAGGCGATCTCCCGGAACCCGAGCTCTTCCTCTTCGCCGTCCTGCCCCTCGACGCGGGCGCGCCCCAGGACCAGCACGAGCCGGGAACCCTGCACACCGATGAGCACGTCGACCGCGAGCTTGCGTGCGGTGCGACGAACCAGGTCGACGTCGAACTGCGCGGGCGTGGTGCCCACGAGCACGGCCACCTCGCCATGACCATGCCATCCGAGTGCGGCGATCCGGCTCGGCAGCTCTTCGTCGGCTTCGCCGGTGAGGATCGAATCGACGACGAGGGCCTCCAGCCGGGCATCCCAGAGTCCGCGGGCTTCGGCGGCTCTGGCATACACATCAGCGGCGGCGAAGGCCACATCGCGGGAGTAGAGGAGGATCGCCTCCCGCAGATCGTCGCCTCGTCCGGCGACGCGTTCCTCCGTGACCTCGACCGTCACGCGGATGAGCTGCAGAGTCTGCTGGAGGCTCACGCTGCGCAACAGCTCGCGCGGGGCTGCCGCGAAGATGTCGGCGGCGATCCACGGCGTGGAGGTGGGGTCTTCATACCACTGGATGAACGAGGTGATGCCCGCCTGGGCCACCAGCCCGACCGCGGAGCGGCGGGCTGGTGGCATGTCGGCGTACCACGGGAGGGTGTCCTCCAGGCGTTTGATCGTCACCGAAGCGATGTCACCGGAGATCCGGCGCAGCCAGGTGAGTGTCGCGGCCTTGTCCATGCCGGAGGGAGAAGAACCTGTCACCGAGGGCTCAGCTTTCGCCGCCCGCGTTGCCGCTGGTCCCGGCGTTCACATCGTGCAGGCGGTACTTCTCGATCGCCTGGGCCGCGAGCGAACGGTCGACCTTGCCGTCCTCGGCGAGCGACTGCAGCGTGCGGACCACGATGGACGGGCCGTCGATCTTGAAGAAGCGCCGTGCGGCGGCACGGGTGTCGGAGAAGCCGAAGCCGTCGGCACCGAGAGTGGCGAAGCGGTTCGGGACCCACGGACGGATCTGGTCCTGCACGGCGTGCATGAAGTCGCTGACCGCGACGACCGGTCCCTCGGCACCCTGGAGCTTCTGAGTGAGGTACGCGGTGCGCGGCTCGGCCTCGGGGTGCAGGAAGTTGTGCTCGTCGGCGGCGAGGCCGTCGCGGCGCAGCTCGGTCCACGAGGTGACCGACCAGACATCGGCGATCACGCCCCAATCCTTCTTCAGCAGCTCCTGCGCTTCGAGGGCCCAGGGGAGTCCGACACCGGATGCGAACAGCTGTGCGCGGTGTCCCTCGCCCTCGCCGACGGAGACGCGGTGGATACCGCGGACGATGCCGTCGACGTCGACATCCTCCGGCTCGGCCGGCATCACGAGAGGCTCGTTGTAGAGCGTGATGTAGTACATCACGTTCGGGTCCTCGTGCTGGCCGCCGTACATCCGCTCGAGACCGGAGCGCACGATGTGCGCGATCTCGTAGCCGTAGGCCGGGTCGTACGAGATCGTCGCCGGGTTGGTGGCGGCGAGCAGGTGCGAGTGGCCGTCGGCGTGCTGAAGTCCCTCACCCGTGAGGGTGGTGCGACCGGCCGTGGCGCCCATGATGAACCCGCGGGCCATCTGGTCGCCGGCTGCCCACTGGGCGTCGCCCGTGCGCTGGAATCCGAACATCGAGTAGAAGATGTAGACCGGGATCAGCGGCTCGCCGTGCGTGGCATAGGACGTGCCCGCCGCGGTGAAGGCGGCGAGGGCGCCGGCCTCGTTGATGCCGACGTGCACGATCTGGCCCTGCGGGCTCTCCTTGTAGGCGAGGAGGAGCTCACGGTCGACCGAGGTGTAGTGCTGGCCGTTCGGGTTGTAGATCTTCGCCGACGGGAAGTAGGCGTCCATGCCGAACGTGCGCGCTTCGTCGGGGATGATCGGCACGATGCGGTGACCGAACTCCTTGGAGCGCAGCAGGTCCTTCAGCAGGCGGACGAACGCCATGGTCGTGGCGATCTCCTGCGTGCCGGAGCCCTTCTTGGGCAAGGCATATGCCGAGTCGTCCGGGAGGGAGAGCCCGACGTGGGTCGAGCGGCGCTCCGGGAGGAACCCGCCGAGCGCGTTGCGGCGCTCGAGCATGTACTGGATCGTCTCGTCCTGAGGCCCCGGGTTGTAGTACGGGGGCAGGTACGGGTTCTCTTCCAGCTGCGCATCCGTGATCGGGATGTGCATGGCGTCGCGGAACGTCTTGAGGTTGTCCAGCGTCATCTTCTTCATCTGGTGGGTCGCGTTGCGGCCCTCGAAGTGCGGTCCGAGGCCGTAGCCCTTGACGGTCTTCGCGAGGATGACGGTGGGCTTGCCCTTGTGCTCGGTCGCGGCCTTGAACGCGGCGTAGACCTTGCGGTAGTCGTGGCCACCGCGCTTGAGGTTCCAGATGTCGTCGTCGGAGTAGTCCTTGACGAGGGCCGCGGCCCGCTCGTCGCGGCCGAAGAAGTGCTCACGGATGTATGCGCCGGACTCGGCCTTGTACGTCTGGTAGTCGCCGTCGGGGGTGACGTTCATGAGGTTGAGCAGCGCACCCTCGGTGTCGCGGGCGAGCAGGTCGTCCCACTCGCGGCCCCAGACCACCTTGATGACGTTCCAGCCCGCGCCGCGGAAGAACGACTCGAGCTCCTGCACGATCTTGCCGTTGCCGCGCACGGGGCCGTCGAGGCGCTGCAGGTTGCAGTTGACGATGAAGGTGAGGTTGTCCAGTCCCTCGTTGGCTGCGACCTGCAGCTGTCCGCGGCTCTCGACCTCGTCCATCTCGCCGTCGCCCAGGAACGCCCAGACGTGCGACTGGGACGTGTCCTTGATGCCGCGGTTCTCGAGGTACTTGTTCGACATCGCCTGGTAGATGGCGTTGATCGGACCGAGGCCCATCGACACCGTCGGGAACTGCCAGTACTCCGGCATCAGGCGCGGGTGCGGGTAGGACGGGATGCCGTTCGGCGCGTGCGACTTCTCCTGGCGGAAGCCGTCGAGCTGGTCCTCGGTGAGGCGCCCCTCGAGGAAGGAGCGGGCGTAGGTGCCGGGTGAGGCGTGGCCCTGGATGAAGATCTGGTCGGCGCCACCGGGGTGGTCGGCGCCCTTGAAGAAGTGGTTGAAGCCCACTTCATACAGCGCCGCGGAGGACGCGTACGTCGAGATGTGACCACCGACCCCGATGCCGGGGCGCTGGGCGCGGTGCACCGTGATGGCCGCGTTCCAGCGGATCCAGGCGCGGTACCGGCGCTCGACCTCCTCGTCGCCAGGGAACTCGGGCTCGTTCTCCGGCGCGATGGTGTTGATGTAGTCGGTGGTCGGGACCATCGGCACGCCCAGGTGCAGCTCCTTGGAGCGCTTGAGGAGGCTGAGCATGATCTCGCGGCCACGTCCGTGGCCCTTGGCGTCAACCAGCTCATCGAGCGACTGCTGCCATTCGCCCGTCTCTTCCGGGTCGCTGTCCTGGGGACCCTGGGAGTACGGATCCTGGTCGTGCACGGTCACGGGGGAACCTTTCGTCAAGCTGGCAGGTCATGCCAAGGAAACGGGAAGCGACACGGGCAGCCTTGTCAGCTGTGCACAACGCGCGCCGGGTTCAGCCTATCCCTCTTCCACGACACGGGTGCGCATCGTCCGCCCGATAGACTGGGCACACCAGGGCCTTTAGCTCAGCTGGTAGAGCGCCACGTTTACACCGTGGATGTCGTCGGTTCGATCCCGGCAGGGCCCACCTAGAAACTACTGGGATTGACCGAACGCAATCGGCGCCGAGAATCAGTGCGCGGCCCCCCGGCGGCCCCCGGGTTGCATTTGGCTTCCGTTGGTTCTAGAGCGCCATCGCTGATCGACCGCAGTGGATGAGGCACTTCGGGCAAGCCTCGCGGCGGCGAGTCGGAATTCACCGCACTCATCCCGTTTAGTTAGCGAACCCTTGCGTTCCAGAGTGCGAGGGCTGAGTCATAAGGGCGGGTAGCCAGAAACATCCTCGAGCCGCGTCGGTGCTCCTGGGACCTTCGGGATGCGCGCGTACCAGCTTAGAGAGGTTGCCCGGAGGCGCTCAGCGAGTTGCGGCTCGTGCCCCGCGTAGTCGATGAACCGAAACACGCCATACTGCGTAACCCTGTTCGCGAGCACGAGGATCGCTGACATCGCGTCGGCATCCGGGAACGAGAACGATCGCCCGTCGCGTTCGACAGACACTCGTAGTTCAAGCGATGGCCACATTTTTCCATGGGCCGAGCCAGCAGATGCGCGCCACAGGCGCTCGACTTGCGCCGGGTCAGCGAGATCGCCATCGGAAAGGTTCGTCCGTACCTCATGCGCCGCCGCAGTGACGAGTGTCAGGTAGGACGGATCATCGACCTTGACGCCGTGGCTCGCAAGAATGGCGAGCAGATCGAGCCGTTGCTGTTTGAGGACTTCCTTGCGCTCCACGTCCACCTCAGCCTTGCGCTGCTCCGCCCAGTCTGCGAGAACGAGGGATAGATGCCGCCGTAGCACCTCGCGTGGATCGCGCGAGGACATGACCCATACGGCTTGAGATGCAGACTCGAGCGCCGCGCGTGCAAGCGTTTGCGCGGGACGCGCTTCGTGGTGCACGACCGCTTCAGGGTGGAATGACAGCGGCGCTACGTAATCCGCCCACATGCCAAGATGCTCGAGCGCTGAGGACAGGTATGAACGGCACCATTTTTCGCATGACTGCGGCAGCTCCTCATCGATGACGCTGAATGGCGACCCCTCGATGGCTGGCGGCGTCTCGGTCAGGAGATCCCGCAGGAGCCGGGCAGACTGCGCCACCTCGACCCATGATCGCGACTGCGCTCGATCGATCGCAATGCGGCTGCGAAGTACATCGTCATCACTCACGGCGCGAGCGTACCGTGACTCAGCCAGCTTCCAAGCTCTTCGGCCCGAGATGCCTCTCACAATCGATCGTTTACGGTGCACTCGCGATAGAGGCCACGGTTCGCGCCGAAAACGCACATCAGAACGTGGTTTCGGTGGGCGTTCACTGTCTCGCGAAGGCTGGCGTTGTCAAGGCCCTATCAACAGGCTATCGAGGCCAGCAGGCTATCGAGCAACACCATTTGATCGGAGTGGACATGAAAGCAGTAGTGTACGAGGGACCCCGTCAGGTCAGCACGAAGGAGGTCCCGGACGCGAAGATCGAGCGACCCACCGATGTCCTGGTTAGGGTAACGACGACGAACATCTGCGGCTCGGACCTCCACATGTACGAGGGGCGGACTTCCTTCGAAGTAGGCCGGACGTTCGGTCACGAGAACATGGGGGAGGTCATCGAAGTCGGTAGTGGCGTGGAGAAGGTCAGGGTCGGAGACCGGGTTGTGCTCCCGTTCAACATCTCGTGCGGATTCTGTAAGAACTGCGAACGCGGCCTGACCAACTACTGTCTCACCACCCAGCCCGAACCATCATTCGCCGGAGCGGCCTATGGGTTCGCCGACATGGGTCCCTATGGCGGTGGCCAAGCGGAGCTGCTCCGCGTGCCTTTCGGTGACCACAACGCGCTGCGCCTGGGCGAGGATGCGGAGGAGAGGGAGAACGATTACGTCATGCTCTCTGACATTTTCCCCACCGGCTACCACGCCACCGAGATGGCCGGCGTGATCCCCGGCGACAGCGTTGTGATCGCTGGGGCGGGTCCGGTCGGATTGATGGCCGCCCTGTCCGCGATGATCAAGGGCGCAGCAAAGGTGATGGTGGTCGATCGCCACCCTGACCGGCTCGCGCTGGCCGAGCAGATCGGTGCGATCGCCATCGACGACTCCAAGGTCGACCCCGTGCAGGCTGTGCTGGACGAGACGATGGGGCTCGGAGCTGACCGTGGTTGCGAATGCGTGGGCTACCAGGCCCACGATCCGCAGGGCAACGAGGACACCGCCGCCACCTTGAACATGCTCATCAACGCGGTCCGCTTCACCGGAGGGATCGGCACCGTTGGCGTGTTCGTCCCCCAGGACCCGGGGGCCGAGGGCGAATTGGCCAAGCAGGGCAAGGCGGCCATCGACTTCGGCACACATTGGTTCAAGGGGCAGACCATGGGAAGCGGACAGGCTCCGGTCAAGCGGTACAACCGCCGGTTGCGAGACTTGATCGCGGCCGGCAAGGTGACCCCTTCCTGGATCGTCTCCCACGAGATCTCGCTGGACCAGGCTGCCGATGCCTACAAGAACTTCGATGCCAGGTCCAAGGGTTGGACCAAGGTCCTCATCAAGCCCGGCATGTCGAACGGAAAGAAGGAGAACTGAGATGGCAGCGGATCTTCAGGGCAGGAGGGTCGCGATCCTCGCCGCCGACGGGGTCGAGCGCGTTGAGCTCGAGCAACCCCGCGAAGCATTGGAACGGGCCGGCGCTCAGACCGAGGTTCTCTCGATCCGCGACGGCGAGATCAAGGCCCGTAAGAACGACCTGGATGAAGCGGGCACGTTCACCGTCGACGGGTTGGTCGCCGACGCCGCGGTGGGCGACTACGACGCCCTGCTGCTTCCCGGCGGCACGGTGAACCCCGACCAGCTCCGGGTCGACAAGGACGCTGTCGCCTTCGTCCGCGACTTCGTCGAGAGCGGCAAGCCCGTGGCGGCCATCTGTCACGGACCGTGGACGTTGATCGAGGCCGGCGTGGCCAGCGGTCGCACTCTGACGTCCTTCCCGAGCATCCGCACGGATCTGCGCAATGCCGGCGCGAACGTCGTTGATCAGGAGGTCGTGGTCGACAAGAATCTCGTCACCAGCCGCTCGCCGGAGGACCTGACGGCGTTCTCCGCGGCGATCGTTTCCCAACTCGCGGGCACCACAACAAAGGAAGAGGAGAAGTCATGAGTGTGACCAAGGGACTGCTGGTCAGGTTCGACGCGCTGCCAGGCAAGGAGGACGACGTCAAGGAGTTCCTTGACAGCGGCCGTGCTCTTGTCGAGGACGAGCAGGCGACCACCGCGTGGTTCGCGATCCGCCTCGGGCCGACCTCGTTCGGCATCTTCGACGTGTTCCCCGATGACGCCGGCCGCGACGCCCACCTGTCCGGCCCTGTTGCGGTCGCTCTCGGTGAAAACACCGGCACGTTGTTCTCCGAACCGACGATCGAGAAGCTCGACGTGTTGGGCTCCAAACTTCCCGCCTGACACCACAGACCGGGAGTACTGATCCCGACATGAGGGGCCGCTGCGTGCGGTGACTTCGGGCTGACACAGTCCGTTGACGTCGAGGCAGCGGCCCCTTCTCTTGCGACCTATCGCACATCCCTGACAGATCGAGGAACCGCGATGACAAGAATTGACGACGACGTTGCGCCGACGCGTTCACCAGAGGTAGCAGTGATCGGGGGCGGGATCGTCGGTCTGTCGACGGCGTACGCGCTGCGGGAGCAGGGCCTTCCGGTGCGCTTGTACGAGGCCGGTGTGCCCGGAACGGGTCAGTCCGCAGGCGAGGCTCGGATCTTCCGGCATGCCCACGACGACCCGCGACTTGTCGCTTTCGCGCGCGAAAGCCGCGGCGTATGGGATGAGTGGGCCGAACACTTCGACGTCGAGCTGGTCTCATCAGACGGTGTCCTGGCGATCGGAGACAGCGCCCTGGCGCGGCTGCAGGTGCTCGACCAGGTCGGCGGCGTGGAAGCGCACGAGATCGACGCGGCCGAGGTCGCCCAGCGGATGCCGCTGCTCGCTGGGTACTCGGGGCCAGCGGTGCTCGACGAATCGGGCGGCGCGATCCGTACCCGAGCCGCGATCACAGCACTCACGGGTGCCCTCGCAGATGCGGTCACCACCGGTGAGGTCATCTCCATCGATCCCCGCGCCGACGGGACGGTCGAGGTGCGCAGCGTCACCGACCGGGCTGTCTACTCCAAGGTGGTCGTGTGCGCCGGCCGCGAAACCGCCCGCCTGGCGCGCAGCGTCGGCCTGTCGCTGCCGGTTCGCCTTGCCGCACACGTCAGGCTGACCTTCGACGTGAAAGCCGCCGCCCCGGCACGAGTCGCGTGCCTGCAGGACAGCAGCGGCGTCTTCGGCGAAGTCGGCGTCTACGCGACGCCGCTACCGGGCAACAGAAACTATTCGGTCGGACTCAGCGACACCGTCGGCGTCCGCGACGACGGAACTTTCATCGACCCGGCGGCGATTCGATCGCTGGACGAACGCGCACGCGAATACGTGACACGGGCGCTGCCCGGTCTCCACCCAGAGCCGCGTGATTTCCTTCACTGCTGGGTGACCGACCTCCCGTGGAGTGAGGACGGCGTGGCCGTGTGGGAGGCAGGCTCTGTCCTTTTTGTGGCCGGTCACAATTTGTTTAAGCAGGCACCTGCGCTGGGTCGCGCTCTTGCCCGGGCTGCGACCGGCGGCGGTCTCCGCGCCGAGCTCACGCCCGAAGCGCGCCTCGGCGAGGCCCAGAGCTAGGGCGTTTCTCCCAATCGCGTGGGGGTGCGCGAGGTCGGCTACGTCAAGTTTGCCTTCAGAGCCGTGAGCTCGCCTTGCATCCGCTTCCGCTCTACGGGCGTGAAGCGTCGCATCTGCATCGACAGGACTGCATCGGCTGCAAGCGCCATGATGCCAAAGGCATCCTGAATCGCACGTCGAACCTGATCCGCGTCGTCCGAGGCATTGGCGCAGACCGTCACGAGTTCTTCAGGACGATCCATCACGGCGATGTACGCCATCACGATATCGCGACGAGCAAGGGCCTGTTGCGGAAGGGTACCGAGTGGCGGCATTGTCCGCCGCAGGGCTTGGCGCGGGCGGCTGTGTCGACTCATCGCGCATGCCGAAAACGATGGCTGGGTGAGAGTGCTCTCCGAGCCTCAATCAGGAGCAGATAAACCTCTCAAAACTGTCTCGCAAAACCTCTTGCTTTGAGAGTTGAGTATTGAGAGAATAGACCCATGGCAATTATCGGGTACACGCGAGTCAGCACCAAAGATCAAGACACCGCCTTGCAGGATGCGGCGATGGCTGAAGCGAAGGTGGATCGGCTCTACACCGACCACGGCGTGAGCGGCACGCTGGCATCGCGTCCGGAACTCGACAAGGCCCTCGACCGCCTCGATCGCGGCGACACCTTTGTCGTGTGGAAGCTCGACAGACTGGGGCGAAACACCAAGAACGTGCTTGAGGTCATCGAGGATCTCATCGACCGCGGCGTGACCTTCAGGAGCCTCACCGAGCAGATCGACCTCAGCGCTGGTCCGATGGGGAAGGCCATGCTGACGATCCTCGCGGCTTTCGCGGAGCTGGAGCGCGCCACGATGATCGAGCGCACCCGCGCCGGACTCGACGCAGCCAAGTCGCAGGGTCGCGTGGGCGGTCGCCCCTCGAAGGTGGACGCGAAGAAGCTTGCCACGATCAAGAAGCTCCTAGCCTCCGGCGAGCACAGCCGCGCCGAGATCGCGAGCATGACCGGCATCTCTCAGGCAACGCTCTATCGGGTGATCTCGACGCTCTAGAACCCAGGAGCGGCTTGCTGCGGCGAGCCTGGGCAGCACCAGAACGGGGCGCCGACAAGCTAAGTGCGTGACTCGCCCAGCGATTTATGACGCCCGCAACCGAACGGAATACGACCCGCAGCGAAACGGAGAGAGCACCTTCGAGTTCTTCAACCGCGTCGCTGGAGCGTACTGGGAGCAGAGCCGCGCACTACATCAGGCATGGGCAGACAACGTCGGCGATCCGAACTACGCAGATGTGCGCGCCGCCCTTCGTTCGGACAATGCGCAAGCCCGCAGCGCTTTTCTAGAACTCTTTCTTCACCAGTCGCTGCTTGGCGCGGGGTGTCAAGTGCTCATCCATCCAGAAGTGCCTCGCTCATCACATCGGCCAGACTTCATGGCGCGGCGCGACTCAAGCGCTTTCTACGTCGAGGCGATCGTGCCCGGCACTCCCAAAGCCCAACAGGCCCGGGCGTCGCGCGAGGCTGACCTTCTCGCCGCGCTCGACCAAGTTGGCGACCCCAACTTCCTCCTCGTCACCGTGGACATCAAGCAGGGCCTGCACAGTGCTCCGGGCGCGAACTTTCGGCAGCAGATTCGGGACTGGCTTGCCACGCTCGACCCGGATCAAGTGGACGTGGCCGACCTGCCGTCTCTCACGCTAGCTCGCGGCGATTGGAGCGTGACCATCGATGCTATGCCCCGGCGGGCGAGCAGTCGCGGCCAGAAGACGCGCTCCATCGGCATCTATGCCCATGGCGAAGCCCAGTTCATCGATGACGGACAGAAACTTCGCGCCGCCCTCAACTCGAAGGCAAGCAGATATGGCAATCTCGACGCGCCGTTCGTGATCGCGGTTGGGATGTACACGTTCGATGAGGACGATGAAGATGTGCACGATGCCTTGTATGGGTCCACCGCCTGGGTAGTGGATGAATCAGGACCTGACGGAAGGTCAGAGACACGAGGAATCCGGAACCACGACGGCTACTTCGGCTCTCCAGCAGCGTGGCGAAACCGGCGCGTATCGGGAGTGTTGGTCGTTGACCAGTTGTCGTTCCATGACCCCACCAGGGCGCGTGTGACACTCTGGCTCCACCCTGACCCCCTGCATCCTCTTCCCCCGGAATCGCTCTTCCCTGGAACGATCAGAGAGTGGGACGGTGAGACGGTGGCCAAGCGCGTGGGGCAGGATCTCCGGACGCTTCTAGGGCTCCCCGAATCGTGGCCCGAGGGCGATCCTTGGAAGTAGCGCCCTGAGCATCCTGGTCGGTGGATTGATCGCTGCGAGGTGGCCTCCATCCAGTCGCGCGGGGTGCGGTCCAGTCGAGTCGCGCGGGGTGCCGTCCGCATCCTCTTGATGCGGAAACTCTGGCGTGGAGTCATCGCGTTTAAGGACTATCCTCTCCGCGGGCTCGCGGTCGTCGGAGGCCAAAGTTCCGACTCCAGATTCAGGGCGAACGGCGTTCGTGGGAGTCCTGATCGAGCGTCCCACCTCGGAACGTATAACACTCTGTTGAGGCTCATGGTCTTCCGGCACTTTAGTATCGCGATTCTTGCGTTGGAGGGTCAGACGATGTCATCGAGAGCGGCCTCGGGGCGCGGGGATACGAGAACGGCTCCCAGTACGGTGAGAGCCGCTCCCGCCCAGCGTTCGCACATCCATCAGATGGCGGGCAGTTCCGCCTACATGCTATTCGGCAGCGCATCCCCGAAGAGGTCGTCTATTTCGTCGTCCGAGATGCCCTCGAACGGGCTGCGAGGAAGACCTTCACGACTATCACTGACCGTCACTGAGTGAGGGGCGTGATGGTCTGTCGCCTCCGATTGACCACCATCACCATCACCCCGTACTGAAAGGGGTGATGGTGTGGTAGTCGGGTCGGGCGTGTTGGCGGGGTAGCTATCCCACATCGCATGCTCGGCATCGGCCTCCGGGGTCGGTGCCTTGTTCGAGGCGAGCCGGAGGCCCTTGCCACCGTTCTTGCCCTTCGTCTCGATCACGAATCCGTCGGTGATCATTGCGAACAGTGCCGCCTTCGCCCATGGGGCTCCGTTCGTTCCAAGCGTCAGCAGTCGCCAAAGTTCGGCCTTCGATTCAACGGAACCCCCGTTGTCGATGAGGGCTTCCCAGATGGCGCGCCGATGGGACTCGACCTCGGCGGCGCTCTCGGCAAGCTGCTCCGAATCGTCGGGTGCTCGGAGTTCCCATGTGGCAACGCTGCCGCTGCTGTCGAGGTGGAACTCGGCGGCAAGCGCGCCACGCTTCAGGCCGAGCCCTCCGCTGTTTCCCTTCGCGAGCTTCAGGCGGAGATGTCCCTGACCTCCCTCTACGAGACCACCGGACTTCGGCGCTTCGAGCAGGTACACGAGACCCTTATACCCGGCGCGCTTCGCCTGCGAACCGATGGGGTAGAGCGGATTTGCCGCATCCTTGGTGATGTGGTCGATGACGAGCACGCATGGGCCGCAGCGGGCGAACGGGCGTATGAGTGAGTGCCAGCGTGTCAGATCGTCTGAGTTGTTCGAGTCGCCACCGGTTAGGGTAGAGATCGACTCGTTCACGGTATCGATGACGACAAGCGCATAGCCTTCCGCTTCGAGCGCTGAGAGGTCCGACGGCGTCGGGGTGCCTTCGGGCTGCACATAGTCGAGGCCGAGACGAATGGTCTCGATGGGAACGCCGTAGAGCCGGAGTCGGGAAACGATGACGCTCGGGCTCTCTTCGTGGTCGATGTAGAGGACACGGCTCCCATCGATCAGCGTTTCGGCGACTGCTGCGAGCGCCACCATCGTCTTACCATCGCCGTCCGTGCCGTGAATCTCGTTGACCTTCCCGGCGTAGAACAGGGCGCGTCTATCCGTGCGCCGGAAGATGGTCGGCATCGGTGGCGTGTAGTCCGGGTCGAGAACGTCGGTCAGGTCTGTCGGAGACCAGCTAGAGCGCTCCGTGTGCGCGCCTTCCAGCGCCTTCTGGGCGCGCTCTTCGGCGTATCCGGATGCATCACCCATCACGGCGCGTTCGAATGCAGTGAAGTCGCCTTTGCCGGTGCGCTTGTGGGCATCGTCCGGGAGGATCTCAGAGAAGGCCGTAGGCTCAGCGAGCGCTCTGGGAACCTGGCTGCGGTACCAGGCGGCGCTCGCAGCTCCGACCTCAGCCTCGATCTCCGCCCAATCGGCCTCGTGCTGCGCCGCTTGTGTCGTGAGTGCACTCGCCCACGCGCGATCCATGCTCGCTTGACGCTCATCCGGAGAGGTGGGCGCATCTGGTCGCATGACGTAGGCGTTGACAATCTGCGCTCGCAGCGTCTCGATGCCCGCAGCCTCGGGGAAGCGCACCGCGACCCATGCGAGAGACATGAGTGCACTGTTCGCATCGGGGTAGTGGGACGTGTCTGGATGTCGCTCTGACACTTCGATAACCCGCGCGGATAGCTCGCCGCCCTCGAACGTTGCGGGGCCTTCGTAGGGCCGCGTAGCGTCTCGGAGTGGCGCCGACGATGTCAGATGCGCCACCCATGCAGTGGGGAGCTCGGCGACCATGTCAGACAGGTCCTCGGCGGTTGGGAATCGCTCGAGGGGAGAGTCGTCAGGGGCGTACCACTCCTCCATCGTGCCGGTCTTCCGGTTGACGGTAGGGCACACGAATGCGAAGCGGTGCCGCGAGTCGATGACCTCGCCTCCCGTGTACTCCCCGACGAATCGAGAGCCGTCCGGAACGCGGTACAGACTCTTTCGACGTGGCGCTCCGGCGCCCCGCGACGTGCCGTAGAGAGTGGTGGGGCGTTGGCCAAGTTCGGCTTCTAGGTTCGAAACCTGCTCCGCGTCATCGTCGTCGAGGATCACGAGCCCGCCCGGAAGGGTGATCGCCGTCTGCGCGTATGCCCAGTGATGGTTCGTCGCCCACTGCTCGGCCTTCATACGGCTCCACTTCTGGAACCCGGTCGGGGGCGTGTCTTGCACGGGAACGGGACAGAGTCCCGCGTCGGCGTAGTGCCGCCACACTTCTCCGTAGGGGAGACGGGGGCGGGGATAGTTCAGTTCCTCGGGGAGGATGTCGCGCAGGTTCACCTCAACCACAGTCCGCACCCCCGCCGACAGGCTCTGAGTGTACGGAATGGTGCTCAATGAGGTCTAGCAGTCCAAGACATGCGTCAAGGTTCGCCTCGACCCGTTCGAGGGCTTCGCAGATCGAAGCCCACTCGGATCGAAGATGGGTTGCTACCGGATGTGCCCCCGGTGCTGGGCTGGGTAGTCGTGGTGACGACATAGCGTTCTCAAGTTCCGACCTCAGATGCAGAACCCCCGTCAGGCTTGAGAACGCGCAAGCGATCCTGACGGGGGTGGAATCTAAAGTCTGTGCTGTGGGGAGATATTCGCCTGCGTTTTGTTCTCGTGCCCAGGATATCAGAAATACACGATGCGTATGATATGGGTTCTATAATGATAAGTCAAGTTTTTTCTGATCCATCTGAACTACCCGTTCGAAGGTAGGGGCTCGTGACGAGGTGGAGTGGGGGTTCTCGCGCCTCAGAACTTAAGGATCGGAGATCGATGCCCCTCGAAAAGCCATCTAGGTGCCATGGAGATGGGTACAGTCAGGGGTAAATTAAATCGCATCTGAACAGGCATTTAGTTGCATTCTACATTCATGTTTGCAATCGCTGGACAAGGGTGTCGAGGTGTGTCATTCTTGCCGACGGACAGAGAGAGACAGGTGATCGGTGAACTGATTGGAACGATTGATGACAAGCGCGGAAGTAGCCCGAATGCTGAGTGTGTCTGAAGCAACTTTGAGCAGGTGGAGGTCGTCCGAAGGTGGCCCACCGTTCGTCAACCTCCTGGGAGTGTTCCGCTACCAGATCGACGAACTCGCGGAATGGGTCGAGAGGAATCGGTCATGACTATCTCGAAGACGCCCTCTGGGCGGTGGCGCGTAAGGGTGAAGTCGGGTCGTGCGAAGGTCGCCGATCGTACATTTGATCTGAAGCGGGATGCCGAGGCGTGGCAGGCGTCCCAGAAGCGAGCGCTCGATCTAGGGGAGCATGTGGACCCGCGCGCGGGAAAAGAACTGCTGGGGGCTGCTCTCGACCGTTGGCACGCGGGGCGTGAGGGTGCTATCGCCTCCAGCACGTTCACCAACGAGGGTTACGCCCTGAAACATGCCCAGACGATACGTAGTCGCCCGATGAGCGCCGTGACCACCAACGACCTCAACTCGCTGTACACGACGATGCTGCGCACGCTGGGACGGGACACGGTAGTGCGGTTCCGGCAGACGCTCTCCGCATTCTTCTCTTGGGCAGTGGACCACAAAGTGATCGCCAAGAATCCGGTTACGGCCTCCAAAGTCCCCACCGGCACGGCTCAGAGTCAGCGCCGGGAAATCTTCCCCTTCACGCTGGAAGAGTTGCGAGCTGTCCACGCCCGCCTCGTGGGCACCACCACGAAGGCTAACGCTGACATCGCGCTGGTGCTGGGCCTCACGGGTCTGCGGTGGGGTGAGCTGGTGTCTCTCCGGGTGCGGGACGTTCAGCAGCTCCCGTATCCGGCGCTACGTGTTTCTCGGTCGAAGCCTGATGGTGAGCCGGTGCGGAACATCACCAAAGGCGGCAAGCCGCGCACCGTGCCGCTCACGGACGATGCCGCCGCGATCATCCTTCCGCTGCTGACAGCACGTAAGCCAGATGATCTGGTATTTGCCTCGGCTACAGGTTCGTTCCGTTCGGGGAACAACTGGAAGCGAGATGCGCACTGGACTCAGCACGGCATGGGGCGGCGCGTCCAGGATCTCCGGCACACCGCGGCAACCCTCTGGCTCCAGAGTGGCGTAGACCTGAAGACGGTCCAGGCGTGGCTGGGGCACAGCACTGCGAAGCTCACCGCTGACACATACAGCCACTACATGGGCAGTGACGCCGACACGGCAGCAATCGCGCGGATGAATGCGGTACTGAGCGCGGCCCCCCTGCGGCCCCCCAGGACGATAAAGCGGCAATCTCGGTAGGTTCCTGCAACGTATGTAACGCATGAAATCTAGGGCTCCAGGCGTTCGATGACCTTTACACCGTGGATGTCGTCGGTTCGATCCCGGCAGGGCCCACCTCCACCGAGACGGCTCACCCCGCCGCGAGCACTAACGAGGCTTCGCAGCGATCACCGAGTTCGGGATGTGCCCGGCGGCGAGCACCGCCGCCGCAATCGCGATCCAAGGGTTCTGGAGCCACGCGGCACCGGCGAGGAACACGCCGACCGGTAGCAGCGCCATCGGAACGGGAACTCCGACGACCGGGGCGAACAGCGACGACAGCCGTCTGCCCGACACGAGGTAACGCACCCAGAGTGCCCAGTACGCCACGACGAGGACCGCCGCGGGGATCGCCCACCACCAGAGCGGGCGATGGCCCACCGTGATCACCGGCACCGTCACGCAGAGTGCCTGCCCTGAACGTTCGAGGACCTCGGCGACCTTCGGCACGGCGACGCGCTCCATCGCCGGTCGAGGAGGGAACCACACCAGCAGCAGGTTGGGGGCGAACACGGCGAGACTCAACGCGAGCCCGAGCACCGAGAAACCCATGATCGCGACCTTATCGGGCGGATGCCGGGTCCGTTGCCCTTCGGCTTCCCGTCGACTCCCTGGCGGTCGCCTCGCTGCGGATCTAGGCTCCCGACATGGGACTTCTGACCTTCAGCCTCAACATCACCCTGGACGGCTGCGTCGACCATGAGGAGGGGATCGCCGATGACGATACCCACGCCTACTTCACGCGATTGCTGGAGCATTCCGGCGCCGTGCTCTGGGGTCGCACGACCTACGAGATGATGGAGGACGCCTGGCCCGCGGTCGCTCGCGGCGAGGTGGAGGCCCCGCCGGCGCTGCGCGAGTGGGCGCTCGCTCTCGAGGTCATACCCAAGTACGTGGTGTCCTCCACGCGGGATGAGTTCCCCTGGACGAACACCCATCGGATAGCCGGGGACCTGCGAGAGGGCGTGCAGCGTCTCAAAGACGACACGCCGGAGGGTGTTCTCCTCGGAAGCGGCGCCCTCGCCGCCGAACTCGACAGGCTCGATCTGATCGACGAGTACCGGTTCCTCATCCACCCCCGGATCGCGGGGCACGGTCCGACCCTGTTCCGGGATCGATCGTCCGACACGCGGAAGCTCGAACTGGTCTCGGCGGAGCCGCTGCGCAACGGAGCGATCGTGACGCACTACAGGCGCGCCGAGTGATCCGGCCCGGTGCATACCGCGTCGCGGTCGCCGAGGCAAGGCCCGAGGGGCGGGCGCAGCGCGGCGCGTACGCTGTACCGCACGGCAGGACTCCAGGATCGACAGCGGGGAGCTTTCACACATGGCGGGACGCATCGTCATCAGCGGGGCCTCAGGCCTGATCGGTTCCGCGTTGGCCGCTTCGCTGCGCACCGACGGTATCGAGGTCACCACCCTGGTGCGTCGTGCGCCGCGATCCGAGGATGAGGCGCAGTGGGCGCCGGGCGAGAGCGCGCTCGACCCTGATGTCGTGGCAGGCGCCGACGCCGTGGTCGCGCTCGGGGGTGCCAGCGTCGGACGACTTCCGTGGACGCGCGGCTATCGTCGTCAGCTGGTCGACTCGCGTCTGCAGGCCACGCGCACCCTGACGACCGCCCTCCGTGCGCTGCGGTCCGATGCTCCGGTTCTCGTCTCGGCGTCCGCGGTCGGCTACTACGGTTCTGCCCCCGGCGAGATCCTCACGGAGGACTCCGCTGCAGGGCAGACGTTCCTGGCGGATCTGACGGTGCGGTGGGAGGCCGAAGCCCGACGCGCGGAGGACCACACCAGGGTCGCGCTACTGCGTACCGCTCCCGTCATCCATCGGCGAGGAGTGCTCAAACCGCTCATCCAGCTGACCCGGTTCGGTGTCTCGGGCCCGCTCGGTCAGGGCACGCAGATCTGGCCCTGGATCTCACTCGACGACGAGGTGCGTGCGATCCGTCACATCCTCGACGCGAAGATCTCGGGGCCGGTCAACCTCACGGGGCCCACTCCCGCGTCTGCGAACGACATCGGGCGCGCTCTCGCCGAGCGGATGCACCGGCCGTTCTGGCTCCCCGCCCCCGCCTGGGCGCTCCGGATCGCACTCGGCGATGCCGCCGACTCTCTCCTGCTTCCGGATGCGGATGTGCGTCCGCAGGTGCTGGAGCTGTCCGGCTTCCGATTCACACATCCGACCGCCGCCGACGCTGTGGCCGCCGCGCTCTGACCGTTCTGGGGCATTCTTCCGGCGACAGCCCTCCCGCATCGACACGTTCCACTGCGAGACTGAGCGCATGGAGATCATCGAGAACTCGAAGCTCACGGTCGTCGGCGCGGGAAGTGTGGGGTCGAGTGTCGCCTATGCGGCACTGATCAGGGGTTCCGCGCGGCATGTCGCGCTCTACGACATCGCGACCGAGAAGGTCGAGGCCGAGGTGCTCGACCTCGCTCACGGCACGCAGTTCACCGGCTCGAGCGACATCATCGGCGGCAGTGACATCTCCGTCGCCGCGGGTTCGCACGTCGTCGTGATCACGGCCGGCGCGAAGCAGAAGCCAGGCCAGACCCGCATCGAGCTCGCCGAGGTCAACGCAGGCATCATCCGTGGCATGATGCCGGATCTGCTGGAGGTCGCCCCGAACGCGATCTACGTGATCGTCACGAATCCCTGCGACGTGCTGACGGTCATCGCGCAGGAGGAGACCGGGCTTCCGCCCGAGCGCATCTTCGCCTCGGGAACCGTGCTCGACACCTCGAGGCTGCGCTGGAAGCTCGGACAGCGCGCCGGTGTCTCGACGGCGAGCGTCCATGCGCACATCATCGGCGAGCACGGCGACACCGAGTTCCCGCTCTGGTCCCGTGCGACGATCGGCACGGTGCCGATCCTGGAGTGGGAGACTCCGGGGCACCCGCGATTCACCCTCGATGAGCTGCAGGAGATCGCCGTGGACGTGCGTGACGCCGCGTACAAGGTGATCCTGGGCAAGGGCGCGACCAACTACGCGATCGGCCTGTCGAGTGCGCGCATCGTCGAGGCGATCCTGAGTGACGAGCACGCCGTGATGCCGGTGAGTACCGTGCTGCGTGATTTCCACGGTATCGACGGTGTCGCACTCTCGGTGCCGTCGATCGTGAGCGCGACGGGGGCGGTGCCGATCCGGAACACATCGTTCTCCGACGGGGAGCTGGCCCTGTTGCGCCAGTCCGCCGACGCCCTCACGGCTGCGGCGGCATCCCTGCGTCCGTGAACGGGGGGTCGGTGCGAAGCCGACACCCCGCTGCGCATCACCGGCCGTGCGGGTCCGTGCGGTTCAGCGTGGCGACGACCTGATCGTAATCACCTCGGGCCTCGCCGTAGCGGAGGAACTTCACCCGCTCGACCTGGATCTCGGCGGCGTCGGGCTGGGCCTCGATCAAGGCCATGACCTCGTCGATGAACTCGTCGAGCGGCATCGCCGACGCGTTGTCCTCGTGGCCCGGCATGAGCGCCGTGCGCACAGCGGGAGGCTCGAGCTCGAGCACCGACACGCTGCTCCCCTCGAACTGCAGGCGCAGGGACTCGCTGAGCATATGGATCGCGGCCTTGCTGGCGTTGTAGGTGGGTGTCACCCGGAGCGGGGCGAACGCGAGTCCGGACGAGACGGTCATGATCGTCGCGTCGGCCTGGGCGCGGAGGTGCTCGACGAAAGCGGCGATGAGTCGGATGGGGCCGAGGATGTTGGTGACGACCGTCTCCTCCGCGGCGGAGAGGAATCCCGAGGGCGTGCTCCAGTCCTCGGCCCGCATGACGCCCGCCATCGTGATGAGCACATTGAGACCGGGGTGCGCGGCGAGCACCTCGGCCGCCGCTGCTTCGATGCTGCTCGCATCCGTCGTGTCGACCCGCACGGTGTGGATGTCGGGGTGCTCGCCGGCGATCGTCGCGAGACGGTCCTCGCGGCGCCCTCCGACGATCACGGTGTTCCCCCGTTCCCGCAGCCGCAACGCGAGAGCGAGACCGATGCCGCTCGTGGCGCCGGGGATGAAGATGGTGTTTCCGCTGATGTTCATATCCCCACCGTCGTCCTCCTATGGCAGCCGCTCCAGAGAGCGGTCATCCAGGGACGGGCGATCCCTGGAACGCGAGCCGGCAGCGGGGGATACTTCTGGGGTGGACCGCGATGCACTGGCCGAATTCCTCCTCCGTCGACGCGGGGCGCTGAGCCCGGCCGACGTCGGACTCGCGGCAGGACCGCGGCGTCGCACCGCGGGTCTGCGCCGAGAAGAGGTCGCGCAGCTGGCGACGATGTCGACGGACTACTACACGCGACTGGAACAACGACGAGGGCCTCAGCCGAGTGTCCAGATCCTCACCGCCCTGGCCCGGGCCCTGCGGCTGACCGAAGACGAGCGGGATTATCTCTTCCGGCTCTGCGGACACAGCGCCCCCGATCGTGCCCGGCTCGCGGAGTACGTGCGCCCGGGCATCCTCCGCGTGCTCGACCGGCTGCACGACACCCCCGCGTTCGTCGTCTCGGTGCTCGACGAAGTGCTCGTGCAGAACGACGCATCCCGTCCGCTGATCGGCGACGCGACCACTCTCACCGGACTCGACCGGAGCGGCATCTACCGCTGGTTCGCCTACCCCGATACCGAACGGCTGCGCTACCGGGAAACCGACCATCCGCGACAGGCCCGTGCGCTCGTGGGCTCGCTGCGTGCCGCATACGGGGTGATGGGTGCTCGATCTCGGGCGGGTGACATCGTCGCGGAGCTGACGGTGCGCAGCTCGGAGTTCGTGGAGTTGTGGGACGCGCACGAGGTGAGTCGACGATTCGAGCAGCACAAGGTGATGGTGCATCCCGAGCTGGGTGAGATCGAGGTCGACTGTCAGGCGCTGTTCACCGAGGACGAGTCGCAGGCGCTCATCGTGCTCACGGCAGCGCCGGGGAGCGAATCCGCGAGCAAGCTTGAGTTCCTGCGGGTCCTCGGCACGCAGAACGTCTGACCAGCGGTCGTCAGGACTCTTCGTGGGTCCGGGGATCGGCGTCGAACAGGCGCCCGTCCGGGCGACCGAGCGCGGTGATCGCGGCCACCTCCGCGTCGTCCAACACGATCTCCGCGGCGGCGAGGTTCGTCACCTGGTGCTCGAGTGACGAGGCCTTCGGGATGGAGACCGTGCCACGGGCCACGTGCCATGCGAGCACCGTCTGCGCGGTGGTGATACCCCGGGACGATGCGATCTCGTTGACCACGGGTTCGTCGAAGAGCTCCTTCGCACGCCCCAACGGGCTCCACGCTTCGGTGAGGATGCCGCGTTCGCGGTGGTAGGCCAGCTGCTCGTCCTGCGGGAAGTACGGATGCACTTCGATCTGGTTGACCACGGGCCTGACCCCGGTCTCCCGCTCGATGCGCTCCAGGTGCTCCGGGAGGAAGTTGGAGACGCCGATCTGGCGGACGACGCCTCTGGCCTGCGCGTCGACGAGCGCGGCCCACGCCTGGACGTACTCGTCCTGGTCGGGGTTGGGCCAGTGGATGAGGTGCAGGTCGGTCACGTCGAGTCCGAGGCGGGAGCGGCTCTCCTCGATGCTGGTGCGCGCCTTCGCCGAGGGGTGGTGCCGTCCGGGGAGCTTCGTGGTGACGATCACGTCCGAACGTGCCACCCCGGAAGCTGCGACCCCACGGCCCACCGAGCCCTCGTTCTCGTAGTTGAACGCGGTGTCGACGAGCTGGTAGCCGGCACCGATGCCGGCGCTGACCGATTCGGCCCCGGCATCGCCGTTCAGGGCGTACGTGCCCAGGCCGATCGCGGGGAGGGCGAACCCGTTGTGAGCGGTGAACGAGGGGACGACGGGCTGAGTGGTCACGGTGCTCCTTCTGGCCTTTTCCCCGAGCGTACGCTGAGGGGATGACATCGGAGGCGGAGATGGCGTCGGATGACGTCATGATCGACGAGCTCGAGCGGTGCCCCTGCTCATCCGGCGACGTGTACGGCCGTTGCTGCCGTCCGCTCCTCGACGGAGCCACGGCGCCGACGGCCGAACGCCTGATGCGTTCGCGCTACACCGCGTTCTCTCTGCGAGACGAGGCGCATCTCCTGCGCACGTGGCATCCGACGACGAGACCGGGGACGATCGAGTTCGAACCGGATCTGCGGTGGCGGCGGCTGCTCGTGATCGATCGCGAGGCCGGGGGCCCGTTCGACCGCGAGGGCATCGTGGAGTTCGAGGCGTTCTGGCAGCAGCGCGCCACGAGAGGCTCGCTCCATGAGCGCAGCCGCTTCGTGCGCGAGGACCGGCACTGGTACTACGTCGACGGCGACGTGCACTGATGGGCGGATGTCGCGACAGCGGCTAGATTTGAGAGCGTGAACGCCAGCCCCGAGAACCAGCGCACCCTGCTCGACATCGCCGACCTCGACCGGCGCATCGCGCAGGCCGAGCGTGCCAAGACCAAGCCGAGCCAGGCGGAGCGGATCACCGAGCTCGTGGCGATCCGTCAGGACCAGCTCCGCGAGCTGACAGCACTCGCGGGTACCAGAGACGACGTGCGCACCGAGCTGAAGCGGCTGGAGTCGGATGTCGCCGTCGTCGAGGCACGCCGGAACCGCGACGCCGAACGCCTGGCCGCATCGACGAATCCGAAGGACGCGCAGGCACTCGAGCACGAGCTCGGCAGCCTCGCCCGCCGACAGAGTGACCTCGAAGATGCCGAGCTCGACGTGATGGGCCGTCTCGAAGAGGCAGAGGCCGCCGTCGCCGCGCAGCAGGCGCTCCTCGACACGACGACCGCCGAGGGGTCGGCGCTCACCGCGCAGGCGAAGGCGGACGTCGCAGCAGCCACCGACCTCGGCGCACAGCTCGCCCGCGATCGTGCGGCCGTCGCGGAGACCGTGTCGCCTGCCTTGCTGGCGGAGTACGACCGCCGCGCGAAGAACAGCGCAGGTGCCGCCCTGTTGACCCGCGGTACCTGCGAGGGGTGCCGCATCCTGCTCCCCAGCACGGATCTGAACGACATCAGGCGAGCGGCGGATGACCTCGTGGTGTCCTGCCCCGAATGTGGGTGCATCCTGGTGCGCACCGAGGAGTCCGGGCTCGCATGAGTCGCGCCTGCGCGCGTCGGCGATGACGGCGCCGGCGGCGGGGGTCGAACGCCGCATCGCACTCGTCTCCGTCGGAGCGCAGGAGTACGTCGCGATCGAGCTCGATCGGAACGACGAGGAGCTGGATCGCACGTCCTTGCGTGTTGCTGAGCTCCCGGAATGGGTGCGCTCCGTCGAGGACTCCGATGCCCCGCGGTGGGTCATGCGCAGCGCCGCCGAGACCTACGCGTTCCTGCTCGAGCACGGCGTTCGGATCACCCGCAGTCACGATCTGGTGCTGTGCCACGCCATCCTGCGCGACACGTCGTCGGTGCGGAGCCCGCTCCCGGCCTCGCCGGAGTGGGAGCGGCGAGAGCCGACGGCAGCGGTGCCCTCGCTGTTCGACGTGTTCGACGACGTGAGCGGTGACGATGCGATCACGACCGCACTCGATCAGTACCGCGCACAGCGGAGGGTGATGGCCGCTGCACAGGACGGACGCCTCACCCTCCTGTGCGCTGCGGAGTCGGCAGGCGGACTCATCGCAGAGGAGATGCGGGTCGCGGGGTTGCCCTGGGATGAAGGCGTGCACGATGCCATCCTGACCGACACCCTCGGCACCCGTCCTGCCGCCGGGGGAGCACCGAGTCGCATGGTCGAGCTGGGCGATCGGGTGCGCGCGCTCCTCGGCGATCCCTCGCTCCACCTCGACAGCCAGCAGAAGCTGCTCAGGGCGCTGCATCGCGTCGGGGTCCAGGTGGAGTCGACGAGTCGATGGGAGCTCGCCCAGCACGAGCATCCGGTCGTGGAGCCCCTCCTCGCCTACAAGAAGCTCTCCCGCTTGCTCAGCGCCAACGGATGGGCATGGTTGGCGGAGTGGGTGCATGAGGGTCGGTTCCGTCCGGTCTACATCCCGGGCGGTGTCGTAACCGGTCGCTGGGCGTCGGCCGGTGGAGGGGCTCTTCAGCTTCCGCGGAGCCTGCGCCCCGCTGTCCGCGCCGACCCGGGGTGGACCCTGGTCGTGGCAGACGTCGCGCAGCTCGAGCCGCGGATGCTCGCCGCGATGGCCTCCGACGAAGCGATGGCCCGCGCGGCGCGGGGGAGCGACCTCTATGCAGGCGTCGTGGCGTCCGGAGCCGTCTCCACCCGCGAGGAGGCGAAGTACGCGGTTCTCGGAGCGATGTACGGCGCCACGACCGGAGACAGCGGCCGGCTGGTCCCGCGGCTGCGCAAGGTGTACCCGAAGGCGATGGCGCTCGTGGATGCCGCGGCGCGCACGGGGGAGGACGGGGGAATCGTCTCGACCTGGCTCGGGCGGTCATCGCCTCGTCCGTCGACGGAGTGGATGCGGCTGCAGGCGGACGCGACCGGTGCGGATGCCGACCCCGCGGTCGTCGCGCTCGCACGGCGGCGTGGACGCGATTGGGGCCGGTTCACCAGGAACTTCGTGGTGCAGGGCACTGCTGCCGAGTGGTCGTTGATCTGGCTCGCGGAGATCCGGCATCGCCTGCAGCAGATCCCTGAGGTGTTCGCCGAGGCGGCGGCGTCCGGTCCGTTCGCGCGCTCTGCGCACCTGGCGTTCTTCCTGCACGACGAGGTGATCCTCCACGTTCCCCTGGAACACGCGGAGGAGGCTGCCGAGGCGGTGCGCGAGGCCGCGGCCACGGCCACGACGAGGCTCTTCGGCTCGTTTCCCATCGACGTGCCCCTCGACCTGCGCATCGCGGAGTCCGCGGAGAAGTAGCCGCCGGTCGTGTGCCCAGGAGAACGTAGACTGGAAAGGCGAATGGGTCGACTGGACGGCCGCGTTACGGGCAACCGTACCGAGGAACGTCCGGGCTCCTCAGGGCAGGACGGTGGGTAACGCCCACCCGGAGCAATCCGCGAGAAAGTGCCACAGAGAGCAGACCGCCCCGCAAGGGGTAAGGGTGAAAGGGTGGTGTAAGAGACCACCGGGGGTCATGGTGACATGGCCCGCCAGGTAAACCTCGTCCGGAGCAAGGTCAGACAGAGGATGTTGACGCGGCTCGCCGAGTCCTCGGGTAGACCGCTAGAGTGCCACGGCAACGTGTCGCCGAGAGAGATGGCCGTCGAAGGGGCGAAGAACCCCGGAACAGAACCCGGCGTACAGGTCGGCCCATTCGCCTCACACGCACGAAGGCCCCGATGACTGGAGAGTCGTCGGGGCCTTCGTGCGGATCCGGGTGGCTGAGCCTGTCGAAGGTCAGTCCCCGGCGAGCGACGCCGCGCCGATGATGCCGGAGTTGTTGCGGTGGATCGCCGGGACGATCGGGGTCTTCAGGTCGAGCAGCGGGAGGAAGTCTCCGGCGTTCTTCGACACGCCGCCGCCGACGACAAACAGGTCGGGGCTGAACAGGAACTCGATGTGCGAGTAGAACGCCTGCAGACGCTCGGCCCACTCGGCCCACGAGAGGTTCTCGCGCTCCCGTGCCGACGTCGCAGCGTAGGTCTCGACCGACTCGTATTCGCCGAAGTTGAGGTGACCGAGCTCGGTGTTCGGAAGGAGCACGCCGTCGTAGAGGAAGGCCGATCCGATGCCGGTGCCGAGCGTCGTGAGGAGCGTGAAACCGCGCACGTCCCTGGCCGCTCCGTGGCGGGCTTCGGCGACACCGGCGGCGTCGGCGTCGTTCACGAACACGATGTTGCGACCGAGACCGTCCCGGAAGAACCGCTCGGCGTCGAAGTCGATCCACTCCTTGGAGACATTGGCGGCGGAGAGGGTCTTGCCGCGCTTGACGATCGCCGGGAATGCGACGCCGAGCGGCAGGGTCGAGTCGTGCACGTCGAGGGTCTTCAGCACGGTCTGCACGGCATTGAGCACGTCCTGGGGCGATGCGCCCTCGGGGGTCGGTACCCGTACCCGGTCGGACGCCATGATTCCGTGCTCGAGGTCGACGATTCCTGCTTTGATACCCGTGCCGCCGATGTCGACGCCGATCGCTTTTGCCATGGGCGATAGCTTAGCGACCGCGGTGCACGCCAGTAGGATCGATGACATCACGTGAAGAAGGGGCAGACATGTCTGACGGCGACCACAAGTACTGGTACAACTCCACGACCGGCGAGATCGAGTTCGGGATGATCTCGCCCTCCATCGACCGCATCGGTCCGTTCGACACCGAGGCCGAGGCCCGTCGTGCTCCCGAGGTCGTCAAGGAGCGTTCGCGCGCCTGGGCCGAGGAAGAGGCCGTCGAGCAGGGCTGGGACGTCAAGGGCTCCCAGAACACGGGCGACGCAAAGGGCCAGGGCGCAGAGTAGCCATGGACAAGCAGAGGGACTTCGTCCTCCGGACCATCGAGGAGCGCGGCGTCAAGTTCGTGCGACTGTGGTTCACCGACGTGATCGGCACTCTCAAATCGGTGGCCATCGCGCCGGCCGAGGTCGAGGGTGCTTTCGCGGAGGGAATCGGGTTCGACGGTTCGGCGATCGAGGGGCTGACACGCACCTACGAGTCCGACCTGCTCGCCCAGCCCGATCCGACGACGTTCCAGACGCTGCCCTGGCGCGGCGAGATCGACCCGACCGCGCGCATGTTCTGCGACCTGACGACTCCCGACGGCCAGCCCGCCGTCGCCGATCCCCGTCACGTGCTCAAGCGCACGCTCGCGAAGGCCGCTGACGCCGGGTTCACGTTCTACACGCACCCCGAGATCGAGTTCTACCTGCTCAAGTCCTCGTCGTTCGGGCCGGAGGGGCCCGTGCCCGTCGACTCGGCGGGCTACTTCGACAACGTGCCCGGCGGCACCGCGCACGATTTCCGTCGCCGTTCGGTCCGGATGCTGGAAGACCTCGGCATCTCGGTCGAGTTCAGTCACCACGAGGGCGGGCCCGGTCAGAACGAGATCGACCTCCGCTACGCGGACGCCCTCACCACGGCCGACAACATCATGACCTTCCGGACGGTGATCAAGGAGGTGGCGATCGAGCAGGGCGTCTATGCGACGTTCATGCCGAAGCCGCTCAGCGACCAGCCCGGAAGCGGGATGCACACGCACATGTCACTGTTCGAGGGCGACCAGAACGCCTTCTACGAAGAGGGCGCGAAGTATCAGCTGTCGAAGACGGGCCGGCACTTCATCGCGGGCCTCCTGCGTCACGCGAACGAGATCTCCGCGGTCACCAACCAGTTCGTCAACTCGTACAAGCGGCTCTGGGGCGGCGACGAGGCACCGAGCTTCGTCACCTGGGGTCACGCGAACCGTTCCGCACTCGTCCGCGTGCCGATGTACAAGCCGAACAAGAGCCAGTCGTCCCGCGTGGAGTACCGCGGCATCGATTCCGCGTCGAACCCCTACCTCGCCTACGCGCTCCTGCTCGCAGCCGGGCTCAAGGGCATCGAGGAGGGATACGATCTGCCGCCGGAGGCCGAGAACAACGTGTGGTCGCTGAGCGACGCCGAGCGGCGAGCTCTCGGTTACGAGGCGCTGCCGGCGAGTCTCGACCACGCCCTGGAGTACATGGAGGCGTCCGAGCTCGTCGCGGAGACTCTGGGCGAACAGGTCTTCAACTACGTGCTGCTCAACAAGCGCAAGGAATGGGAGGCCTACCGCGGTCAGGTCACCCCGTTCGAGCTGAAGAGCAACCTCGAGCTGCTCTGACTCGCCCGATGGCGCGTCCTGACGATTCGGTCTCCCTCTCCGCCCTCGCCAGGCTCGGCTTCTCCGAGCTGAGCGAGGCCGCGGCAGGCCTCGCTGAGCTGGCGGAGATTCTCGATCAGCCGCGGACGGTGCTGCTCGAGGCTGCCGATGCCGCGGATCCCGATGCCGCCGTCCGCGGGCTGCTCCGCGTGGCGCGTCGGGATGAGTCGTCATTGCGCGGGCTCCTCGTCGACGAGGAGACCCGCCGCGGTGTCTGGCGGGTCTTCGGCGCCTCGGAGGGACTCGCCGAGTTCTTCCTCCGTCACCCGGACCAGCTGAGCGTCCTGGAAGCACCCCGCGATGCTCTGCCATCGGCCGAGGAGCTCCAGGAGCGGCTGCTGGCCTCAGTCGGTGCGTGCGACGGGTTCGCGCAGTCGGGTGGGGACGACGCGGTCGTCGCGCTCAGAGTCGCCTACCGACGAAATCTCGCTGCCATCGCCGCGTTCGACCTCTCGCGCACGGCACCGGAGACGGCAGTAGGCCCCGTGTCGGCAGCGCTGGCCGACCTCGCGGGTGCTGCCCTGGAGGCGTCGCTCGCGGTGGCGCGGACCCGGGTGCAGGAGTCGATGGGGCGGGATGAGGTGGCGGCGACCCGTCTCGCCATCATCGGAATGGGAAAAGCCGGTGCTCGGGAGTTGAACTACGTCAGCGACGTCGACGTGATCTTCGTGGGCGGCAGCAGCGACGAAGAGGTCGTCACGGAGGCGCGTGCCATCGATATCGCGACCAGGCTCGCGCGCGAGACCATGCGGAACCTCGACGCGATCGAGGTGGAACCGCCGCTCTGGGAGGTCGATGCCGCGCTGCGTCCAGAGGGCAAGCAAGGTGCTCTGGTCCGCTCGCTCGCATCCCATCTCGCGTACTACGACCGCTGGGCCAAGAGCTGGGAGTTCCAGGCTCTGCTCAAGGCGCGTCCCCTCGCCGGAGATGCGGAACTCGGGGCGGAGTACATCGCCGCGGTGCAGCCGAAGATCTGGTCCAGTGCCGCGCGGCAGGACTTCGTCGAGAGCGTGCAGCGCATGCGGGAGCGCGTGATGGAGCACATCGACCCGGACGACGCTCCGTATCAGCTGAAGCTCGGGGCGGGTGGGCTTCGCGACATCGAGTTCACCGTGCAGCTGCTGCAGCTCGTCCACGGACTCACCGACGAGTCGCTGCGCACGCGCGGGACTCTCGAGAGCCTCGATGCGCTCGTCGAGGGCGGTTACATCGGGCGGGTCGATGCGGCGGCGTTCGCCGAGGACTACCGCCTGCTCCGGCTCATGGAGCATCGCCTCCAGCTGAGAGAGCTCAGCCGCACGCATCTGATGCCTCGGACTCCGGCAGGCCTGCGGATCCTGGCGAGGGGCACACGCCTCGCGGAGAGCGGTGACGGTGTGTGGGCCCGCTGGCAGAGCGTTCGGCGTGAGGTGCGCGAGATCCATACGCGCCTGTTCTACCGTCCACTGCTGAGCGCTGTCGCCGGTCTGCCGGAAGAGGAGCGGACCCTCTCCGCCGCTCAGGCGCACGACCGCCTGGCAGCCATCGGCTTCCGGGATCCGGCGGGCGCACTCCGCCATATCGGCGCCCTCACGAGCGGGCTCAGCCGCAAGGCGACCATCCAGCGACACCTGATGCCCATCATGGTGCGGTGGTTCGCCGACGGCAGCGATCCTGACTACGCGCTCCTCGCCTTCCGCCGCATCAGCGAGCGTCTCGGGGACACCCCGTGGTTCCTCAGGATGCTGCGCGATTCGTCGGGGGCGGCGGAGAGCCTCACCCGCCTGCTGTCATCCTCCCGGTACATCGGCGAGCTCCTGGAGTGGATCCCGGAGTCCGTGGCCTGGTTGGACAATGCTGGGCGGCTGCGCCCGCGCGGGGCCGCGGCCCTCGATGAGGAGGCCAGGGCGATCCAGACGCGCCATGAGACGATCGGCGATGCGCTGCGGGCCGTCAGGGCGCTGCGGAGGAGAGAGCTCCTGCGCACGGCCATGGGCGCGGTGCTCGATGTCCTCACGATCGAAGAGGTCGCCACCGCACTCACGGAGATCACCGAGGCGACGATCCAGGCCGCTCTCCGCGCGGTGATGCGCGAAGTCGTCCCGGTCGATGACGAGGCGCTCGACTTCGCCGTCATCGCGATGGGGCGCTTCGGCGGTGCCGAGCTGGGGTTCGGATCCGACGCCGACATCCTGTACGTCTACGACGCGAACGGTGTCGATCCCCAGCGCGCTCAGAAGCTCGCGACGCAGATCGTGGCCGGCCTCCGCGAGCACCTGACCGATCACCGGCTGCCGCTCGACCTCGATGCCGATCTGAGGCCGGAGGGGCGGAACGGTCCGATCGTCCGCTCCATCGAGGCGTACGCGGAGTACTACCGCCGCTGGTCGCTGTCGTGGGAGGCCCAGGCGCTGCTCCGGGCGCGCGGTGTGGCGGGCAGCGCGAAGCTGATCGCCCGGTTCACGGCGCTTGCCGACACGATCCGCTACCCGGAGTCCATCGACCTCCAGGGCACCCGCGAGATCAAGCGCATCAAAGCGCGGGTCGAGGGGGAACGGCTGCCGCAGGGTGCTGATCCCCGTCGCCACCTGAAGCTCGGCCCCGGCTCGCTGAGCGATGTGGAGTGGCTGGTCCAACTCCTCCAGCTGCAGCATGCGCACGGTGTTCCCGGGCTGCGCACGACCTCGACGCTCGGTGCGCTCGAAGCCGCCGTCGCGGCCGATCTGGTCGCAGAGGAGGACGCCGCGCGTCTTCGCGCGGCGTGGCTGCTGTCCAGTCGTCTCAGGTCAGCGATCACTCTGCTGACCGGGCAGACCAGCGACGTGCTTCCCGCCGATCGCCGTCAGCTCGATGCGATCGGTCGTCTGCTCGGCTATCCCGATCGCTCCGCCACAGAACTCGAGGAAGACTACCTCGGGGTGACCCGGCGCGCCAGGAAGACCTTCGAGCAGCTCTTCTACGGGTGAGTCGAGAGCGTCGGTTTGCGGTATCGCGTATCGTGTCCCAAGCTGACGATATGACCAACGCGCGAATCGGCATCGTCTGGAACCCTTCGAAGGTCGAGCAGGAGGTCCTGCAAGCCGCGGTGAGCGAAGTGTTCGACGACGGGTACGACATCCGCTGGTGGGAGACGACCCCCGAGGACCCGGGTCGCGGCATGGCTCGCGAGGCGCGTGAAGACGGCCGCGACATCGTGGTCGCCGTCGGGGGAGACGGCACGGTACGCGCGGTCGCCGAGTCGTTGGCGGGTTCCGAGACGGCGCTCGGGATCGTCCCGCAGGGGACCGGCAACCTCCTCGCGCGGAACCTCGAGGTACCGCTGAACAACGTGAAGGCCGCACTGGAGCGGGTGCGCGACGCCGAGCCCCGTCGCATCGACCTCGGCTGGGTGTCGTACGACGGAACCGAGCACGCGTTCGCCGTGATGGTCGGATTCGGGGTCGACGCCCAGATGCTGGTGGAGACCGACGACGACCTCAAGTCCAAGGCGGGCTGGCTCGCCTATGTCGAGGCCATGGGACGCGCTCTCGCCGGTACCGAGATGACCGACATCACCCTCACGATCGACGGGGAGAAGGCCGTCGCGGTGCGGGGCCACACCATGTTGATCGGCAACTGCGGGATGGTGCAGGGCGGCATCAGACTGCTGCCGGACGCCGTGCTGGACGACGGCAAGCTCGACGTGCTGATGATCAGCGCCGACGGCGCGCTGCAGTGGCTCGATACGCTGCGATCATTCGTGTGGGACAACGGCATCCGTCGCCTGTTCGGCGCGACGGATGAGGCCGTCAGCACCGACTCGGCACGCCACCTCCCGGTGGAGACCATCTCCGTCGAGCTCAAGACACCTCTCGTGTTCGAGATCGACGGCGAGGAGATGGGCGAGGTCTCGGCGTTCGACGTTCGCGTCGAGGCCGGCGCTCTCCTCGTCCGCTGAGGGTGCCCCCGGCAGGAGCCGTGATCAGCGCGCCGATGCCGGCGGAACGATCTTCCTGTCCTGGGCCGGGAACGTCACCTTCTGCACGATGATGATGATGCTCGCGGCGACGGGGATCGCCACGAGGGCTCCCAGGATACCGCCGAGTGCACCGCCGGCAACGGCGGCGATGACGACGAGCGCTCCCGGCACCGCGACGGCCTTGCTCATGATCCGCGGCGAGAGGATGTAGGCCTCGATCTGCATGTAGATCAGGTAGTAGATGATCGCGATGAGCGCCGTCACGGGGGAGACGAAGAGGCAGATCAGAGAGTTGATGATCGACGCCGTCAGCGTTCCCACCAACGGGATCATCGACCCGATGAAGGCGATGAGTGCGAGCAGCGCTGGAACGGGCGCGCCGATGATGGTGAGGAAGATCAGGCTCAGGATGCCGTTGATCAGCGCAAGGCTGGCCTGGCCCATCACATAGCGGCCCACGGCCCCGGAGACGTCCTCGAGGAGGCCGCTGAAGGTGTCCCGCTGGTAGGCCGGGACGAAGCGTGCCGCGAGGTGCTTCATGCTGCGCAGCGATGCCATGAAGTACAGCGTCAGGATCAGGACGATGGTGACACCGGTGAAGCCGCCGGCGATACCGGCGCCGACCGCGAAGACGCCGCCGCCGATGTCGAAGAAGTTGTTGGGATCCTTGAAGAACCCGAGGACGCCCTGAACGGCGTCGTCGATGGTGCCGAACTGGCTGCTGACGTCCTTGTACCAGGCGCTGGCCATGAAGTCCTCGACCATCTTCGGCCCGTCCTTGATCAGGTTGCCGACCTGTTCCACGAGGAGCGGGACGATGGCGAGGATGATGCCGGCGAACGCGAGGAGCACAGCAGCGACGACGATGGCTACGGCGGCGGCGCGCGGGAGCTTCTTCTCGATGAACGAGACGATCGGGTCGAGGCCGAGGGCCAGGAAGACCGCCACTCCGATGTAGACGAAGACGGTCGCGAGCTGGCCGATCACTCCGCCGATGGCCAGGGCGACCAGCACCCCGAGGGCGCCCAGCAGGCCGAACATGAACGGGTTGGTCCTCGCATATGCGACGACCGCGTTCGAGGGCTGAGACGGTGCGGCGGCGACCGGCGTGTGTGCGTCGGTGTTCACGATGACTCTTCTACGGCGCATGGTTCCCCCGGTCGATGCTCAGACTCACCAGTTGATCACTCGCGAGTCCACCGGGTCAAGCCGGGAACGGGCACTGGCGCGCCCCCTCGTTCGACGAGAAGATGAGCCATGACCGAACACGCTCCCCACCGCGACGCCCTCGCCGTCACCGCCTACCTGTATGCCTTCCCGCTGGTGTTCAATCTCGGACAGGTTCGACGTTCGGTGCAGAACGGCATCGGCACCATGGCGGCGACCCCTCTCAACGCCATCGCCCACGCCCGCACGCTCGCGAGCGCAGACGACGACTTCGTCTCGATCAACAACGACACGGTGTACTCCTTCGCGCAGATCGATCTGAGCGCTGGTCCCGTACGGCTGCATCTGCCGGACGCGGGGGATCGGTATCACGTGATGCAGTTCGTCGATGCGTGGACGAACAACTTCGCGTACGTGGGCACCCGTGCGACAGGCGGAGGGGCGAAGGACGTGGTCCTGCGGGGACCGTCGACTCGGTCCGAGACGCAGGCCGTCCCCGACGTCATCGAGATCGATGCGCCGACAGATGTCGTCTCGCTCGTCGGTCGCTGGGCCGTCGACGGCGATGCTGATCTTCCGGCCGTTCATGCGCTGCAGGACGCGATGTCGCTGACCGGAGTTGCCGGACAGGGGCTTCCCGACGCCGCGCCGCAGGGATCCGAGGCTCTGGACTTCTGGGAGCAGTTCCGCGTGTGGTCGCGGGCCTTCCCCGGCGCGGCGCGAGACCGTGCGCTCGAGGCCACGTTCGTCGAACTCGGGATCACCGGCGAGGCTCCGGTCGGCGGACTCGGCGAGACCGCCGTGGCCCGTCTCGAGGATGCGTTCGCGGAGGGAAGCGCTGCGCTCGATGCGATCCTTCAGTCCGGATCCGCTCCCGTGATCAACGGCTGGCAGATGACTCTGCATGTGTTCGACTACAACCTCGACTTCTTCCAGATCGGTGCACTGGACGACCCTCAGTGGAAAGCACCCGAGGGGCTTCAGCGCCTGGCTCTGCGAGCAGGATCGGCCAAGGCGGGGCTCTGGGGCAATCACGGCTACGAGGCGGCGTACATCATGACGTACGTCGACGATCGCGGGGAGCAGCTCACCGGGGAGAGGAACTACACCCTCCACCTCGCGCCGCCGCCCCCGGTCGGCGCGTTCTGGTCCGTGACGATGTACTCGTTGCCGGAGTTCTTCCTGGTGGACAACCCGATCGACCGATATTCCCTCGGGGACCGGACGCCGGGAATCGTCTATGGAGACGACGGCTCGCTGACCATCACCATGAGCCATTCCGCACCCGAGGACTCCCTGGCGCGGGCCAACTGGCTGCCGACGCCGTCCGGAGAGTTCCGGCCGATCATCCGCATGTACATCCCGGGGGAGGCGGTGCTGAACGGGACCTACGAGCCCCCGGCGATCGTCCGCACCGCGTGATGTCGTCCGGGATCACGACGAACGCCCGCCAGGAGGACCCTGGCGGGCGTTCGTCGTCGCTTCGAAAGGGCGATCAGACCCCGAAGTACAGCTCGTACTCGAACGGGTGCGGACGCTGCGCCATCGGCAGGATCTCGTTCTCGTACTTGTAGGAGATCCAGGTCTCGATGAGCTCCTTGGTGAACACGCCGCCCTCGAGGAGGAACTGGTGGTCGGCAGCCAGGGCGTCCAGCGAGTCGAGCAGCGAGTTCGGGACCTGCGGGATGTCCTTGGCCTCCTCGGGGGGAAGCTCGTAGAGGTCCTTGTCGACCGGCTCGTGCGGCTCGATGCGGTTCTTGATTCCGTCGAGGCCTGCCATGAGCTGCGCGGCGAAGGCGAGGTAGGGGTTGCCCGAAGCATCCGGTGCGCGGAACTCGATGCGCTTCGCCTTCGGGTTCGAGCCCGTGATCGGGATACGGATCGCGGCGGAGCGGTTGCCGGCCGAGTAGACCAGGTTGACGGGAGCCTCGAAGCCCTTGACCAGACGGTGGTAGCTGTTCAGCGTCGGGTTGGTGAAGGCGAGCAGGGCGGGCGCGTGCGCCAGGATGCCGCCGATGTACCAGCGCGCGATGTCGCTGAGCTGGCCGTAGCCGGCCTCGTCGTAGAACAGCGGCTTGCCGTCGTTCCACAGCGACTGGTGCGTGTGCATTCCCGAGCCGTTGTCACCGTAGAGGGGCTTGGGCATGAAGGTCGCGACCTTGCCCCACTCCTCGGCCGTGTTCTTGACGATGTACTTGAACTTCAGGATGTCGTCAGCCGCGTGCACCATGGTGTCGAAGCGGTAGTTGATCTCCTGCTGGCCGCCCGTGCCGACCTCGTGGTGCGAGCGCTCGAGGATGAAACCGGCGTCGATCAGCTTCAGGGTGATGTCGTCACGGAGGTCGGCCGTCTTGTCGACCGGGCTGACCGGGAAGTACCCGCCCTTGTAGGGGGTCTTGTTCCCGAGGTTGCCGCCCTCCTCCTCGCGACCGGTGTTCCAGGCGCCCTCTTCGGAGTCGACGCTGTAGAAGCTGGAGTTCGAGGTGACGTTGTAGCGGACGTCGTCGAAGATGTAGAACTCGGCCTCGGGGGCGAAGAACGCGGTGTCGGCGATGCCGGTCGAGGCCAGGTACTTCTCGGCCTTCTTGGCGACCTGACGCGGGTCCTTGGAGTAGATCTCGCCGGTGCGCGGGTTGTAGATGTCGAAGAGCATGACGAGCGTGCTCGCCTCGCGGAACGGGTCGACGTACGCCGTCGTGACGTCGGGGATGAGCTGCATGTCGGACTCATGGATGCTCGCGAAGCCGCGGATCGAGGAGCCGTCGAACAGCTGACCGTCGGTGAAGAAAGCCTCGTCGACCGTCGATGCAGGAATGTTGAAGTGCTGCTGTACACCCGGGAGGTCGGTGAAACGGATGTCAAGGAACTTGACGTCGTTCTCCTTGATGTAGGTCAGTACCTCGGACGAATCTTTGAACATGTACGACTCCTGTAATGCGGATCGATGGCTTCACGGCCACTCTGCAGAGTACGGACGGGGGATTTCTCTACGGTATCCGCTTTGTTTCGGGCGTGTTACGAGCGTGAGGGCGTCAGCACCTCATTTCACGCTCGGTAGGCTGGGGGAGTGACGGATGCAGTGAACGCGTACCCCGGTGAACGACTCGGACTCCCCGAATCCGGTTCGGGGAGCATCGCCCGTCCCGGCCGCCGGATCGGCGCCCTTCTGATCGATTACACGGCGGCGACGATCATCGCCACCGGATTCCTCGGGTTCAATCAGTTCGCCCTGCCGACGGAAGCGGGTCTGACCCAGTTCGCCCCGATGCTGGTGTTCGCCGTGCTGCAGATCGTCTTCATCCCGACCGCAGGCGGCAGCCCGGGGCACCGCATCCTCGGCATGCGTCTCGCCCGTCTCGACGGGAGCTGGGTCGGGCTGTGGCGCCCGATCGTCCGCACGCTCCTGCTCGTGGTCGTCGTACCCGCCGTGATCTGGGACGCCGACCAGCGCGGTCTGCACGACAAGGCGGTCGGCACGGTTCTCATCCGCACCTGACGGCTCCGCCCGACGGAGTCAGTCGCGGCCGCGGTTGCGCCGACGCGCCTCGCGCGGTGCTCGTCCGCCGAGGAAGGAACGGGCGGGGTCGACGATGTAGCCGCGGCGCAGGGCTTCACGCCCGATGAGCATCCGGAAGCCCATCTCGTCACGGTTGCTCAGCGTGACCTCCGCGAGCACTTCGCGATCCACGAGCCGGATCAGAAGCTCGACCACGAGCCGCTCCTGGGCATGCCCTGACGAGCTCCGCACGGCACGACGGTCGTGGATCGGGCACTCGACCACGACCGCGTCTTCCTGGCTGTCCTGCCAGGGTTTGACCTTGAAACGGACCCAGGGCTCGTCGTCCTGCTCGAACTCCACGATGTCGAAAGCGTGCAGCGATGAGGTGCGCGCACCCGTGTCGATCTTGGCCTTCAGCCAATCCACCCCGAGATCGGGCAGGCTCACCCATTCTCGCCACCCCGTAAGGGTGTTTGAATGGGGGGTAGTCCTACTCACCTGATACATCCTGGCAGGAAAAATCCCCCGTGAAGATCGCAGTGCTCTCCCGCGCGCCGCAGGCGTACTCCACCCAGCGTCTGCGTGCAGCCGCGCTCCAGCGAGGGCACAACGTCAAGGTGCTCAACACGCTGCGCTTCGCCATCGACCTCACGGCCGATGAACCGGACCTGCACTACCGAGGACGACAGCTCAGCGACTACGACGCGATCCTCCCTCGCATCGGGAACTCGATCACCTACTTCGGCACGGCCGTCGTGCGTCAGTTCGAGCAGATGGACGTCTACACGCCGAACACCGCCAACGGCATCTCGAGCGCCCGTGACAAGCTCCGCGCGAATCAGATCCTCTCGCGCCACAACATCGCGATGCCACCGACGGCCTTCGTGCGCAACCGCGCGGATGTGCGACCGGCGATCGAACGGGTCGGCGGAGCCCCGGTCGTCATCAAGCTGCTCGAGGGCACCCAGGGAATCGGGGTGATCCTCGCTCCGCAGGTGAAGGTCGCCGAGGCGATCATCGAGACCCTGCACTCGACCAAGCAGAACGTGCTGATCCAGAAGTTCATCGCGGAGAGCCGCGGACGCGACATCAGAGCGCTGGTCGTCGGCGACCGCGTCGTCGCCGCGATGCGACGTTCCGCTGCCGGTGACGAGTTCCGATCGAACGTGCACCGAGGAGGGTCCGTCGAGGCGGTCGAACTCGATCCCGTCTACGAGCGCGCGGCGGTGCGCTCTGCGCAGATCATGGGCCTGCGGGTCGCGGGTGTCGACATGCTCGAGGGCGAAGACGGTCCGCTGGTCATGGAGGTCAACTCCTCGCCCGGACTCCAGGGCATCGAGACCGCGACGAAGCTCGATGTCGCTGGTGCCATCATCGACTACATCGCGGGGCAGGTCGCTTTTCCGGAGATCGACGTGCGCCAGCGTCTCACGGTCTCGACGGGCTACGGTGTCGCCGAGCTCATGGTGCACGGTGCGGTCGACCTGGTCGGGAAGACGCTGGGCGAGGCGGGACTGTGGGAGCGGGACATCACGGTCCTCACGCTGCACCGCGGCGTCAGCGTGATCCCGAATCCCCGCAAGCACGTCGTGCTCGAAGCCGACGACCGGCTGTTCTGCTTCGGCAAGCTCGACGAGATGCGATCGATGGTCCCGGAACGTCGGCGTCGTCGGGCGAAAGTCCGTCGTCTGCCTCGGCAGCCGCTCTCCGAGTGAACGAGAGAGCGCGGCCGTCCTCGAAGGAGGACGGCCGCGCTCTTGAGCCGTGCGGTGCGTGCGATCAGCGCGGACGCTGAGAGCGCACCTTCGTCGGGTCGATGCCCTTCGGGATCGGCAGCGAGGAAAGCGACTGCGACACCGAGTCGACGCGACGGATGACCGCGGCCATCGTCGCCTTGTCGATCGCCTTGGGGAGCTTCTTGATCGTCTTCGAGAGGTCGGCGATCGCGACTTCGTCGTCACCGTGTCCGACGTACAGAACGGTGACCGGGACGCCGTGCGCGACGCGCTGGGCCTTGCTGCGCTCCTCGTTCACGAGACGGGTCAGTCGCCCGCGTGCGCCTTCGCCGACGATGACGATGCCGCCGCGGCCGATGGTGCGGTAGACCGCTTCCTGCGTCTTCGGGTTGATGCCGACGGGAGTCTCCGAGGCCTGCCAACTGCGACCAAGGCTGGTGCTCAGCACGTGGCCGGTCGCACCGGGCATGCCGTCGATCTTGCTGTACATGGCAGAGGTCGAGAGCCGCGTCATCAGGAACAGGGCGCCGAGGATGCCGAGCATCAGACCCGTGATGCCCCACAGGACGAGCGTCCATACCTGGAAGGGAGGGATCAGATAACCCGCGACGAGCCCGAGCAGGACGCCGCCGATGAGGATCGCAGCCTGTGCCCACGGCAGCCAGGAGTAGGCCTCACGTGTGAACCGGAAGAGGGACTTGATCTGGGAGAAGAACCCAGGACGCTTTTCGGGTTCAGGAGCACGCTTTGCCATGAGCACCAGCCTACCGAGTCTGACGACCTCGTGATGTCGGCGTTCGCGTGGAGCGGAGCGGCCGGATTCCACTCCTCCTGCACTGCAGAGGCATCAGAGGGGATCCGTCCCGACGCTCCGCCCTGGCGGCTTCCGGGAGGATCTCCGCGGTGAGATGGAGGAATGGAAGACATCGCGATCGACGACGGTCGAGGAACGCCGCTCGTTCCGCGGGCGCACCGTGTGGTGCGCACCCTCGATCCCGCGGAGGGGCCATTCTCGGGCACGCTCGTGACCCACGGCGATGAGGTGGTCGTCAGAGTGGATGTCGCGCGCCTCGGCGGATGGGCGGGATGGCGCTACTCGGGGACGGAACACATCGCCGCTCCCATCGACGTCAGCCGGCGCCGGGATGGTCACGACGCGTTGCTCCCGTGGTGCACGGATCGGGTGCGCGGCTACCTGGGCCGTCGAGAGTCAGCGGGATCGGGCATCGCTGCGGGGGAGATCAGCACTCTCGTCGTCAGCCTCCTTCGTGGACTCGACGAGTTGGGAGAAGGGATCGATGGGGTGCACACGGGCACGTGGTGGCTCACCGACGGCGGGCGGCCTGTCTTCGTCATCGGGGAGGGCCCCGATGCCAGGGCCGGTGTGGTGGAGCTCGTCGAGCTTCTCGGCGATCAGACCGCGGACAAGGTGGTCCGTCGCGCCCTGTCGGGCATCGGAGAGGGGCTGCACAAGACTCTCGCTCAGCCGCGTCTGCCTCGCAAGCTCACGGAGGCATGGGAGACCATGGTGCTCGACGTCGCTGCGCCGCAGCCTCTCCGGCGCGAGTTCCACACCCCGGAGCGGGCTCGGGATGTCGCTCGGGCGGTCGGTCCCCGCGTCGCCGTGGCTCGGGAGAGAGCGCCGCTCCTGCGCGCGGACCGGGTCCGCCATCGGGACGCGGGTCGCACCCGCGCCATCAGCGCGATCGTCGACGTGGTGCAGAAGGCGATCATCGAGCTGCGCGCGCGCTCGGAGAAAGGGGCGCAACATCCTCACGGACGATCCACACGGCCGAGGAGGGGATGCGAGCGATCGACGGCTCGTTCGAAGGTCCGTCTGCGTTCCCTTGCCATCGCGGGGGGCGCCGCGGCGGCTGTGCTGGTGGGAGGACTGCTCCTTCCCGGTGGTGAGTCGGAGACAAGCGCCCGTGGCGCGCCCGGCAACACGGACACACCGGCGCCGGCATCCTCCGGGGAGGCGTCCGACGTTCCGACGCCCCGTGCGACGGATGTCGCGGAGAGCGAGACCACGCAGCCGAGGTCTGCTGCGGCCGACGATCCCGTCGCGGCGCTGTCAGCGCTCCTGCGGATCATCGCGCAGTGCAGCGCCGATGGAGACGGCGCGTGTCAGAGCGCCGTGGCCGGGAATGCGGAGGGGATCGTCGATGCGCTCAGCGCGAAGACCCGCGTTCCGACGGCACCCGAGCTGGTCGATGCCTATGGCGACGTGGCGGTCATGCGATTGCGTGCGATCCCCGAGAGCGATGCGGGGATGGCCGACGCAGCGTCCTCGGACGAGACCATCGTCGTCCTTTTCCGCACAGACGAGAAATGGCTGATCCGCGACGTCTATGACGTCGCGGATCAGCCAGGGTGACTCGTGTCGGTCAGGCTCCGAGCTGAGCGGCGAACTGCGCAGCCTCGAGGCGGGCCTTCACGGCACCGAGGAAGCGTGCCGCGTCTGCGCCGTCGATGATCCGGTGGTCGTAGGACAGCGCGAGGTACACGTAGGACCGGACGGCGATCGCATCCGCGCCGCCCACCTTGACGAGTCCGGGGCGCTTGACGACGGTACCGGTGCCCAGGATCGCCGACTGCGGGAGGAAGACCACAGGCGTGTCGAACAGCGCGCCGCGGGAGCCCGTGTTGGTCAGCGTGAAAGTTCCGCCGGCCAGCTCGTCGGGCTTCAGCTTGTTGTCGCGGGTGCGAGCAGCCAGATCGGCGATCTCGTGCGCGATCTGCGCGATGTTCTTCGAGGCGGCGTCGCGCAGCACCGGCGTGAGCAGTCCACGCTCGGTGTCGACGGCGATCGAGACGTTCTCGCTGGCCGGGTAGACGATGTTCTCGCCGTCGACCGTCGCGTTCACGATCGGGAACGCCTGCAGCGCTTCTGCGGTTGCGAGCGCGAAGAACGGCAGGAAGGAGAGCTTGTCACCCGTCTTCTCGAGGAAAGAAGCCTTCACGCTGTCGCGGTAGTCGGCGAGTGCGGTGACATCGACCTCGACGACCGTGGTCAGCTGGGCCGTCTGCTGCATCGACTCGACGGCACGCTTCGCGAGGACCTTGCGAAGCCGCGACATCGGCTGTGTCGTGCCGCGCAACGGCGAGACCTCGAGCGGCGCGGGAGCAGCAGGAGCCGCGGCGGCGGGCGCTGCCGTCGCCGTCTCCGCAGCCTTCAGGACATCTTCCTTGCGGATGCGACCGCCGACACCGGTTCCGGTGACGGAAGCCAGGTCCACTCCCTGCTGGGAGGCCAGACGACGCACGAGCGGTGTGACGTAGAGGTTGTCGCTCTCGGTCGGGAGCGCGAGCTTCGCCTCGGCTGGCGTCGCAGCGGCGGGAGCCGGAGCAGCCGCAGGAGCCGGAGCAGCCGCAGCAGCCGCAGCGGCGGAAGGAGCCGGAGCAGCGGGCGCTTCGGCTGCGGGGGCGGGCGCGGGAGCCGCAGGCGCAGCGGGTGCCTCGGCTGCGGGCGCGGGAGCCGGGGTCTCAGCGGCGGGGGCAGCGCCGGAGCCGACGCGTGCGAGCACGGCGCCGACTGCGACCGTCTCGTCCTCGCCGGCCACGATCTCCTGAACCACACCGGCAACCGGCGACGGGATCTCGGTGTCGACCTTGTCGGTGGAGATCTCCAGAAGAGCCTCGTCTACGGCGACGCTGTCGCCGACCTGCTTGAGCCACCGGGTGACGGTGCCCTCGGTGACGCTCTCGCCCAGCTCGGGGAGCACGATGTCGGTGGCGTCGCCAGCGGGTGCGGCAGGAGCGGCCTCTGCGGCGGGCGCCGGTGCTTCTGCCGACGGTGCGGGAGCAGCCGGAGCGGTGTTCTCCGCAGGTGCGGCCTGCGCGGGGGCAGCCTCCGCGGGTGCGGTCTCGGCTTCAGGTGCCGCGGCTGCGGGCGCGTCCGCGGCGGGAGCCGCTCCGCTGCCGTCGCCGATGCGCGCGAGGAGCGCGCCGACCTCGACGGTCTCGTCTTCGGCCACGAGGATCTCCTCGATCACACCGCTGACGGGGGAGGGGATCTCGGTGTCGACCTTGTCGGTCGAGATCTCGAGCAGGCCCTCGTCCGCCTGCACGGTGTCTCCCACCTGCTTGAGCCAGCGGGTGACCGTACCCTCTGTGACGCTCTCGCCGAGAGCGGGGAGGACGACGGATGTGCTCATGACTGAGTCTCCTTCAAGAAGTTGTATGACGCTTGTCTAGCTTAGTGACTCGGGCACCGGTTGGTGCTCAGAGGGCGTGCAGGGGCTTGCCGGCCAGGGCGAGGAAGGCTTCCCCGAGGGCCTCGCTCTGGGTCGGGTGGGCGTGGATCAGGGGCGCGATGTCCTCCGGGTGCGCCTCCCAGGCGACGGCGAGCTGTCCTTCCGTGATGAGCTCGCCGACGCGGTCGCCGAGCAGGTGGACGCCGACGACGGGGCCGTCCTTGAGGCGGACGACCTTCACGAGCCCGCCCGTCCCGATGATCTCGCTCTTGCCGTTGCCGGCGAGGTTGTACTCGTAGGCGATGACCGCGTCGGCACCGTGTGCGGCGACCGCTGCCTCTTCGGTCACCCCGACCGAAGCGACCTCCGGGCTCGAGTACGTGACCTTGGGGATCTGTGAGTCGGGGATGTTCACGGGGGACAGCCCCGCGATGCGCTCGGCGACGGCGATGCCCTGTTGGAATCCGCGATGTGCGAGCTGCAGACCGGGCACGATGTCTCCGACCGCCCACACGCCAGGGACTCCGGTGCGCAGGTTGTCATCGACGGTCACGAAACCGCGGTCGAGCGTCACGCCAGCCTCCTCGAATCCGAGGTCGGAGGTGACCGGACCGCGCCCGACGGCCACGAGGAGGTAGTCGGCCGTGAACTCCTTGCCGTCTTCGAGGGTCACGGTGACGGATGTCTCATCCTGGACCGCACCCTGGAATCGGGTTCCGAGGGAGTACTGGATGCCGCGGCGCCGGAACGCACGCTCCAGACCCTTGCTGAGAGCGACGTCCTCATTCGGGACGAGGTGCGGCAGAGCCTCGATGATCGTGACCTCGGACCCGAACGACCGCCACACGCTCGCGAACTCGACCCCGATCACGCCGCCGCCGAGGATCAGTACGCGCTCGGGGATCACGTCGAGGGCGAGTGCCTGCTCGCTCGTGAGGATCCGCCCGCCGATCTCCAGGCCGGGAAGCGAGCGGCTGTACGAGCCGGTCGCGAGCACGACGTCCGTGCCCACGTACACGTCGTCTCCGACGCTGACGCTGTGGTCGGGGTTCAGACGGCCGAGTCCGCTGACGGTGGTGATCCCACGCGCCTTGACCAGCCCCTCCAGTCCCTTGAACTTCTTGGCGACGATGCCTTCGCGGTACGTGCGCACCCCCGCCGGATCGATGCCCTCCAGGCTCGCGGTGACGCCGACGGACGCGGCATCGCGCACGTGCTCGGCCACCTCTGCGGCATGCAGCAGCGCTTTGGTCGGTATGCATCCCCGGTGCAGGCAGGTTCCGCCGACCTTGTCCTTCTCGATCAGCGCCACGGACTTGCCGAGTTCGCTCGCGCGCAACGCCGCGGCATAACCGCCGCTGCCGCCGCCCAGGACGACGATGTCGAAGGTGTGGGTTGTCATAGGTCATGCCTCCGTGTGGGATGCTGCGGCGAAGGCGACGATCGATCGGACCATCGCCCCCGTTGGGCCCTTCTCGGTGAAGCCGTACGGGGCGCCGGCGTGTTCGCCGGATCCCGCGATGTCGAGGTGCACCCACGGGATGCGCGGGGCGTCCTCGGCGTCAGAGGTGCGACCGACGAAGCGGCGCAGGAACAGGCCTGCGTAGGACGCACCGCCCATCCTGTCGCCCATGTTCGCGTTCTGCAGGTCGGCGATGGGGGACTCGAGCGATTCCTCCATGTAGTCCGGCAGCGGCATGTGCCACGCCGGCTCGTCGACCTGAGCGGTCGCCGACATGAACGAGGACACAGTGTCGACGTCGCCGAAGACGCCGGTGTGCCGGTGGCCCAGCGCGGCGACGATGGCGCCGGTGAGAGTCGCCACGTCGATGATGACGTCCGGGTTCTCACGGCTCGCGGCGACGAGACCGTCGGCGAGCACGAGTCGCCCCTCGGCGTCGGTGTTCTGGACCTCGACGGTGCTCCCGTCGAGGATGCGGATGACATCGCCAGGGCGCAGCGCGCGCCCCGACGGCATGTTGTCGGTGATGCACAGCCACGCGGTCACGCGGACCGGGAGGCCCAGTGTGGCGATGGCGCGGATCGCGGCGAGAGAGGTCGCCGCGCCGGCCATGTCGAACTTCATGCCGACCATCGAGGCAGCCGGCTTCAGGGAAAGGCCACCGGTGTCGAACGTGATCCCCTTGCCGACCAGGGCGATGTGCCGTGAGGCGTCGGCGGGGGAGTAGTCGAGACGGACGAGACGCGGAGGGCGATCCGACCCCTGACCGACGCCGAGGATGCCGCCGAAGCCCTGCTCGGCAAGAGCCTTCTCGTCGAGGATCTCGACCGTGACGTCGAGGTCGGCCACGCTGTCGGCGGCGCTCTGCGCGAGCTGTGCCGGACTCTGCCACTCTGCGGGCACGTTCACGAGATCCTTGATGAGCGCTACCGCGTCTCCCAGGACCTGTGCGTATTCGACGTCGTCGTCGTCGACCGCGGCATGGAGCGTGATCGACGTGGCGCGCCCCTTGCCCTTCTCCGTGCGGTAGCCGTCGAACTTGTGCCCGCCGAGCACCGCACCCTCGGCCGCCGCAGCGGCGAACGACTCGAGGCCGTCGGCGAGAGCCACCGCGACGTGCTCGAAGCCGGTGAGCGTACGCAGCGCCGTACCTGCCGCGTTGCGCACGGCAGCAGCGTCCGGCGAGCTGCCGACGCCGACCACCGCGAACGGCGAAGACGTCACCTCGGGGACGAACACGCGGGTGAACGATCCGACCGAACCGGTGAATCCGACGCCGGCCAGCGCATCGGCGAGTCCGGGGTAGCCGGCCAGTGACTCCGCCGAATCGGGGAGAGCGGCGACGATGAGCACTGCGGCATCTGCAGCGCTTCCGGGGAACTGATCGGTGGTGTGCGAGAGCACGGGAAGCGTCATGCCTCCATCTTAGGATCTCCGCCACACCATGGTCGTCCGCCCACTCTGCGCGTGTTCGCTCTCAGCATGATGCGCCGCGCCCCGGGGTAGGCGGCTGCTCGTAGCATGGACACATGCCCTTCTCCGGTGAGATCCATGAACGCGTCGCGAATGCGCCGACAGTGCCGCACGGCCTGCCGTTGGTGCTGCTTCTGACCGGTTTCACGGACGCGGGAAGCGCCGTCTCCGGCTTGATCGATCACCTTCGGGAGACCGCATCCCCTGAGCCCGTCGTCGTGTTCGACAACGACGCACTGCTCGACTATCGGGCGCGCCGCCCTGTGATCTCCTTCGACCAGGACCACCTGACCGAGTTCAAGCCGCCGAGGCTCGAACTGTCGCTCGCGACGGACGCACTCGGTCGTCCGTTCCTGCTGCTCGCCGGATACGAGCCGGATTTCGCATGGAATCGTTTCGCGAGCACGGTGCTCGCCCTCGCGGCGGAGTTCGAGGTCTCGGGACTGCACTGGGTGCACTCGATCGCGATGCCCGTTCCGCACACGCGTCCGATCGGCACGACGGTCAGCGGGAATCGGCGTGACCTGACCGTGGCGCACTCCGTATGGCGTCCGCGCACGCAGGTGCCTGCGACCGCCGGTCACCTCCTCGAGTTCCGATTCGTCGAGCGTGGGGATGCCTCGGTGGGCTTCGTCCTGCTCGTGCCGCATTACCTCGCGGAGACGGAGAACCCCGATGCCGTCATCGCGGCAGCGGAGCGTCTGATGGCGTCGACGGGACTCGTCCTCATCCTGGATTCCGTCCTGGAGCGCCGCGAGGACTATCTGGCACGCGTCGATGAGCAGGTCTCCGGGAACGACGAGCTGCAGCAGATGGTCCACAACCTCGAGCGCCGGTACGACGCCTGCATGGCGGGGCGCAACCCCGACGACGACTCCTACGACGAGGGAGGTTTCAGCGAAAGGGACCTCCCGAGCGCCGATGAGCTCGCGGCCGAGTTGGAGCGTTACCTGGCCTCTCGGCCGTCCGGCGACGAAGACAAGCCGGGCCGCGGCTGAGGTGGCGCGCAGCGGGATTCGCGCGAAGTTCGCCGGAATGCGTCCGCATCGCCACACGTGTGCGATACTAGGACTCTGACCCGTTGTCAATCAGTGTTTTCGAGCACTGGACTTGACAAGGGTCTTACTAGTGTCCGAAATGTCCCGGGGCTACACAGCAGCTCCGTGAAAGGCGAAACGTGACTCCTGCCACGACGAAGAACACCCGGACGAAGAAGGCTGCCGAAGAGACGACCGCCGACGCTCCGGTCGAGACCGATGCGCCCGAGAAGCCCGCGCCCCTGAGCGCGGCGAAGCGTGCTGCCGCGAAGCGCGCCCCCGTCAAGAAGAAGAAGTCCGAGGACGTCGTCGAAGAAGACGAGTCTCCCGCAGCTGCTGCTGTCGAGGAGGACGAAGACGAGGATGCGAAGCCGGCCTTCACCGAGCCGCTGCCGACCGGCGCGATCGTCATCTCGTCCAAGGACGACGAAGAGGTCCCGGTCTACTCGACGCAGATCACGGGAGCGACGGCCGACCCGGTCAAGGACTACCTGAAGCAGATCGGAAAGGTCGCACTGCTGAACGCGGCCGAAGAGGTCGAGCTCGCGATGCGCATCGAGGCAGGTCTCTTCGCCGAGGAGAAGCTGTCGGCGATGACCCCGGCCGAGAAGACGAGCCAGCTCGGTCTTGACCTGCAGTGGGTCGCCCGTGACGGCCAGCGCGCGAAGAGCCACCTGCTCGGCGCGAACCTCCGTCTCGTCGTCTCCCTCGCCAAGCGCTACACCGGTCGCGGTATGCAGTTCCTGGATCTGATCCAGGAGGGCAACCTCGGTCTCATCCGCGCCGTCGAGAAGTTCGACTACACCAAGGGCTTCAAGTTCTCGACCTACGCCACCTGGTGGATCCGTCAGGCGATCACCCGTGCCATGGCCGACCAGGCCCGCACGATCCGCATCCCGGTGCACATGGTCGAGGTCATCAACAAGCTCGCCCGCGTGCAGCGGCAGATGCTGCAGGATCTCGGTCGCGAGCCCACTCCGGAAGAGCTGAGCCGCGAGCTCGACATGACCCCGGAGAAGGTCGTGGAGGTGCAGAAGTACGGCCGCGAGCCGATCTCACTGCACACCCCGCTCGGCGAAGACGGCGACAGCGAGTTCGGTGACCTCATCGAAGACACCGAGGCCGTGGTCCCCGCCGACGCCGTGGGCTTCACGATGCTGCAGCGTCAGCTCGAGCAGCTCCTCGACTCGCTCTCCGAGCGCGAAGCCGGAGTGATCCGGATGCGCTTCGGACTGGGCGACGGTCAGCCGAAGACGCTCGACCAGATCGGTGACACATTCGGCGTGACGCGTGAGCGCATCCGCCAGATCGAGTCGAAGACGATGGCCAAGCTGCGTCACCCGAGCCGCTCGCAGTCCCTGCGGGACTACCTCGAATGAGCCAGGCGAACGACGGCAAGGCCCTCGAGGCGAGTGTCGACGGCAAGAGCTATGCGCGCATCCCGCTGCGCACCCGCGTGGTCATGCCCCAGGACGACCTGGACGCGATCATCAGCGAGTACGCGAAGGATGCCGTCCAGCCGGGCGACCTCCTCTTCGTGACCGAGAAGATCGTGGCCATCACGCAGGGGCGGTCCTACCGCCTCGACGAGATCAAGCCCCGGAAGCTCGCGCTCTTCCTCTCGAAGTACGTCACTCGCACGCCCTACGGCATCGGTCTCGGCATGCCGGAGACGATGGAGATGGCCTTGCGGGAGTGCGGTACTCCGCGCATCCTGTTCGCCTCCGCGGTCGCAGCCGTGACCAAGGCTTTCGGCCGTCGCGGCGACTTCTACCGCATCGCCGGCGACAAGGCACGGGCGATCGACGGTCCGACCAAGCACACCATTCCTCCGTACAACGAGGCCGTGGTGCTCGGCCCCAAGGATCCCGATGGCGTGGCGGCTCGGCTGAAGGCGCTCATAGGAGGCCAGGCAGAGGTCGCCGTCGTGGACATCAACGACCTCGGCGGGAACATCCTCGGCTCGACTCTCGACAAGGCGGGCGAGCAGCGTCTCGTCAGGATCCTCGGCGACAACCCGCTCGGTCAGGGGCTGGAGTCGACGCCGCTCGGCATCGTTCGCGAAGTCTGAGCCCGCCACGAAGAATGCCCCCGGATCTCTCCGGGGGCATTCTCGTCTCTGCGCGTCTCAGAAGCCGATGACCTCGCGGTAGCGGGGCTTGTGGCCGGTGCGGATACCGGTCACGCTGGGCTTGTTCTCGTAGACTCCCGCGCCCCAGTTGCCCTCGACGAGGACCGGCCCGTCGGGGGAGACGACGATGTCCCAGCCGACGTACTGCACCTGAGGCACGACCCGGGCGACCTGATCGATGAAGGCGCGTACCTCGTCCATGTAGGGCAGCTGGAAGTCGGCGATGCGGAAGCCCGAGTCCGGGTGCGTCTCATGGACGTGGCCGTGGGAGTCGTAACCGGCGCCGACCGCGTGGCCGTTCTCGTCGAGCATGGTGTAGAACCCGCCGAACGTCATCTGGTCGCTCACGGCGCCGCGGCCGAACTTCTGAGCCATGGCGAGGATGTGAGCCTTCTCGCCGTCGAAGAACGCGGTGATGCGGGTGGTGTTCACCGTGCCGGGGCAGACGGCCGCCAGTGCATCGTGCTGACGGATGACCTCCTCGATGAGGAGCTCGCCTCGAGCCAGCAACCCGCGGTGGAACTCGTCCCAGTCCTCGATCTCGGCGGCGTGATAGCGATGCACTCCGGTGCCGGCCTGTCCCACCGGCTCCTTCGTGACGATCGTGCCGAGACGCTGGGTGAGTTCGCGCACGGCCTCGGCGTTCCCCTCCTCGACCACCATCCACTCGCGCTTCAGGAACGGAGAGAACTGCTTGTCGAACTCGACCTTGTCCTGGAAGATCCAGCGGTAGTCGGGGTGATCGTAGCGCTGCGAGAGCTGGTTCGAGACCGGATGGGTCATGTACGTGTCGCGCTCGGCCCTCGTGAGCATGGCGAAGTCGTAGTCGATGTAGTCCTGGAAACCGACGTTGTGACGGGCAGCCGACCAGAGCATGTCGACGACGATCGCCGGCACGGCTCTGTGGTGCTGAGCGGAGGCCTCCTTGGCGCGTTCCACCACCGATCCGACGTCGATGCGGCGGGCACGTCCCATCAGATAGCGGATGCGGGGCGCGAGGGAAAGTCGAGACATGAGGCTCCAGGGTCGGGGTCCCCTCCAGTCTACGGGGGCGGGCGAGGTCGACCTGGGAGCCGGAAGCTAGGCTGGAGGGCGTGTGTGAGACGACTTCCAGCTCCCTGCCACGAGCCATGATCTCCCGCGCGGCACTGGCCGCGGGAGCCTCGGCAGCGGTGTCTGCCGGTGGAACGGTCGCCGACCTCAGACGCGATGCCTGGGGACACGGCGTCCTCGCCGTCGCCCAGGTCGTGACCGCCGCCGGTGCGGAACGCGTCCTCGTCGACGCGCAGGGCGAGGTCGAGGCACTGCAGCTCGAGGGCATCCGTGGCGTCACCACCGGTGACCCCGACATCGACCCCAACCTCCTCTACGGTCTCCCCGACGAGAAGGGTCAGCTCGCGGCTCGGCCGGTTATGCGGCTGGCAGGGCGGGTGCTGTCCACCAAGCGGCTCCGGCCAGGGGATGCCGTCTCTTACGGCTACACGTATCGAGCGGAGAAGGAGACCACTGTCGCACTCGTGACGGGCGGCTACGCTCAGGGCATCGTGCGCGCACTCGGCAATCACGCGACCGTGGAGATCCGGGAGACGTCGATGCCCATCGTGGGGCGCGTCGCCATGGACGTGTGCGTCGTAGACCTCCAGGGCGCAGACATCGATGTCGACAGCGAGGTCACCTACTTCGGAGGCACCGGTCCGGCAGCATCCGGAGTCACACGTTGGGCGGACATCACCGGGATGACTGCAGCTGAGCTGGTCGCCGTCGCCGGCGCCCACGCCGTGAGGGGGTGGGAAGCGTGAGCCGCCCCGAGGTGCGCCTGAGCAGCAGTATCTTTCGCGCGAACATCGAGGCAGTGCGTGACCGTGTGGCCCCGTCCGCGCTGATGCTCGTGGTCAAGGACGACGCGTACGCGCACGGCCTCTCCTGGGCGGTGAGGGCTGCGGTGGAGGCCGGGATCGACTGGTTCGGCAGCTATGATATCCGCACCGGACTCTCCGTCCGCAGACTCGCAGGCGGCGACGCCAGGATCTTCGCCTGGGCGACGTCGACGGACTCGGAGATAGACGATGCGCTGATGCAGCGCCTCGATCTCGGTGTCGGGACCACCGACTACCTCAGACGGATCATCGCGCGGGCCGAGGCGCTCGGAACGACGGCGCGCGTGCACCTGAAGATCGACACGGGTCTGCACCGCAACGGCATCCTGCCGGAGGACTGGGCATCGGCCGTCGACGAAGCGAGACGGGCCGAGCGGGCCGGTGCGCTCGAACTCGAAGGCGTGTGGAGCCACATCGCGGAAGCGAGCGACGAGGATGATGACATCGCGCAAGCCGCTTTCCTCGATGCGGTGCGTATCGTTGGCGAGACTGGATCGGTCCCCGCGGCACTGCACCTGACCGCATCCGCGGCATCGTGGTGGCGTCCCGAACTGCGCGGAACGGTCTCGCGCATCGGGGCGTTCTGCTACGGCATCCGGTCGGCAGAGGGGCCGGAGCTCGAGGGAGTCCGCCCAGCGGCGAGCCTCGTCGCAAAGGTGTCCGCGGTCGACGGGGATCGTGTGACGATCAGCCTCGGCAGCTTCGACGGGCTTCCCTCCACGCTCTCGGGGAGCCTGGTCGGGACACCGGAAGGAGCCAGGACTCTCGTCTCCATCGGCCACACCTCATCGACAGTCGACGGATGGCGCGGCGCTGAGGTGGGTGCGGAGGTCGTCGTCTTCGGCGCAGGCGTGCAGGGAGAAGCGTCGGCGACGACCCTCGCCGAGCGGATAGACACCGTGGGAGAAGAGATCCTCACCCGGCTCACACCGCGTGTGCGAAGAGTCGTCGCCGACTGACCGTCATCGGCTGATCTCGTGCCCGCCGACCGGTTCAGCGGACCGCGGTCGACAGACCGGGATCAGCGGAGCCCTCAGACCGTCTCGATGAGACGCGCGGTCTCGTCATGCCAGCTGGTGGCGATGCTGCGGAGCTTCTCTTCGTACTTGCGGCCGTGGTGGGCGCAGAACAGGAGCTCGGATCCGTTGACCTCAGCGGCGATGTACGCCTGAGCGCCGCACGAATCACAGCGATCCATGGCGGTCAGACGGAACTCGACAATGGAGGTGTCACGTTCGGTCGTTGCATTCATCTCGGTGCCTCCTCGGGTGTCGGCTTCGCTGAGCGATGTGGTCAATACAACCACGCGCCACCTGTACGCATGCCCGGTTTGCGGCGTGTTTCGCTCAGCGCGTACGCGTCGTTTCCCGACTGGCTTCGCGCGGGGAGTGTCTGCGGAGTAGAGGCAGCTCGCGAGATTAGACTCGGAGATTGTGAATGCCGAGTACTCCGCCCATCATCTCCAGGTGCTTGAAGGCCTCGAAGCCGTCCGCAAGCGGCCCGGGATGTACATCGGGTCGAACGGGTCGCCCGGCCTCATGCACTGCATGTGGGAGATCATCGACAACTCGGTCGACGAGGCGGTCGCGGGCAACGGGACCAAGATCGATATCATCCTGCACGCCGATGGCAGCGTCGAGGTCCACGACCGCGGACGTGGTATCCCGGTCGACGTGGAACCGCGCACCGGCCTGACCGGCGTCGAGGTCGTTTATACCAAGCTGCACGCAGGCGGGAAGTTCGGAGGTGGGTCGTACGCCGCCTCCGGCGGCCTGCACGGCGTCGGCGCCTCCGTGGTGAATGCTCTCTCCGAGCGCCTCGACGTCGAGGTCGACCGTGGCGGCAAGACTTATGCGATGTCCTTCCACCGCGGGGAGCCCGGCATCTTCGCCGATTCCGGTGAGAAGCGGCCGGATGCGCCGTTCACTCCTTTCCAGGAGAACAGCGAGTTGCGCGTGATCGGCAAAGCTCCCCGGGGCGTGACCGGTACCCGTGTCCGCTACTGGGCCGACCGTCAGATCTTCACCAAGGACGCGGCGTTCCAGCTCTCCGAGCTCGAGACCCGGGCCCGACAGACAGCCTTCCTGGTGCCTGGCCTGGAGATCCTCGTCAAGGACGAGCGTGCGGCGGGTCAGGTCGTCCCCGTGCCCGACTCCGATGGCGAGACGACCACTCTCGGACCCACCGAGACCTCCTACCTGTACGAGGGCGGAATCTCCGAATTCGTCGACTACCTCGCGATCGACCCGCCGATCACGGACAACTGGCGCATTCAGGGAGAGGGCACGTTCAAGGAGACCGTGCCCGTCCTGCAGCCGGACGGGCACATGGTCGCGACCGAGGTGGAGCGGGTGTGCGCCGTCGACATCGCGCTGCGGTGGGGGACCGGTTACGACACCAAGATCCGCTCGTTCGTCAACATCATCTCCACGCCGAAGGGCGGCACGCACCAGCAGGGCTTCGAGCAGGAGCTGCTCAAGGTGCTCCGCGCGCAGGTGGAGCAGAACGCCCGACGTCTGAAGGTCGGCAACGACAAGCTCGAGAAGGACGATGTGCTCGCCGGGCTGACGGCCGTCCTCACGGTGAACGTGCCCGAACCGCAGTTCGAGGGTCAGACGAAGGAGATCCTCGGAACCCCCGCCGTGCGGCAGATCGTGGCTCAGGTGCTCCGCAAGGACCTGGCTGAGCGCTTCGGCTCGACCAAGCGCGACGACAAGATCCAGGCGTCGCAGCTGCTCGACAAGGTCGTCTCGGAGATGAAGGCCCGCGTCTCGGCGCGCGCACACAAGGAGACCCAGCGCCGTAAGAACGCGCTCGAGTCCTCGACTCTTCCGACGAAGCTCGTCGACTGCCGCACGAACGACGTCGAACGCAGCGAGCTCTTCATCGTGGAGGGCGACTCGGCCCTCGGCACCGCGAAGAACGCGCGCAACAGCGAGTTCCAGGCGCTGCTGCCCATCCGGGGCAAGATCCTCAACGTGCAGAAGGCATCCGTGGGCGACATGCTCTCGAACACCGAGTGCGCGTCGATCATCCAGGTGATCGGTGCAGGCTCCGGTCGGACGTTCGACATCGACGCAGCCCGCTACGGCAAGATCATCCTCATGAGCGACGCCGATGTCGACGGCGCGCACATCCGCACCCTGCTGCTGACCCTGTTCTTCCGCTACATGCGGCCGTTGATCGAGCATGGTCGCGTGTTCGCCGCCGTGCCGCCTCTGCACCGGATCATCGTGATCAATCCGGGGTCGAAACCCAACGAGACGATCTACACGTACAGCGAGCAGGAGATGCACGCGTTGTTGGCGAAGCTCCGCAAGGCGGGCAAGCGCTGGCACGAGCCGATCCAGCGCTACAAGGGCCTCGGAGAGATGGACGCCGAGCAGCTGGCGAACACCACCATGGACAGGTCGGGTCGTCTGCTGCGTCGCGTGCGGATGGAGGACGCGGAAGCCGCCGGGCGCGTGTTCGAGCTCCTCATGGGGAACGAGGTGGCTCCGCGCCGCGAGTTCATCATCGACTCCTCCGACCGATTGTCGCGCGAGTCGATCGACGCCTGAGACGTCAGACGAGAGAAAGCCGGCCCGGTGCAGACCGGGCCGGCTTCCTTTCGCTCTCACGCGGTCGGACCGCTCGCCTGTGCTCAGACCAGTGTGCGGCCGATACTGCCGATGACACCTTCGACGGGCTGGCCGGACGCGTCGCGGCGTGCTCCGTTCTCCGGAAGCTTGCGGACCGCGCCTGTCGGATCGACGGCGAGCGGCGGGTTGGGTCCGACCCATGCGACCGTCAGTCGGTCCTCACCCTTCAAGAACGCATGGGCGCGGACGCCTCCGGTGGCACGCCCCTTGGCTGGATACTCCGCGAAGGACGACACCTTGGCGCGCCCGGGCTCTGTGCCGGGAAGAGCGCTGTCGCCTCCGGATACCGTGGCGACGACGGATTCCGCGGCCGGATCGACGACGCCGAAGAAGAGCACTGATGCGCCGGAGCCGAGCTTGACCCCGGCCATTCCGCCCGCCGGGGCGCCTTGCGGGCGCACAGCGGAAGCCGGGAAGTGCAGCAGTTGCGCGTCGGTCGTGACGAACACCAGCTCCGCGTCGTCCGGTGCCTCTGCCGCCCCGACCACCGAATCGCCCGGTTTCAGGCCGATGACCTCGAGGTCAGGACGCACGGGGAGGCTGGAAGGGACGATGCGCTTGACCGTGCCCTGAGCGGTGCCGAGCGCGATCGGAGTCTCGCTGTCGAAACGCACGAAACCCAGAACGCGCTCGCCCTTGGTCGTGATGCCGAGGTAGTCGCGCAGGGGAGTACCGGCGGCGAGCTGCACCGACGTCGCCGGCACGGACGGGAGGTCGACGGGGGAGAAGCGGACGACGCGACCGAGGTTGGTCAGAGCCCCGATCTCGGCGCGGACGGTGGTCTCGACGGTGGTCAGGATCGCATCGTGCTTGCTGCGACGTGCAGGGACGGTGAGTTCCTGGCCCTCGCCGAGGTCGACGCGGACGGTACGTCCCGTGGTCGAGAGCACGAGCACGGTGGGCGCATCGGCGATCTGCAGATCGACCGCACCCTTGGTCGCTCGGGGCTTGGGCGGAGCCGCGTTCATCAGGAGTGTGCGCCGCGGTGTTCCGTATGCATCGGCTGCGGCGTCGAGCTCCTTGGCGACCGCGGCGCGGAGCAGAGTCGGGCTGTCGAGCAGTTCCCGCAGTGCGGCGATCTCCGCCAGCAACGCATCGCGTTCGGACTCCAGCTCGATACGCGAGAACTTGGTCAGACGGCGCAGGCGCAACTCGAGGATGTACTCCGCCTGGAGCTCGCTCAGATCGAAGACGGAGCGCAGTCGCGTGCGGGCCTGCTCCGAGTCATCGGAGGAGCGGATGACCTGGATGACCTCGTCGATGTCGAGGATCGCGATGAGCAGACCCTCCACCAGGTGCAGACGCTCCTCGCGCCGCTTCAGACGGTATCGGCTGCGGCGGGTGATGACCTCGAGACGGTGACCGACGTAGACGCTCAGCATCTCCTTGAGGCCCAGCGTGCGCGGCTGGCCATCGACCAGGGCGACGTTGTTGATGCTGAACGAGTCCTCCAGCGGAGTCAACCGGTAGAGCTGCTCGAGCACGGCGTTCGGGTCGAAGCCGGTCTTGATGCCGATCGCGACGCGCAGTCCGTGGTTGCGGTCGGTGAGGTCGGTGACGTCGCTGATGCCCTGCAGCTTCTTCGACTGCACCGCATCCCGGATCTTCTCCAGCAGGCGCTCGGGTCCCACCATGTACGGCAGCTCGGACACGATGATGCCGGTACGCCGCGGGCCGAGCAGCTCGATGGAGGTCTTGCCCCGCACCTTGAGGGCGCCGCGTCCGTTCGTGTACGCGTCCTTGACACCGTCGAGTCCCATCAGGATCCCGCCGGAGGGGAAGTCGGGTCCGGGGACGAACTCCATCAGCTCCTCGGTGGTCGCATCCGGATTCTCGAGGAGGTGAGTGGCCGCCGCGACCACTTCGATGAGGTTGTGCGGCGCCATGTTGGTCGCCATGCCGACGGCGATCCCACTCGCGCCGTTGACCAGCAGGTTGGGGAAGGCGGCCGGCAGCACGGCAGGCTGCTGGAACTGACCGTCGTAGTTCGGGATGAAGTCGACGACGTCCTCGTCGAGGTTCTCGGTGAGGGCCAGCGCGGCGGCGGCGAGTCGTGCCTCGGTGTATCGGGCTGCAGCGGGCCCATCGTCGAGGGAGCCGAAGTTGCCGTGCCCGTCGACCAGGGGCACACGCAGCGCCCACTCCTGCGCGAGCCGCACGAGCGCGTCATAGATCGCCGAGTCGCCGTGGGGGTGCAGCTTTCCCATGACCTCGCCGACGACGCGCGCACTCTTGACGTGGCCGCGGTCCGGACGCAGGCCCATCTCGGCCATCTGATACAGGATGCGGCGCTGCACGGGCTTCAGCCCGTCGCGCGCATCGGGCAGGGCACGCGAGTAGATCACCGAGTACGCGTATTCGAGGAACGAACCCTGCATCTCGCTGGAGAGGTCGATGTCCTGGATGCGCTCCTCGACGGGCTCGGGCGGCGGAGTTTTCGGCATGGACTTCCTGGGGGCATACGGGAGCCTGTGTCAGACTGGCTCGGATGTCCTTCATGCTACCGTCCGCGGCGCCCAGCGCCCGGAGTGTCGTCGGGGTGGCGGGCGACCTGTTCGCCGCCCTCCGAGGCGAATCCGAGGTTCTGCCGCGCGCGGACTCGGTCGTGCTCGTGGTGATCGATGGGCTCGGGGCGATCAGCCTGCGTGGCCATGCCGGACACGCGCGCTCCCTGACCGCGGGGATGGCGAAGAAGGACGTCGCCCACTCGGTGTTCCCCTCCACCACGGCGGCGGCGCTCACGAGCATCGTCACGGGTGTATGGCCGGGGGAGCACGGGCTCGTCGGTTACCGCGTGCTCGATCCCGACCGCGATGTGCTCGTCAACCAGCTCAGCGGCTGGGAGACCGACGGGATCGATCCGCTCACCTGGCAGTCGGCCCCGACGATCTTCGAGCGAGCGGCCCGCGACGGACACGAGAGTTTCGCCGTCGGGTTCGCCGGGTACGCGCACAGCGGCTTCACCAGAGCCACTCTGCGCGGTGCCGAGTTCGTTCCCGCGACGACCGCGGCCTCGCGGGTCGAAGCCGCATATGAGCTCGCTCGCGAGCACCCGGGGTCGCTCGTCTACTGTTACCTGCCGGAGGTCGACAAGGCAGGTCACAAGCACGGCATCGCCTCCCCGGAGTGGGTCGCCGCGCTGGAGGATGTCGACGCGGCGCTGTCTGCACGTGTCCCGGCGGGCGTGGGCGTCGTGGTCACCTCGGATCACGGGATGGTCGATGTGGCGCCGAACCGTCAGGTCGTCCTGGCCGAGGAGCACGTCGCGGGGATTCGCCACATCGGCGGCGAACCGCGCATGCTGCACGCGTACCTGGAGCCCGACGCGGACCGCGCGGCGGTGACGTCGAGATGGCGCGCCGACCTGGAGGGGGTGGCCGACGTGCTCACCCGCGAGGAGGCGATACGTCACGGCCTCTTCGGACCGAAGGTCACAGATGCCGCCGCATCGCGCGTCGGCGACCTGCTCGCGATCGCTCGCGGTGCCTGGGCTCTCTACGACGGTACGGCGGCCGACCAGCGCAGTCGCGGGATGGTGGGCCAGCACGGTGCGCTCACACCGGAGGAGAGACAGGTGCCGGTGATCCGGCTCGGCGCGTTCGAACGCTGACGCAGCCCCTCATCCCCGCCGCGGGTGGGGCTCAGACGAGTCGCGTCTCACTCATCGGTGCGTGCGCCGAAGACGATCTCGTCCCACGACGGCATCGCGTTCCGGCGACGGCGGCGTCCCGTGGAGTCGCCGGTGTCCGAGTTGCTGTTCTGCGGCGCGGGCTGCGGGGGCTCCGGTTCTTCATCCGGCTGCTCCAGGGCCTCGAACAGTGCGATCGGACTCTGGTCCGATCGATCCGTGTCCTCCACGTCGTCGAGCAGCGGCGCGGTCTCCCGCTGTCCGCGGCGTCGGCGTAGAGCCTCGAGGAGGTCCGCTGTCTCCGGACTCGTGGTCTGCGCGGCGGGAGCGCGCTTGATCGCCGCGTCCTGCGCTGCCGCGTCGGAGCGGGCCGGGAGCGAGGGGTCTTCCACGTCCGCTTCGGGTGCGGGTACCAGCCGCGGTCCGAACGCGCCGGAGTCGAAGCGACTCTCGTCCTTGTACGGCGAGGTCCGCTCGGCATCGACCGCTCGGAGGCGCGGGATGAGACCCTCGGGGAGCGAGCCCTGCCGAGAGAGCTGTGTCGCGTCGGCGTTCAGCGGTGAGAGCGCGCTGCGGCGAGGATCGAAGCTCCAGCGGGCGTCGTGATCGACGTCGTTGGCGGTGAACTCGAGCTTGATGGTCCAACCGGAGTCCTCCTTCCAGCTCGCCCAGCGCTCGGAGGTGGCTTCGATCTCGGCGAGCTTGGCGCGGACGGCCACACCGAACGTCGGCTGCGCGTCGGGCTCGACCTCGCTGCCGATCAGGACGGGCACGGCGAGGGCCTGTCCGATCACGTGCTCGCGCTCGGCGAGGACGGGTCCTTCGAATCGGGCCACGTCGTCGACGCTGATGCCGAGCAGCTCCGCGACCTCGGGTGCGGTGAGCCCGGCGCGGATCTGGGCCTGGATGTCGCGCGGGCTCGCAGCGAGCTTCTGGGCCGTCGGCTCGCTCTGACGGGTGGCGCGGCGGATCTCGCGCTGCAGCATGTCGTCGATGGGCAGCGCGAACCGCTCGCCCGACTCGGTCGCGAGTACGAGGACTCCTGCTTCTGTGCCGACGATGGTGACGTTTTCCATGCGAATGCCCCTCTGATGGGTGTCCGTTCATGGTGTCACGCGTGAGGGGTCGCGGACGGGAATAGCGTGGGCGTGCCGTGAGTTTCCTCTGTCGCGCGGACGAGCATTTGCGTTATGTCGTCCGGTCGTGCAAACTATGGCCGCCGAATACCCGACGGCGCACCACCCACTCGCACCATGAAAGTGGAGATCTACCGCATGGCAACCGATTACGACGCCCCCCGAAAGAGCGAAGACGACTCCGAGTCGATCGAAGCCCTCAAGGAGCGTGTGCCGGACAAGAACTCCGGCTCAAGCGGGGACGAAGACTCCGACAACCCGTCGAGCTTCGACCTCCCGGGTGCCGACCTCTCCGATCTCGAGCTCGATGTCGTCGTGCTGCCCGCGCAGCAGGACGAGTTCACATGCATGAGCTGCTTCCTCGTGAAGCACCGCTCGCAGCTCGACCACGAGGGCGCATCCGGGCCCATCTGCAAGGAGTGCGCTGCGTAAGCAGTCCTTCGAGCGACGTATCACGCGCCCCCGACCGTCTCGGTCAGGGGCGCGCTGTCGTTGGGTGAGCGTGTCAGGTCTGGGAAGCGCGGATCGCGGCGACGAGCCGGTCGGGCGTCCGCGTCGAGATCGTCCATGCGTCCACGGGGTCGTCCTGGTCGAGGTTCGGCACGACGACGATGCCGTCGATGCCGCCGCGGATCAGGTGCCACCCGCGCGCCGGGAGACCGGGGCCGCGGGCATGGCGGGCTTCCTCGCCCGTCAGTGCAGTGGGTGCTCCGAGGTGCTTCGTGTCGATGTGCGCGCGACCTGCATGCAGGGTGGAGCCGACGACCGAGACGACCGGTGTGGCGGCGATGACACCGAACACGAGCAGGGCCGATACTGCTGCACCGACGACGAGCGCGACGGTCGAGCCGATCGGCACGAAGACGAGCGAGACCATGGGGCCGGCGACCGCGACGGTCACGAGCAGCCAGAGGCTCGGCGAGAGCCTCTCGCGGTAGCGGGGACGTGAGTCTGTGACGGGGTTCTGCATTAGCCTCATGGGGTGACCGATTCCGTTGATGTCCCCATTATCGCTGCAGTGCTGCCCGGGTATGCGCATCCGGGAGACGCCGGAGCCGATCTCGTCGCCGCCGAGGCGGTGCACCTGGAGCCGGGGGAGCGCGCTCTCGTGCCGACGGGGGTGAGCATCGCCCTACCCGACGGGTATGCGGCATTCGTCGTACCGCGCAGCGGCCTGGCGGCGAAGCACGGCATCTCGATCGTGAACTCTCCCGGAACGGTGGACGCCGGCTATCGCGGCGAGATCAAGGTGAGTCTGATCAACACGGATACCAAGAGCGCGTACGATGTGGCGGTCGGCGATCGTATCGCGCAGCTGATCATCATGCCGGTCACGCGCGCCACGTTCATCCCGGTCGACGTGCTGCCGGACAGCGTCCGTGGTGCCGGTGGATTCGGCTCCACCGGATACCAGGCAGCGACCCACCAGAGCGAAGCAGGACGAGCCAATGACTGACAACAACGAGACCCCTTCGAAGTCGGCACCGTTGAACCGTGCCACCGACGGGCCCTTCGATGACTCCGAGGCGAACCCGGTCCGTCCGTACATCGATCTCGGCGGCATCAAGATCCTGCCGCGCGAAGGTCTGAATCTGCGCCTCGAAGTCGAGGAGCAGTCGAAGCGGATCGTCGCGGTCGGCCTGGACTACGCCGACTCCTCGCTGCAGGTGCAGCCGTTCGCGGCGCCGCGCTCCGGCGGACTGTGGGACGAGACCCGAGTGCAGCTCCGCGACCAGGTCAAAGCTCAGGGCGGTCGCGTCGAGGAGCGCGAAGGCCCACTGGGCAAGGAGCTCCTCGCCGAGGTTCCTGCCACGGCGGCGGAGGGATCAGGGCTGCGTCTCGCGCGCTTCATCGGCATCGACGGCCCGCGCTGGTTCCTGCGCGGTGTGATCGGTGGCGCAGGAGCGTCTGACCCCGAAGCCGCCGAGAAGGTCGAGGACCTCTTCCGCTCGATCGTCGTCGTCCGCGGTGGTTCGCCGATGCCCCCGCGCGACCTGATCCCGCTCAAGATGCCGGCGACTCCGGGTTCCGCGTGAGCGCTCCCGAGCCCGACGCCGAACGCGAGAAGAGCACCTCCGAGATCCTCGGGGCGGCGCTCGGCGGTGCCGCGCGTCGTGCCGGTCTCGATCCCGCTGAGGGCTCCAGCACCCACAAGGTGGTCTGGACGGCGATGGGGGGATGGCGCGGCATCCTCGAGTCAGTGCTGCCGAGCCTCGCTTTCGTCATCCTCTTCACCATCCGCCCGGAGCCGCTGATCCTGTCGTTGGGGGTGTCGGTCGGCCTGGCAGCGGTGTTCACCCTCGTCCGACTGGTGCAGAAGTCGCCGCCCTCCGCCGCGCTGGGCGGTCTCATCGCGGCTGTGGCCGCCGCGGCGCTCGCGCTGTGGACCGGACGCGGCGCGGACAACTTCGTGCCAGGACTCATCACGAACGCGGTCTACGGATCGGTCATCCTGGTCTCCGCACTGATCGGATGGTCGCTGATCGGCCTCGCGGTCGGATTCCTGATGGGGGAGGGCACCACCTGGCGCACCGACCGCCGCAAGCGACGTGCGTACTTCTGGCTCGGGATCGCCTGGGCCTCGCTGTTCTTCGCGCGCCTCGCCGTCCAGCTGCCCTTGTATCTCGCCGGCGACGTCACGGCACTCGGGACGCTAAAGCTCATCATGGGGTTGCCGTTGTTCGCACCGCTCATCGCCGTGACCTGGTTGGTCGTACGGGCGCTCCACCCCCGCGAGCCTGCGCGCGAGGATGCCCCCGAGGCGTGATAGATTTATCTTGACATCAAGATAAATCGCAGGCTTTCGCCGGTGCGCTTCCCGGAGCAGACTGGTTAGGTCCCCCTTGCTAGCCGCAGGGGCTCACTGGCGAGCAAGATGGAGGCGCCTGTCGCTCCCATCCGAATAGAAGGAGACGGATTCGTGTCCACGGTGAACAGCTTCGGTGCCAAGAGCACCCTGACAGTCGGCAGCACCGACTATGAGATCTTCCGCATCGACACGGTGCCCGGTTTCGAGAAGCTCCCCTTCAGTCTCAAGGTCCTCCTGGAGAACCTGCTCCGCACCGAGGACGGCGCGAATGTGACGAAGGCGCAGATCGAGGCGCTGGGGTCCTGGGACGCAGCGGCTGAGCCCAACACCGAGATCCAGTTCACGCCGGCGCGCGTGGTCATGCAGGACTTCACCGGTGTCCCGTGCATCGTCGACCTCGCCACCATGCGCGAGGCCGTGACGGCTCTGGGCGGCGACGCCAACAAGATCAATCCGCTCTCGCCGGCCGAGATGGTCATCGACCACTCGGTCATCGCCGACCTGTTCGGCTCCGAGAACGCACTCGAGCGCAACGTCGAGATCGAGTACGAGCGCAACGGTGAGCGCTACCAGTTCCTGCGCTGGGGTCAGACCGCCTTCAGCGACTTCAAGGTCGTCCCGCCCGGGACCGGCATCGTGCACCAGGTGAACATCGAGCACCTCGCGAAGGTCATCTACGACCGCGACGTCGACGGCGTGCTCCGCGCCTACCCCGACACCTGCGTCGGCACCGACTCGCACACCACGATGGTCAACGGTCTGGGCGTGCTCGGCTGGGGCGTCGGTGGCATCGAGGCCGAGGCTGCCATGCTCGGTCAGCCCGTGTCGATGCTCATCCCTCGCGTGGTCGGCTTCAAGCTCTCCGGTGAGATCCCCGCCGGTGTCACGGCGACCGACGTCGTGCTCACGATCACCGACCTGCTGCGCAAGCACGGCGTCGTCGGCAAGTTCGTCGAGTTCTACGGCGAGGGCGTGGCATCCGTGCCGCTGGCCAACCGCGCCACCATCGGCAACATGTCACCGGAGTTCGGTTCCACGGCGGCGATCTTCCCGATCGACGACGTCACCCTCGACTACCTGCGCCTGACCGGCCGCAGCGACGAGGCCGTCGCACTCGTCGAGGCCTACGCCAAGGAGCAGAAGCTCTGGCACGACGCATCGCACGAGCCGACCTTCAGCGAGTACCTCGAGCTCGACCTCGGCACCGTCGTGCCGTCGATCGCCGGCCCGAAGCGCCCGCAGGACCGCATCCTCCTCTCGGAGGCGAAGTCGCAGTTCGAGCAGGACATCCTGGCGTACGCGACCGCATCGACCTCGGACTCGGTCGTCGACCTCGAGTCGAAGCACTCCTTCCCGGCATCTGACCCCGGTTCGGTTCCCGGCGAGGAGGAGCCCACCACCACGCGTCCGGTGCACATCAACAGCGGCGCGCCGGCCAATGCCTCGAAGCCCGTCCCCGTGACCACACCCGACGGGGAGAAGTACATCCTCGACAACGGCGCCGTCACCCTGGCCGCCATCACGTCGTGCACCAACACGTCGAACCCGTCGGTCATGATCGCCGCCGGTCTCGTCGCACGCAAGGCGCTCGAGAAGGGGCTCAAGCAGAAGCCGTGGGTCAAGACCACGCTCGGCCCCGGCTCCAAGGTCGTCACCGACTACTACGAGAAGTCCGGTCTCGACAAGGACCTCGAGGGTCTCGGCTTCTACACGGTCGGCTACGGCTGCACCATCTGCATCGGAAACTCCGGACCGCTGATCGAAGAGGTCTCCGAGGCCATCAACTCGCACGACCTCGCCGTCACGGCCGTCCTCTCGGGCAACCGCAACTTCGAGGGTCGCATCAGCCCCGACGTGAAGATGAACTACCTCGCCAGCCCGCCGCTGGTCATCGCCTACGCGCTGGCGGGGTCGATGCACTTCGACTTCGACAACGACGCCCTCGGCAAGGGCAGCGACGGCGAGGACGTCTTCCTGAAGGACATCTGGCCGACGCCAGACGAGGTGCAGGAGATCGTCGACTCGTCGATCTCGCGCGACCAGTTCATCAAGCAGTACGCCACGGTGTTCGACGGTGACGAGCGCTGGCGCAACCTGCCGACGCCGGATGACGACACGTTCCAGTGGGACGAGAACTCGACCTACGTCCGCAAGGCACCGTACTTCGACGGCATGACGATGGAGCTCACCCCGGTGAAGGACATCGAAGGTGCTCGCGTGATGGCGACGCTCGGCGACTCGGTGACCACCGACCACATCTCGCCGGCCGGAAACATCAAGCCGGGGACGCCCGCGGCCCAGTACCTGACGGAGCACGGCGTCGACCGCAAGGATTTCAACTCCTTCGGCTCGCGCCGCGGAAACCACGAGGTGATGATCCGCGGAACGTTCGCGAACATCCGTCTCAAGAACCTCATGGTCTCCGCCGTGAACGACGGGCAGGTCGTCGAGGGTGGCTACACCCGCGACTTCACGCAGCCGGGCGGCCCGCAGTCGTACATCTACGACGCGAGCATGAACTACCAGGCGCAGGGTACGCCGCTCGTCATCTTCGGCGGCAAGGAGTACGGTTCCGGTTCGTCGCGTGACTGGGCGGCCAAGGGCACGAGCCTGCTCGGCGTCAAGGCCGTCATCACGGAGAGCTTCGAGCGCATCCACCGGTCGAACCTGATCGGCATGGGAGTCGTGCCGCTGCAGTTCCCCGCCGGCGAGAGCTGGGAGTCGCTGGGCCTCGACGGGACCGAGATCGTCTCGATCTCCGGCCTGGAAGAGCTCAACAACGGCGTCACGCCGAAGACGGTGAAGGTCACGGCCACCCCGAGCGAGCACTCGCCCGAGGGCAAGCAGCCGGTCGAGTTCGACGCGGTCGTGCGCATCGACACCCCCGGTGAGGCTGACTACTACCGCAACGGCGGCATCCTGCAGTACGTGCTGCGTTCGCTCGTCTGATCGCACGCGGGTTGATCGCGTAACGGAGGGGCTCGTGTCTTCGGACACGGGCCCCTCCGTCGTGTCAAGGGGGCCTCCATCCTCGGAGCTTTCCCGGCCCGGGGCGGTAGGATCAGGACGACGCCCGCACCCGTGTCGGGCGTCTTTGACGAAGCCTGTGAGGAGGCGCAGATGCCCATTCTTCCGAGCATCTCTGGACCCCGCGATCTGGATGCCCTCTCGACCGAGCAGCTGGCGGAACTCGCCGCGGAGATCCGCGAGTTCCTGGTCGAGAACGTGTCCCGTACCGGTGGCCATCTGGGCCCCAACCTCGGCGTCGTCGAGCTGACGATCGCCCTGCATCGCGTGTTCTCGTCTCCGGACGACCCCTTCATCTTCGACACCGGGCATCAGTCCTACGTGCACAAGCTGCTCACGGGCCGCCAGGACTTCTCCGGCCTGCGCGTGCGCGGCGGACTCGCGGGGTACCCGCAGCGCGGGGAGAGCGCCCATGACGTGGTGGAGTCGTCGCACGCCTCCAGCTCGCTCAGCTGGGCCGACGGTATCTCCCGGGCGCTCACGGCGACCGGCCGCGCCGACAGGCATGTGGTCGCGGTGGTCGGCGACGGCGCGCTGACCGGTGGAATGACCTGGGAGGCGTTGAACAACATCTCCGATGACAATGACCGCAACCTGGTCATCGTCGTCAACGACAACGGACGTTCCTACGCGCCGACGATCGGCGGCATGTCGCGCTACCTCAACCGGGTGCGTACGGCAGCGGCCTACAAAGACCTGCATCAGCGCTCCGACCGCCTCTTCCGTGCTTTCGGTCCCGTCGGCCGTGCCGTGTTCCGCGGTGTCCGCGGCGGTACCCACGGGTTCCTCTCGCGGTTCACGAACAACGAGGCGCTGTACTCGAACCTCGACATCAAGTACCTCGGCCCCGTCGACGGGCATGACCTCCCCGCGCTGCTCGAGACGCTGGAGCTGGCGAAGTCGTACGGTGCCCCCGTCATCGTGCACACGATCACCGAGAAGGGCCGCGGCTATCAGCCGGCCCGCGACGACGAGGCCGACCAGTTCCACGCCGTCGGCAAGATCGATCCGACGACCGGGGAGACCCTGTCGTCGGGCGGTCGTGGGTGGACCGACGTCTTCTCCGACGCTCTGGTCTCCGTGGGTGAGCAGCGCAACGATGTGATCGCCATGACTGCTGCGATGCTGCGACCGACGGGCCTCGCGCCGTTCGCCGAGCGCTTCCCCGACCGCGTCTACGACGTGGGAATCGCCGAGCAGCATGCCGTGGCTTCCGCCGCGGGACTGGCCTACGGGGGACTGCACCCCGTCGTCGCCCTGTACGCCACCTTCATGGGGCGTGCCTTCGACCAGGTGCTGATGGACGTGGCGCTGCACCGCGCCGGAGTCACCTTCGTCCTCGATCGCGCCGGTGTGACCGGCCCCGACGGGCCGAGCCATCACGGCATGTGGGACCTCGCCATGCTGCAGATCGTCCCGCACATCCGCATCGCCGCGCCCCGCGACGGCGCCCGACTGACCGAAGCCCTCCGAGAGGCGGTCGACGTCGAGGACGCACCGACGGTCATCCGCTTCCCCAAGGGCGAGGTCGCCGCCGACCTCCCGGCCATCGAGCGGCTCAGCGACGGTGTCGACGTACTCGCCCGCGGCGAGACGGAGGACGTGCTCATCGTCGCCATCGGCCCCTTCGCGGAACTGGCGCTCGATGTCGCCGACCGGCTTCGCGCGCAGGGCATCGGCGCCACCGTCATCGATCCGCGATGGGCCATCCCTGTGCAGCCGTCGATCGTGGAGCTCTCGGCTCACCATCGCCTCGTGATCACCATCGAAGACGGGATCCGCGTGGGAGGAATCGGCACCCGTGTCCGGCAGGTTCTTCGAGAGGCGGGGATCGACACGGCGGTGGACGAGCTGGGTCTTCCCGACGAGTTCATCGATCACGCCTCCCGCGATCAGATCCTCGCCGATGCGGGGCTCACCGCGCCCAAGATCGCGCAGGACATCGTTTCGCAGGTGCTCGGGACCCGCATCCCCAAGGCGCGTCACGCGGGCGAGACCGGGACGATCGACCTTCCCCTGCGCGAGAGGCACTGAGACCCGTCCCAGGGTTTTCCCGCTCCAGCAGAGTGCCCCGCACCGGCGGTGGTGCCGGGGGAGATCAGTTCAGGGCGTGCAGTGCCGCGACGGCCTGGGCTCCGCGTTCCACCTCTCGGAGTGCGGTCGACAGCAGGTAGCCGTCGGTGAGCGCGTCGCCGGTGACCATCACGCGCACCAGCTCGACGCCGCAGGCGCGGCGAACCTCGTCGGCACTGGCCGCGATGACCCGGGTGTTGATCTCGTCGTTGTGCGGCAGCTCTGCTCCTTCGAGGCTGCGGACCACATCTCGCAGCGCCGCGCCGACGATGTTCGAGGCGCGTTCCTTCACGTTCACCACATCCAACTCGAAGACGCGCAGATCGTGCCCCGTCGGTAGGGGACGCCACTCGAACGAGGCGTGCACGCGATGCTGATGACCGCTCGCACCGCTCAGCTCCCGCGCAGGCAGATCCGTCGCGCGGCACCGCACGTCGACGAGTTTGTACCAGTAGAACAGGGGGAACGCTCCGTGTGAGCCCGGGTCCAGCACGACGACTTCGCCCACCGCGCCACCGTGCTGGGACGGACGCCGTTGAGGGCGGTTGCGGATGATGGGTTTGCCGTTGCGGGTTCGGATGGCCGCCCAGCCCTCGTCGACGGTGACGATGAAGAGCTTGAGGAGAGCGGGGAGCACCAGGAGCGTGGTGAGGATGGCCGTTCCGGTCTTCAGCAGGCCCGACATCCCCTTGCCGCCCAGCATCGTGAAGAGCATGTCCATGTCACCACTGTGCAGGTTCGCCGAGTGCCGATGTGTCGTCGGGCGGCCTGCTCGCCGTGATTTCATGCGGTGTTCCCCGCACGTTCCCTGCCCGGCTGTGCGGCGGATACGCGATGGCTCCGGCCGCGCCGTGATCCGGTCTCAGAGAAGCGCGGAGACCGCGCGGGCCACGACGGACTCGACCACCGGACGACAGCGGGCTCTATCCGCGTCGACGAGTCCGATGCGCGTGCGCCGGTCGAGGACATCGTCGACCGTCATCGCCCCCTCCACGCGGACGGCGTACTCGACCTCTGCCGCGGTCAGGGCCGTCGCCTCGTCCAACAGCTCGTCCGATGAGGGGACATCACGATCCGCGAGCCTCAACGACGCGGTGCGACTCTGTCGCGACGACGGCAGACTCCGCGTCGTGACGGCGAGATCGACGGCATCCTCGGCCATGCGTCGATAGGTCGTCAGCTTCCCGCCGAGCACCGAGATGAAGCCCGACTCCGATGCCGCCACCAGGTGCCGACGGGAGATGTCGGCTGTCGAGTCGGTTCCGCTGTCGACAAGCGGCCGCAGGCCGGCGAAGGCGCCACGAACCTGATCGCGTCGGACCGCGGTGGCGAGAACGCGGTTGAGGCTGTGGAGGAGGAACTCGATCTCGGTCTCCGTCGGCTGAGCGACCCGCGGGACCGCGCCGGGTGAGTCTTCGTCGGTGAGTCCGACGATCAGTCGTCCGTGTGCCTGTGGCAGAGCGAAGACGTATCGGCTGATCGACCCTTCGTGAGGGATCGTCAGTGCCGTCGACGGAGCGCCGAGGTCGGCGGCGTCGAGCACGATGTGGGTCCCTCGACTCGGTCGCACCGTGATCGACGGATCGAGTGCTCCCGCCCACACTCCCGTCGCGTTGACGACCGCACGTGCACGGATCTCGAAACGCTCGCCCGTCGTCGCCTCCTCGACCGAGGCCCCATCTGCGCGCAGGGAGAGGGCACGGACCCTGGTGAGGATGCGGGCGCCGAGGGCCGCTGCGGTGCGGGCCACCGTCGTGACGAGGCGCGCATCATCGACGAGCTGACCGTCATAGGCCAGCATCCCTCCGCGGAGGCCCCGCTGGTCGAGGGCTGGCATCAACCGCATGGCCGTGCGCGCGGAGACCACGGCAGGGGCGGGGAGGACCCGGCGGGGGGTGTGTGCGCGCATCCGCAGCACATCGCCCAGCCCCATGCCCACGGTGCCTGCGACACGCTGCCGGAGTGTGACAGTCTGCGAGAACGGCAGGAGCTGTCCGAGGGGGTGTATGAGGTGAGGGGCGATCGAGGTCATCAGGAGATGGCGTTCGTGCGCGCTCTCCCGCGCGGTCGCGAAGTCTCCGGTGGCGAGGTAGCGCAGGCCGCCGTGCACGAGCTTCGAGCTGAATCTGCTGGTACCGAAAGCCAGATCCTCGGCTTCGATCAGCGTCACGGTGAGTCCGCGAGAGGCAGCATCGAGTGCGACTCCCACGCCCGTGATGCCGCCGCCGATCACGAGCACGTCGACCCGCTCCTCGGCTGCGAGCGTGAGCTCCGTCCTCCGTCGCGCGACATTGAGCGCGGATGGCTCCCTGATCATGGGCGCAGCAGTCCGTCCAGCGCGGCCCGCAGTTCGCGCTCCCATGCCGCCTCCGAGATCAGATCGGAGACGGTCCCGTGGGAGAGCACCGCGGACTGCGCGATGAGCAGCAGCATGACGGCCATCTCCTGCGGTGCACCGTCGCGCACCGATCCGTCGAGCTGTGCGGTTCCGATCGCTGCGGACAGCCACCCGAGGATCATGCGCTGGCTCGAACCCACGCGCTGCAGCGTGTATCGCGTGAACGCTTCCGGCTCGTCGGCCAGCAGTCGCGCATACAGGGCGTCGCTCCGGAACAGGCCGATGAAGCGCAGCACGTCGTCGACGAGGGCGGGCCTGGTGGCCGCAGTCGCGGGGAAGGCGCTCAGGATGGTGGTCACACGGCGCAGCAAGGCTGCACGGACGACGTCATCGGCGTCGTTCCAGTTGCGGTAGATCGTCGGCCGACTCAGCTCTGCGCGCCGGGCGAGCTCCGCGACGGTGACGCCGTGCACGCCGCGCCTCTCGATCAGCGCATCGGCCGCATCGAGGATCTTCGTCTGTGTGGCGTCCCAGAGAGGTTGACGTTCTTCCATGATGTGTCACACTGTAACGCATGGGCCAAGAGAACGGCAGGGTCGATGCGGACTCGCTGATGAGATGGAACGGCTGGGGCGACCCGGCCAAGGCGAAGGGGCTGCCTCTTCCGGTGCGTGCTCTGCTGCCGATGCTGTTGGGTCGCGTCCGCACGCCCGCTCCGGCCGTCGAACTCTCGGAGGTGCAGCTGCGCCCGTCGCGTCTGACAGCGGAAGACCGCGCGGCGTTCGTCCTCGCCGTCGGCCTCGAGAACGTCGACGACACACCGGAGGCCCGTGTCCGTCACGCGGGCGGGCGCTCGACGCCCGACCTGCTTCGCCGACGCGAGGCACGACAGGACGCACCGGACGTCGTCGTCCGCCCCGCCGACCACGACGAGGTCCGTGCGTGTCTCGATGCCGCGGCGGCGCGAGGTGTCGCCGTCATCCCCTTCGGTGGCGGGACGAGCGTCGTCGGCGCACTCGATCCTGAACGGGGCGCGCATCACGCCGTGGTCAGTCTCGATCTGCGGCGGCTGAGCGGCATGGTGCGGCTCGATGAGACCAGTGGTGAGGCCGTGCTCGCGGCCGGCACGACGGGGCCGGAGGCGGAGGCGCTGCTTTCCGCGCGCGGGTTCGAGCTCGGTCATTTTCCGCAGAGCTTCCGCTATGCCACGATCGGCGGATTCGCGGCGGCTCGGTCTTCGGGGCAGAACTCTGCGGGGAACGGGCGCTTCGACACGATGGTGACCGGGATCAGAGTGGCCACCCCGACCGGCGACATCGAGCTCGGGCGGTCGCCGGGCTCTGCCGCAGGGCCCGACCTGATCCGAGTGTTCCTCGGCTCCGAGGGCATCTTCGGCGTGATCACCGAGGTGCGGGTGCGCGTCCACCCGATCCCGCGCGCGAGGGTGTTCGAGGCCTGGTCGTTTCCGGACTTCGCCAGTGGAGCCGAGGGGCTTCGTCGTGTCGCTCAGCTGAGCGGCGGTCCGACCGTCATCCGGCTGTCAGACGAAGCGGAGACGGCTGTCAGCCTCGCCCAGGTCGGGCGGATCGGCAAAGCACTGGCCAAGGGCGCCAGCGTGGTCACGGTGTACGAAGGCGAGGACATCGCGGAACGACGGGCTCATGCCGGTGCTCACCTCGCCGCGGCGGGCGGGACCTCCTCGGGGGAAGGCCCGGCAGAGGACTGGCTCAGGACCCGGTTCGACGGACCTTATCTGCGCGATTCACTTCTCGACGCCGGCGTCTTCTGCGAGACATTGGAGACCGCGACGACGTGGTCGAACCTGCAGGCGCTGCGCTCGACGGTCGAGGCGGCGCTCAAGGAGGGCTTCGCGGACATCGGCGCCAAGTCGTACGTCATGTGCCACGTCTCGCACATCTACCCGACCGGGGCGTCGCTGTACTTCACGGTCCTCGCAGGAGTGCGCACCGACATGCTCCGTTCGTGGGAGCCCGTGAAAGCGCGTGTGAACGATGCGATCATCACCGCAGGGGGAACGATCAGCCATCACCACGCGGTCGGGCGGGACCATGCGCCGTGGCTCGGTCAGGAGATCGGGGAGACCGGGGTCCGCATCCTCGCCGCCATCAAGAGGGAGCTCGATCCGTCGGGCATACTCAACCCCGGCGCCGTGATCCCCGCGGAACGGACGCACTGACGTGTCCGAGCACATAGCCGTGCTCGCGAATCCGTTCGCCGGCAAGGGGCGGGGCGGGCGAGCGGCGGAGGCAGCCGTTCGACTTCTCCGGGAGCGTGGTGCCGAGGTGCGAACGTACGCGGGTGCCTCCGCCGCCGACACCGCCCGACTCGCCGTCGCCGCGCTGGCCGACGGCCCTCGTCTCCTCGTGGTCGTGGGCGGTGATGGCACGCTGGCCGGCGTGCTCGACACGGTGTGCGCCGCCTCCGTCCCGGTCGTCCTGGTGCCGGCGGGCACGGGGAACGATCTCGCCCGAGCCCTGGGCCTCCCACGTGGTGACGCACGGGCCGCCGCCGAGCTCGCCCTCATCGGCGTGCCACGAGCGATCGACGTCGGCGTCGTCCGCACCGCGAAGAGCAGTCGGAGATTCCTGACCATCGCGGCGCTGGGCTTCGACGCGAAGGTCAGCGACCGCACCAACAGGCTCCGCTGGCCGCACGGCGCACCTCGCTACTACCTCGCGCTGCTCATCGAGCTCGTGCGATTGCGGCCGATGGAATTCCGCATCGCCGTAGACGAGGAAGCGGCGAGGAGCTCGCCGGGCACGCTGATCGCAGCCGGCAGCACGTCCAGCTACGGAGGGGGTATGCCGATCTGCGCCGGAGCCGTCCCCGACGACGGACTCCTCGACATCGTCCATGTCGCGCCATTGGGCCGCATGCGCCTGCTGGGTCTCTTCCCGCTGCTGCTGCGTGGGACGCATCTCGCGCGCGCTGAGGTCGCGCATCGGCGTGCACGGTCCGTGACGGTCTCGGCCCCCGGCCTCGTGGTCTACGCGGACGGCGAGCGCATCGGTGAGGATGAGTGCACCATCTCGGTGCTTCCCGGCGCGCTCACGATGATGGTGTCGAAGGAGAGCGATGACTGAATTCGACGAGGATGTCGTGGTCGTGGGTTCCGGTTTCGGAGGTTCGGTCGCTGCTCTGCGACTGGCGGAGAAGGGCTACCGTGTTCGCGTCTACGAGGCGGGTCGCCGCTTCGAGGACGACGACTTCGCGAAGACCAGCTGGGACGTCCGTCGCTATCTCTGGGCGCCGGCGCTCGGCTGCTACGGTGTGCAGCGTATCCACCGATTGCCGCATGTGATGATCCTGGCCGGTGCGGGGGTAGGCGGCGGATCGCTCAACTACGCGAACACGCTGTATCAGCCGGGCGCGGCCTTCTTCACGGACCCGCAGTGGCAGGGCATCGCGGAGTGGGAGCATGAACTCGCGCCGCACTATGCGACGGCCAAGAGGATGCTCGGCGTCGTCGACCAGTACCCGCACACCGGCCCTGTGGAGCGGATCATGGCCGGCGCCGCGGACGATCTCGGCGTCGGCTCGACGTTCCGGCACGCACCGGTCGGGGTCTGGTTCGGGAAGCCGGGGGAGCGCACGCCGGACCCCTTCTTCGGCGGCGAGGGGCCCGATCGAACCGGGTGCACACTGTGCGGCAACTGCATGGTGGGCTGCCGCGTCGGCGCGAAGAACACGCTCATGAAGAACTACCTGGCTCTGGCGGAGCGCCGCGGAGTCGCGATCGAGGCCCTCCGCACGGTGAGCGAGGTGCGTGAGCTCCCCGAAGGAGGATTCGCGGTGACAACGCAGCGCAGCGGGGCCTGGGTCCGCCGCGCGCGGAAGACCGTGACCGCCCGGGAGGTCGTGCTCGCCGCCGGCACCTGGGGCACCCAGCAGCTGCTGCACCGGATGAAGGAGTCCGGGGCTCTGCCGCGGGTCTCGGACGCCGTAGGTCGGCTCACCCGCACCAACTCGGAGGCCCTCGACGGCGCGGTCGCCGTGAGCGTCCCGGACTCGCTGCAGCTCGCCCGCGGCGTCGCGATCACCACGTCGTTCCACGTCGACGACCGCACCCACGTCGAGAACGTCCGCTACGGGCCGGGGTCGAACCTGATGGGTGCACTCGCTACCGTGATCGTCCCCGGCGGACGTCCGATAGGGGTGCGACTGCGCAGTCTGGTCGCCCAGATGCTCCGTTCCCCGGTGCGGCAGTTCCGTCTCGGGAGCCTCCGCCGCTGGAGCGAGCGGGGTATCATCGCGCTGGTCATGCAGACAGCGGACAACTCGCTCACGCTCTCCCTGCGCCGCCGCTTCGGCCGCCTCATCATGACGAGCGCACAGGGACACGGGGAGCCGAACCCGAGCTATCTGCCCCAGGCCCATGCGGCGGCGGCGGCGATCGCCGCGCGGGTCGAGGTGGACGGTGGGGTCCCAGCCGCTGCACGTGGATCCTGGCCTGAGGTGTTCGGCATCCCCCTCACCGCGCACTTCCTCGGCGGTGCCGTCATCTCGGCGTCACGCACGGACGGTGTCATCGACGGGTATCACCGGGTCTGGGGGCACCCCGGCCTGCACGTCGTCGACGGCGCCGCCGTGCCCGCGAATCCCGGGGTGAATCCCTCGCTGACGATCACCGCACTGGCGGAGCGGGCGCTGTCGTACTGGCCTCGTCGCGGCGATGACGACGCGCGCCCGGTTCAGCCGGCGAGCTGAGCCTCGGCGACGGGGCTCTGTGGTGCAGGGTCTTCGGACAGCGCCCGTGAGACTGTCCAGTACCAGCCGTGGGCGACGCTGACGGCGCTCATCCCCAGCAGGGGAAGTGCGATGTACGGCTCGGTGATGTTCGTCAACAAAGACCCGAATTCTCCGGTCAGGTTCGCGGGCCAGGTCCCGACGACCGCGATGACGACGCCTCCGACCACGAGACCGAGTCCTGCAAAGGCGATGAGGTGTTGCCGCATGCCCGCCGTGGTCCGCAGAAGCCGGCCCAGCACGAAGGCGGCCCCGCTGCCGATGACGGTCGCCAGAGCGGAGGTGGCCACGACGAAGAGGAGCTGGAACCATGCCACCAGGATGAGGATCGAGAAGACGGTCTGCAGGGAGCGCGACATGATGGCGAGGACGACGGTCGTCACCAGGAGGAACAGAGCGTTGAAGGTGATCCAGGTCGCAACGGCGCCGCGCCAGAACTCGCGCCGGCTGAAGGCCATCGGCTGCTCGGTGGTGCGCGGAGACGGGCGAGAACTCATCGATCCAGGGTAGGGCTTGCCGAGCGCCGGACGACGAAGCGCCTCACCGGATTCGCTGGGAATCCGGTGAGGCGCTTCGGTGATGGCGTCCGGCGATCAGCGGCTTTCGACGCCGCGAATCTGCGGGGTGTGGAAGGAGCCGCCGAAGGCCCGCTCGGATGCACCTTCGCGGTCGAGGTACGGTGAGGCGCCGCCGTCGATGAAAGGCCAACCGGCGCCGAGGATCAGGCACAGATCGATGTCCTCGACCTCGGGGACGACGCCCTCGTCGAGCATGAGCTTGATCTCCTGCGCCAGACCGTCCTGCACGCGCTGGAGGATGGTCGCGGCCGTGGCCGGTGTCTTGCCCACCGCCGGCTTCAGGACCTTCTCCGCCTGCTTGCTCCAGCCGACGACGCGTCCGCCCTTGTCCTTCTCCACGACCGTGTCGAGCTCGGCGAGCGCGTGGAAGTTCTCGTTGGCGTAGAACCGGTCGGGGAACGCATGCACCATCGTGTCCTGCACGTGGGCGGCGACCTTCCAGCCGACCAGGTCGATCAGCTGGAACGGGCCCATCGGGAGGCCGAGGGGTCCGAAGGCCTTCTCGACCTCGGCGATCGGCGTGCCCTCGTAGACGGCACGTGCGGCTTCGCCCATGACCTTCGCGAGCAGCCGGTTCACGACGAAGCCCGGGGCGTCGGCGGTGAGCACCGCGTTCTTCCCCAGGTTCTTCGCGACCACGAAGGCCGTCGACAGCGCGGCGTCGGCGGTCACCGGGGTCTTCACGATCTCGATCAGCGGCATGACCGCGACCGGGTTGAAGAAGTGGAAGCCGACCAGACGCTCCGGGTGCGCGAGCTTCGACCCGATCTCCTCGACCGACAGCGAGGAGGTGTTGGTCGCGAGGATCGCGTCCTCGGCGATGATCTTCTCGATCTCGCCGAACACCTGCTGCTTGACGCCGACCTCCTCGAACACCGCCTCGATGACGAAGTCGCAGTCCGCGTAGAGGCTCTTGTCGGTCGTGCCGGTGACCAGCGCGCGCAGCTTGTTCGCGCTGTCGGAGTCGAGACGTCCCTTGGCCTCGAGCTTGCCGATCTCCTCGTGGATGTAGGCGACGCCCTTGTCGACACGTGCCTGATCCAGGTCGGTGATGAGCACAGGCACCTGGAGCTTGCGCACGAACAGCAGTGCGAACTGGCTGGCCATGAGACCGGCACCGATGATGCCGACCTTGGTGACCTTCTTCGCGAGTTGCTTGTCGGGCGCACCGACCGGACGCTTCGCACGCTTCTGCACCAGGTCGAACGCGTACATCGACGCGGCGAACTGGTCCCCGGTCACGAGTTCCGCCAGCGCCTCGTCCTCGCGGGCGAAGCCCTCCGCCTTGGTGCCGCTCTTCGCCTTGTCGAGCAGCTCAAGGGCGGCGTACGGCGACTTCGGCACGGTGCCGATCTTCGACTCCAGCATGCCGCGCGCCATCTTGATCGCGATCGGCCACTTGGTGAGGCGCTCGAGCTTGCCGGGCTCGTTCTTGCGCTCGACCTTCGTGCCGCCGAGTACCGCATCCGCCCAGGAGAGCGAGTTCTCGAGGTAGTTCGCCGCGGGGAAGATCGCGTCGAAGATCCCGAGGTCGAACGCCTGCTGCGGCTTCAGCATGCGGTTCTGCTTGAGTGGGTTCGAGATGACCACCTCGAGCGCGTTCTCGATGCCGATGAGGTTCGGCAGCAGGTAGGCGCCACCCCAGCCGGGGATGATGCCGAGGAAGACCTCGGGAAGCGCCACTGCCGCCGCCGAGGCGTCGACCGTGCGGTATGTGGAGTTCAGTGCGATCTCCAGTCCGCCGCCGAGCGCGAGTCCGTTCACGAACGCGAAAGACGGCACGCCGAGGTCGCCGAGCTTGCCGAGCACCTTGTGGCCCAGCTGCGCGATGAGGCGTGCGTTGTCCCGGGACCCGACCTTGCTGATGTCCGAGAGATCGGCGCCGGCCGCCATGATGTACTGCTTGCCGGTGATGCCGACCGCCTGGATCTCGCCGGCCGCTGCCCTGGCCTTGAGGCCGTCGAGGGTCTCGCCCAGCTGGGTGAGCGTCGCGGGTCCGAGCGTGTTCGGGCGGGTGTGATCGCGACCGTTGTCGAGCGTGATCAGTGCCAGCACCTTGCCGGAGGCGAGACGGATGTCGCGCACCGGTGACTGTGTGATGACCTCGCCCTCGGTGAGCGCCTGGATGGGGGAGAAGTCGATGTCGTCGTAGTCGGTCACGTTCGCGCTCACTTCTTCTTCTTGCCGTCGTAGTGCGGGTTCTCCCAGATGACCGAACCGCCCTGGCCGAGACCCACGCACATGGCGGTGAGGCCGTAGCGGACATCGGGACGCTCGGCGAACTGCGCCGCGAGCTGGATCATGAGGCGCACACCGGACGCGGCGAGCGGGTGCCCGAGGGCGATGGCGCCGCCCCACTGGTTGACACGCGGATCGTCGTCGGCGATCCCGAAGTGGTCGAGCAGGGAGATCACCTGGATGGCGAAGGCCTCGTTGAGCTCGAAGAGACCGATGTCGTCGATCGTGAGACCGGCTTTCTTGAGGGCCTTCTCGGTCGACGGGATCGGGCCGATGCCCATGATCTCGGGCTGGACCCCGGCGAACGCGAACGAGACCATCCGCATCTTCGGCGCCAGTCCGAACTCCTTGACCGCACCACCACCGGCGAGCAGCGACATCGTCGCGCCGTCGGTGAGAGGGGAGGAGGTGCCTGCGGTGACGCGTCCGTGCGGGCGGAACGGCGTCTTCAGCGCGGCGAGGTCTTCCATGGTGGTCTGCGGGCGTCGACCTTCGTCCTCGGTGGCGAGGCCCCAGGCGCCGTCGGCACCCTTGATCGCGACGGACACGAGGTCGGGCTGGATCTTGCCTGCGTCGTATGCCGCCTGCACCTTGTGCTGGCTCAACATGCCGAAGCGGTCGGAGCGCTCCTTGGTGAGGTGCGGGAAGCGGTCGAAGATGCGCTCGGCCGTGACGCCCATGTTGAGCGCGCCGGGGTCGACCATCTTCTCCGCCACGAACCGCGGGTTCGGGTCGGCGTTCCCGCCGATCGGGTGGTGCCCCATGTGCTCGACACCGCCGGCGAGGGCGAAGTCGTACATGCCGACACCGATCGATGCGCCCATCGTGGTGACGCTGGTCATCGCGCCGGCGCACATGCGCTCGACCGCGAGGCCGGGCACCGTCTGCGGAAGGCCCGCGAGGATCGCCACGGAGCGCCCGAGCGTCAGCCCCTGGTCGCCGGTCTGGCTCGTCGCCGCGATGGCGACGTCATCGATGCGGTCGGCCGGGACGGAGGCGTTGCGCTCCATCAAGCCGATGGTCGCCTTGACGGCGAGGTCATCCGCGCGGGTGTTCCAGTACATGCCCTTTTCGCCGGCGCGCCCGAAAGGGGTGCGTACTCCATCGACGAAGAAGACGTCCGAGATCTCGGCCACTCTGCCTCCAAGTTAGTGCGTGGCCTCAGTCTATGAAGCCCGGGAAACAGGGAGGAATCGGTTGGTTCGAACCTACGAAGCGGGTGCGGAGGTGCTGTCGGGCGTTTGCGCCGCCTCTACAAAGGCGGCCGCGATCTTCTGTGCGGTCTGTTCAATCTGCCAGGGGCGGGCTCCGAGTGCTGCCAGCGCATCCCCGATCTCCTCCGCCGTCTCACCGGGGAGATCCCACGCCACGCGGCGGAGGTATTCCGGGGTCAGGAGGTTCTCGGTCGGCATCCCCAACTCCTCGGCGATGGCTTCCACGACAGGGCGCGCGGCCTTGAGCCGCGCATCCGCTTCGGGGTTGCGATCGGCCCATGCGCGCGGGGGAGGAAGCGTATCGCTCGGGACCCGTTCGCGCGGGAGCTCTTCCGATGCCCGCCCATCGACGATCGCCTGCCACCACCTGTCGAGCTGCGTGCGGCTCGCGCGGCCCTGGAACTCCTTGATACCGGCGAGGGCCTGCTTCGACGGCGGGTTGGCCATCACTGCGGCGACGAGTGACCGGTCGGGAACGAGCCGGCCGGGGGAGACATCCTGGTCCTGTGCATACGCTTCGCGGGCCTGCCAGAGCGAACGTGCGACCGCGAGGTTACGAGCCCCGCGCACCTGGTGCAGGCCACTGAGCCGGCGCCAGGGGTCTTCCCTCGGCGGCTTGGGCGCGCGGGCCAGAGTGGCGGCGAACTCCTGGGCGGCGTACTCCGTCTTGTTCTGCTCCTCCAGTTCGAGCACGAGAACGTCGCGGACATCGATCAGATGCAGCACGTCGAGCGCGGCGTACTCGAGCCAGGAGTCGGGGAGCGGACGCGTCGACCAGTCGGCCGCCGAGTGCTCCTTCTTCAGCGTGATGCCCAGCGTGTCCTCGACGACGGCGCCGAGTCCGACCCGCTCGTGCCCGAGCAGACGGGACGCGAGTTCGGTGTCGAAGATCACCGGAGGCTCGAGGCGCAGCTCCCGCAGCGAGGGCAGGTCCTGGCTCGCGGCATGCAGAACCCACTCGACGTCGCCGATCGCCTCCTGGAGAGGAGCGAAATCGCCGATGGCCGGCGGGTCGAAGAGGAAGACCCCGGCTTCGCGCCGGAACACCTGCACCAGATAGGCGCGTTGCGAGTAACGGAAGCCGGACGCACGTTCCACGTCGACGGCCACGGGGCCGGTGCCCGCAGCGAGTACGGCGCAAGCCGCGCGGAACTCCTCAGCATCCGAGATCACGGAGTATTCAGTCACGTACAGCCTTTCGCGCGCCGATCACGGCGATGCCCTCGGAGCCGGGCGGAAGTCCCGCCAGCATTCCGACCAGCTCGGCCCATGCTTCGACGTGCGGTCGGAACGGGCCCTCCGGAGTCCAGGACGCACGCAATTCTATCTGCGCGCCGTCGCCTTCGATGGCGAGCCCGCCGAATCCCTTCGACAGCGTCTTCGTCGACGTCCCCGATTCCGAGTGGTAGACCGCATCCCGCGAATCGAGCGCGTCGACCAGCCACGACCAGGTCACGTCGGCGAGCAGGGGATCGGTGCCGATCTCGGTCTCCAGTGGAGCCTGCGCGAAGATCACGATGCGCCACGAGCCGCCCCAAGCGCCCGGCTCCTCCGGATCGTGCAGCAGGACGAAGCGGCCCGTGCCGTACACCGACTCGCCGTCGCTCTCCGGGCGCACGTCGGCGGCGAGGGCGATGGCGAAGGGTGCGAGACCCTGTGGCGTGGCGATCTCGCGTACCGTGATGTCATCGCGGAACTCGGTCTCGCGCAGTTCGGCCACGGCGCTCTCGAAAGGCGTCCCGGCCTCGGGGTGTGCGGTCACGGCAACAGGCTAGAGTCAGGAAGCGATGAAGAGTCTCAGGCACGCCGTTACGCTCCTTGTCCCCGCGTTGTTCGCCTTCGGGGCAGCGTTCGCTCTCGTCGTGTTCGCGGTCGCCCGACGGGTCGTCACCCCGATGCGCCGACCCACCGATACACAGATCCTCGCGGTCGACACCGGTGCGCAGACCATCGAACTGCAGCGCACTCCCGACACCGAGCTCCCCGGGCGCTACGGCCTGTTCACGACAGGGACGTACGGCTACGTCAAGCTCGGTGCGGTGCTCAGCGCAGACGCGCCGACCGTTCGACGCAAGCTGCTCACGCAGATCGAACCCGGTGCGCGCGTGGATCGTGCTGCGGCATTCAGCGGCTACTACTACTCCACTCCGAGCGAGCTGCACCTGCAGTGGGAGAACCTTCTGATCGGCTCTCCCGCCGGCCCGTGTCCGGCCTGGTACTTCCCCGGGTCGTCGTCGACCTGGGTGATCCAGGTGCACGGCCGAGGAGCGACACGGGCGGAGTGCCTGCGCGCCGTGCCGGTCATGCACGCGGCGGGCCTTCCGACCCTGGTGGTGTCCTACCGCAACGATGGTGAGGCTCCCCGCACCAGGGCCGGTGCGTATGCGCTCGGGGCATCGGAGTGGCGTGACATCGATGCCGCCATCGCGTACGCACTCCGACACGGAGCAGAGCGGGTCATCCTGATGGGCTGGTCGATGGGGGGAGCGGTCTCGCTGCAGGCCGCGGTGAGTTCGGGTCACAGAGACCGCATCGCGGGAATCATCCTCGAGTCCCCTGTCGTCGACTGGCGCACGGTGCTGCGGTTCCAGGCGAAGCTTGCCGGGGTGCGGCCGCCCTTGCCCGAGCTGGCCATGGGGGCGCTGCAGATGCCTCTCACCGCGCGCCTCAGCGGCGCAGACGAGCCGATCCACTTCGATCGCCTGGACATGGTCGCCCGAGCGGACGAACTGACCGCGCCGATCCTGATCCTGCACAGCGACGACGACGGCTTCGTGCCCGCGGATTCGTCCCATGCCCTTCAGAATGCGCGCCCCGACCTCGTGACGATGCCGAAGTTCACGGTCGCCCGTCACACGAAGCTGTGGAACTACGACCAGACCGGATGGACCACCGCCATCACGGACTGGCTCGAAGCCACGGGTTTCAGCGCTTCTGCATGACCTGGTTCTTCGCCCGCATCAGCATCCCGGTCATGCCTCCGATCCGCAGCGGCGACACCGCTTTCGTGAGGCCGATCGACTGCGGGTAGTCGTTCGGGATGGCGAGAACCTCGTCGGCGGTGAGACCGGTGAGCCCCTGCACCAGGATGCTGGCGAACCCGCGGGTGGTCGGCGCCTCCGGAGGTGCCGTCGCATGCATGGTGACGATGTCGTCTTGCACCTCGACGTGGATGTACACAGGGGACTGGCACTCCGCGACCCGCTCGTACATCTCGGGATGCGCCGCGGCCGCGTCCGAGACGTCCGGGAGCTCGTCCGAGAACTCGAGCAGCAGGAGGAGCCGATCCGACTCCGGGGTCTCCAGGAATCCCTCGCGGATCTCGGCAAGGGTGTCAGGAACGTCGCTCGTGCTCATCCCTGTCATTGTCACACGCTCAGACGGTACCCGGCTCTGAGCCCGTGACGATCGGCACGCGCACTGCGCTTCCCCACTCCGTCCAGGAACCGTCGTAGTTGCGGACGTTCTCGAACCCGAGGAGGTGCTTGAGCACGAACCAGGTGTGGCTCGACCGCTCACCGATACGGCAGTAGGCGACGACGTCGTCGCCGTCATTCAGGCCGGCGCCGTCACGGTAGATCACGTCGAGCTCGGCCCGGGGGCGGAATCCGCCGTCTTCCGCGACCGCCTTCGCCCACGGAACGCTCTGCGCGGTGGGGATGTGTCCCGCCCGCAGCGTCCCCTCCTCGGGGTATGCGGGTGCCGTGGTGCGCTCACCGGAGTACTCCTCGGGGGAGCGCACATCGATCAGAGGGCTGCCGATGTGGGCCAGGACGTCTTCCTTGTACGCGCGGATCACGGAGTCGTCGCGCTCGACCACGGGGTACTCCGTAGCCGGCCGGGAGGTCGCCTCCCGGGTGAGTTCCCGTCCTTCGGCGATCCAGCGGTCACGTCCGCCGTCGAGCAGGCGCACGTCTTCGTGGCCGAACAGCGAGAACACCCAGAGGGCGTAGGCGGCCCACCAGTTGTTCTTGTCGCCGTAGATGACGACCGTGTCGTCGCGGGCGATGCCCTTGCGGCTGAGCAGTTCGGCGAAGCCCTCGCCGTCGACGTAGTCACGCACCACCGGATCGTTGAGCTCGGTGTGCCAGTCGACCTTCACCGCTCCGGGGATGTGGCCGGTCTCGTAGAGCAGGACGTCTTCATCGGATTCGACCACCACGAGGCCGGGGGTCCCCAGCCGTTCCGCGAGCCACTGCGTGGTCACCAGGCGGCCGGGCTCGGCGTACTCGGCGAACTTGGGGGAGGAGGAATCGAACTCGATGGCCATGGGATCTCCGAAGCGTTGAGCGGACGAGGGTGCTGCTGCAGACGGCGTAGTGTTGTTCCGTCCCTTCGACGATAGATCCCCGCCGAGCACCCTGCGCCCGATTCGTAAGACTTCGACACAGGTGAGCACCTGATCCAGGACCGTGATGACCGACCCGACCAGCCGCACGGGAATCGTGCACCTCACCGAGCGCCAGCCGACCGTCAGCGGACCCGAGATGCTGGCGAGCCTGGTGCCGCCGCCGCAGTTCGACAGTGCGACGTTCGACAGCTACCGCGCCGACCCCGCCTACCCTTCGCAGGAAGAGGCGAAGGAGACGCTGATGCGCTTCGCCGGACGAGGTGCTCCCGTGAAGCGCGGAGGTCTGTTCAGCCGGGCGAAGAAGGAGCCGGAGCTCAAGCCGGGCGTCTACCTCGACGGCGGATTCGGAGTGGGCAAGACACACCTGCTCGCCTCGATCTACCACGCCATGCCGGCCCGCCGGAAGTACTTCGGCTCGTTCATCGAGTACACGGCCCTCGTCGGCGCGCTCGGCTACAAGAACACCGTCGATCTGCTCAAGGGCGCCGATCTGCTCTGCATCGATGAGTTCGAGCTCGACGACCCGGGCGACACGATGGTCATGACGCGCCTGCTTGGCGAGCTCGTGCCGACCGGCACCAGACTCGCAGCCACCTCGAACACCCCTCCCAACGCGCTCGGTGAGGGACGCTTCGCCGCACAGGACTTCCTGCGCGAGATCCATGCCATGTCCGACAGCTTCCAGACACTGCGCATCGACGGTGTCGACTTCCGCCAGCGCGCCCTCGACGGTCATGCCGTCGTGCTCGACGACGACGCCTACGCTGCGGCCGTCGCTGCGGCCGCCGCAACGGGCACCGCGTCTGATGACCGGTTCGACGATCTGATCCGCCATCTGGCACAGGTGCATCCGTCGCGCTACATCCGACTCATCGACGGCCTCGGCGGCGTGGGTGTGCGCGATGTCCGTCAGCTGACCGATCAGTCGGAGGCACTGCGTTTCGTCGCCTTCGTCGACCGTGTGTACGACGCGCAGATCCCGATCCTCGCCACTGGCCTCAGCCTCGATGCGGTGTTCTCCGACGAGATGCTCGCCGGTGGATACCGCAAGAAGTACCTGCGCGCCATCTCCCGACTCAACGCCCTCACGCATTCTGCGTAAGCCCGTAGGCGCGCGTAACGCGATGTTCACGGGCGGAGCCGCGCTGTAACAGCGGGGAAACAAACCTCACGCATTGACGAAACCGCAGGTCGTCACACTGAAGCTCTCAATTACTTCGGATGTGAGGTTTTCCTATGGATGCTCCCGGCAACATCTCGTGGGCGATCACCGCGACAGCGCTGGTGCTGCTCATGACGCCCGGCGTCGCCTTCTTCTACGGCGGTCTCGTCAAGGCGAAGAGCGTCGTCAGCATGATGATGATGAGCTTCGGCTCCATCGGACTCGTCGCCGTGCTGTGGATTCTCTTCGGCTTCTCGATGAGCGCCGTCGACAGCCCGACCGCCTTCGCAGGCAACCCGTTCGCCGACTTCGGCCTCTCGAGCCTGGCCGCAGGCGAGGGCTCGAACGTCGCTCTCCTCGGCGTCGCCTACGGCGCCACGTTCGCGATCATCACCGTCGCCCTGATCTCCGGGGCGATCGCGGACCGCGCGAAGTTCGGCAGCTGGCTGATCTTCGCCGGTATCTTCGCGACGGTCGGGTACTTCCCCGTGGCCGCGTGGGTCTGGGGCGGCGGCTGGATCATGAACCTCGGCACCACGCTCTTCGGTGAGGACAGCGGCATCGGCGTGATCGACTACGCCGGTGGAACCGCGGTGCACATCAATGCGGGTGCTGCGGCCCTGGCCCTGGCTCTGGTCCTCGGCAAGCGCATCGGCTTCCAGAAGGGCATCCTGAAGCCCCACAACGTGCCGCTGACGCTTCTCGGCGCCGCTCTGCTGTGGTTCGGATGGTTCGGCTTCAACGCCGGCGCCGAGTGGCTCGCGGAGGACATGGGCGGTGTGGGACTCATCGGTCTGAACACTCTGGGTGCGACCGCCGCAGCCATCCTCGGCTGGATCCTGGTCGAGAAGATCAAGGACGGCAAGCCCACCTCGGTCGGTGCCGCCTCGGGCGCCGTCGCCGGTCTCGTCGCCATCACCCCGGCATGCGCCAACCTGACTCCGGGATGGGCGCTGCTGCTCGGCGCACTCGCCGGTGTCGTCTGCGCACTCGCCATCGAGCTGAAGTTCCGTCTGGGCTTCGACGACTCGCTCGACGTCGTGGGTATCCACCTCGTCGGCGGCCTCATCGGAACGCTCTACCTCGGGTTCTTCGCCACCGAGACCGGACTGTTCGTCGGTGGGGACGCGCGCCAGCTCGCGGTGCAGCTGATCGCCGCCCTCGGCGTGCTGATCTACTCGTTCGTCGTGGCCTTCATCATCGGCTTCGCCATCCAGAAGACGATCGGCTTCCGCGTCACGAACGAAGACGAGATCGCCGGTGTCGACCAGGTCGTGCACGGCGAGGAGGGCTACGCACTCGCCGACGCGTGATCTGCGGTTAGGGTGACCGTGTGAGCAAGACCAACGGCATCCTGGCAACACTCGCGGAGATCCTGCTCAAGGCAGTGGGCTCCGGCCGGGCGTCTCGGACATCAGGTCCGAGGCGCCCGGACGCGCGTCTACGGACACCCCACGAGCGTCCTGGGACCGCGACCACCGGACCAGATCGCGGAGCCACGCGCGGTACCCAGACCTTCCGCGTTGACCCGGAGCGGATCACGAACCTGCAGGTCGCGTACACGCCGCAGCGGGACGGCGCCCCGGACGCCGGAGAGATCGTCTGGACCTGGGTGCCCTACGAGGAGAACGACGGACGCGGGAAGGATCGTCCCGTTCTGGTGATCGGCCGGGAATCCGTCGATCGCGTGTACGCGGTCCGGATGACCAGCAAACCCCACGACGGCGAGCGGGACTACCTCTCGATCGGCACGGGTACGTGGGACTCTCAGGGTCGAGAGTCCTGGGTCGACGTCGAGCAGCTGTACAGCGTGCACGAGAGAGGACTGCGGCGGGAGGCCGCCGTCCTCGATCGAGGCCGTTACGACCGGGTCGTGGCTGCTCTCACGCGGCGTTACGGCTGGTCCGTCGCGGGCTGAGCGTCGGGAACGACTGCAGCACGATCTCGACGAGCTCGCTCAGCGGCCGGGTCAGCGGATCCGTGGCGGGGAGTCCGGTGTCGAGTTCGATCTCGTCGATGGCTGTGGCGAGCTGCTGTGCCGTGAGGTTCTCGTGGTTCACGGTGACGCCGATGACCTTCGTGTCTGCGAAAGCCTCGATCAGCGTGATCTCACTCGTGACCGTCGGCATCGCGACCATCGGGAAGTCACCCAGGACCGCACGACCCGGGGCATGCTGCACGATGACGCCTGCGGGTTGGCTTCCGCGGAGGATGTGAGCGGAGGTGATGTACGCGGGGTGGCTGAGCGCACCCTGACCCTCCACGATGATCACGTCGGGGTCTTCGCCCTCGAACGCCGCGACCACCTGGTTCTCGACCTCCCCCGAGCAGAACTGCGGCACGAGGGCGTCGAGCGCGACTCCGTATCTCCCGCCCTGGATGATCGTGGTCTGACCGGTGCCGACCAATACGGCATGGATGCCCTGCTCGTTGAGCGCGCGGACGAGGATCGTCGCTGTCGTGCGCTTGCCGATCGCTCCATCCGTACCGAGGATCGCGATACGCGGGCAGGTCACGTCGAAGATGCGTCCGGAGAACAGGTGGAGATCCTTCTTGTCCTTCGGGCGGCGGATGTCGGTGATCGTGACCTGGGCGAGCAGCGCGGCCGCGACGAACTCGGCATCGTCTGTGAGGAACTCGTGCAGGCCGTTGATGATGTGCATCCCGCGGGCGATGCCGTCCAGGAGCACTGTCCGCTGGTCGGCGGAGAGCAGTCCGTCGGCGGGGGCGACGCCGCAGATCAGGTAGTCCGGGACATGGCCGGCGTGCGCGATAGCCGTGGGAAGACCCTCGAGGATCGGGATGTCGTTCGCGCGCCCGTCCAGGAGCATTCCGGAATCCGCGCCGGCGTGAGTGCTGTCGATGACGCTGAGGACCTCGTACTTCTCGGAGTGGCGGACCAGGCCGTTCGCGGTCTTGCCGTCCTGCTCGCCGAACTGGCCTTCGCAGTAGACGATCGCCGTCGTCCCCGCGGGGAGGGCGATGGGCGCGGCCCACGCGTGCGCGGGGTCGATGAAGGACGGGATTGACGGGGTGGGCATGACGCTCCTCGGGCTCACACAGAGGAGGCGACGGAGAACGAAATGACCGATGAGGCCCGTTGGTCGACGAGAAGTCTTCCCTGATGCCGACAAGATGCCGACATCTCCACCGTAGCAGTGCTGTCTGGGACCGGGCCGCGAGGAAGTGCAGGGCCGGTCTGGTGCCGGACCGGCCGGAACACCCGATGTCCGGTCGACGCATGAAGGAGGGCAATCCGATCCGACGTGGGCTTCGAACCATCGGTGAGTCGCGAAAAGCGGCGCCACCCAAGGAGGAATCATGCGTTTCATCCCGACCAAGGTCCACGGGGTCCTCGACTACATCGTCGGCCTCGCGCTCATCGCCGCCCCCTGGCTGTTCGGCTTCGCGAGCGTCGGCGGAGCAGCGGTCATCATCCCGATCGTGCTCGGCGTCGGTCTGATCGTCTACAGCCTCTTCACGAAGTACGAGTGGGGCCCCTTCGGCTTCATCCCGATGCCCGTCCACCTCGTGTTCGACATCGTCGCCAGCCTCTTCCTGGCGCTCTCGCCGTGGATCTTCGGATTCGCCGGTGAGGCGCTCAACGTCTGGCTCCCGCACGTCGTCGTCGGAGTCGCCGTGATCGTCGTGGTGCTGTTCTCCCAGCCGCAGCCCGCGACCGCCCGGGGACGCGCCGCAACGGCCTGACCCCACCCCCCCCCGGACGCGGTGCCGGGCGACTGGACTTCCCGAAGCAGTCGCCCGGCACCGTCATGTCTGGGCTAGTACTGCGCACTCTCCACCCCGCGGAGCGCCTCGCTCAACCAGCGGCCGTAGAGCCCCCAGGGCTCGCCCTCCCGCTGGAGCGCGGCGACGTGGGTGCGGAGCTCATCGGTGAAGGTGAACCATTCGCCACCTTCACGGATGCCGGCGAAGTCCCTGTGGCGCTGCTGCTCGACAGCTCGGCCTCCGCGCTCGAAGGCGAGAAGCTCTTCATGCCGGATGCTCGCCAATCTCTGCCGCGGACGGCGGCTCGTGCCGATCTTCACGCGGCGGTCGAACCGGATGTAGTAGACGACATCGACCCGGGGGAGAGGCAGGTCGGTATCGGGAGCGTCACCGTATCGCCAGCCGCAGGAGATGCAGCACAGGGCGCCGTCTCGGCGGACACCTCGCGCGTTCCCGCAGAGGGCGCACGGACCCGGCAGCGTGAGTTCGGACGACACCGTGGCAGGCTACGCGCCCCCTCGGACACACGCGCTCGTCTCCCTGGGGCGCGTCGTGCGTAGGGTCGAGTCCGTCGGAGGAGGGAACGACGATGGTGGCGGCGCTGCGGATGATGAAGGCGTCGCTCGCGCTATGGCTTGGCGCGATCGCACTCGTCGCGTGCGCGCCGCAGGCCACCACGACGACGACCCCCGCGCCACCGGTTCCGACGCGCCCTGCGGAGTCCGGAGACATCTCACCGGGAGAGGTCACGACGGTCGCGGAGGGCCTGGCGGCTCCCTGGTCCATCGCCTTCTCCGGAGACGTTGCGTTGATCAGTGAACGCGACACCGCCCGCATCGTCGAGGTCTCGGACGAGGGGGCGCTGCATGAGCTCGGAGTGGTTCCCGGAGTCGAGCCGCGCGGCGAGGGCGGGCTCCTCGATCGTTCCCGTAGGCCGCCGCGGTGTGGATGAGTCGGTATCCGACCTCCAGAGCGGAAGCGACGGCGTCCGCCGTCTCGGCGGGGGAGTCTGGAAGACGCCGAAACCCAGTGCGGGCATCGCGACCCCGTTGTTCAGGGTGAGGTGGGTGGTCATGACTCGACGCCATGCCTGCTCGTCCGAGGGTAGGAGGTACGGTCAGTACCCGGTAGACCCCGCACAGACGGTTCGTCTATGCCTGCGCGGGGTCTTCGGTCGTCAGATGATGTCGCGTCCTTCGCGCTTGGCCTCCCTGGCGTCCTTCACGAAAGCGCGGATCACGACGGCGAGCACTCCGACGACGATGATCGGCCACACCAGCACGTAAGCGGTCAACAGCAGGGTCTCCATCAGGCGTCCTTCCCGGCGAGCGCGTTGTCGCCCTTCACATCGGCTGTTCGAGCGACCTCCGCGGTGTCGAAGCGGCCGGTGCGTTCCTTGATCAGATCGAAGTCGAATCTCCTCGTCCTGTTCATCAGCGTGAGGCCGACGCAGACGAGCGTGCTCACCGCGTAGGCCACCAGCGAGCCCGACAGCACCGGATACTCGTGGAGGAAGCCGATCGCGAACGGAGCCGATATGACGGTGGCGAGCCCTCCGACGATCAGTGCCACCCGCAGGCCGAAGAAGCCGAACGACATCAGAGCGAGGACCACCCCGATCCCGATGACCGACAGGATGTCACTCACGAGCCCCCAGCCGCCGGACAGGGAGATCCACTCGAAACGCACCGGCAGGAATGCGGCGAGGGCGGCGATCACGGAGATGCTGAATGCGGAGTTCGTGACGCGATCCCAGTAGAAGCTCGCGATGACGGGGAAGACGAGTGCTCCCCACATCGCGCCGACGAAGACCAGCAGGTCGAGGATGTTGAACTGCATCGACGCGAAGCCGAGCGCTGCGGCCGTCGCGCCGATCATCGTGAGTCTGCCGACGAGCAGCATCGTCTTCGGGTTCGCGTTCTTCTTCCCCGCGATGTTCTGGCCGTAGACGTCGGCCATCATGATCGACGAAAGCGCTGTCATGTCGGCATCCGCGGTGGAGGACAGCGATCCGATGATCATGACGAAGAACACGCAGATCAGGATCGGCGGCAGATAGGTCGACGCCATCTGCGGGATCAGGTTGTTCACGTCGCCGTCCATGGGCTGGACTCCCGCGTACAGGGCGAGCACGCCCAGCATGCCGATACCGATGATCGATGCGCCGTAGCCGAAGGTCGCAGTGACGAAGGTCTTCTTGATCAGGTCCTCGCGGACCGCGAAGAGTCGCTGCGCAATGGTCTGGTTCCCGATGGCATAGGCCAGCACGGCCGCGATGTAGGGCGCTCCCTGGTTGAAGAACGCATCCGAGGAGAAGAAGTCTCGCTGCTGCGGAGTGAGGTTCGACGCGCCCGTGACGAACAATTCAGATCCCCCCGCGGCGAAGAAGATCACCGGGACGATGATCGCGACCGCTCCCAGCATGGCGATGACCTGCGCGAAGTCGGTCAGCACGGAAGCCCGGAACCCTGACCACAGCGTGTAGGCCAGAACACCGATCGCGATGGCGACGATGCCCTGCGTGAACGTGAACGGCGACAGCATCGCGACCAGTGCTCCGCCGGCGATCAGGTTGGACGTGAGGCTGATGAGGCTTCCGAGCACGTTGGAGCCGGCGAGCATGAGCTGACTCGAGCGTCCGTGGCGAGCGAACATCACTTCGGCGATGGTGTGCGCGTGGGGCGCGACCTTGCGGATGCGTCGACCGAAGGGGTAGATGAGCAGGATCATCAGCGCGCCCCACAGGCCGTAGTGGATCGGGCCGGAGATGCCGTAGGTGTATCCGGATGTCGCAGAGGCGTACATTGAGGATGCCCAGATCCAGGTGGCCGTCATCGACGCGGCTGATATGCCGAAGCCGATCTTCCCGCCGCCGGTCATGTATCCGTCGGCGTTTTCCCTTCTCCGGGAGATGCGGATGGACATGTAGAGGCTGCCGCCGAAGAACAGCAGCATGAGCAGGACCACGATCGGGCCTGACAGTGTGGTGAATTCTTCCACCGGGTACTCGCTTTCTCGTCGTGATGCGGCGTCGCCGCGTGTCGATGGAGAACGAGTCCCGCTAGGTGGGGGAGTACTGCGTCGTCTGATGTTGGGGGTTGCGGGGGCTGCGGTGAGCGGTCGACATGGCGAGAGCGAACCTGGACCACTGAGGCGCATCGCAGCACACAGACGAGTGGCCCGGGGTGCGGCTCCTTTCGGGACGGCCGTTTCCGGGCGCACCGAACAGCAGTGCATCCTCGAACGGGATTCGTGGATCGCGTCGGTGAGCGTTCGGGCATCTGACGCGTGAGATCACGGTGGACCGGTGATCGTCGCTCGGGGGATGAGCGTCTCTCGACCATAGCAAGTTCTCAGGAAACTCGCGGGGCACGTGATGAGAGAACAAAAAAGCCCCCGGGCAGACCGGGGGCTGGATGGTGGGCGATACCGGACTCGAACCGATGACCTCTTCCGTGTGAAGGAAGCGCGCTACCAACTGCGCCAATCGCCCATACCTGTGGGGTACGTCAACCGATACTACCGGACGCTTCGGGGCGGTGAAGACCACTCAGCGAGACACGCGCGAGATTCGCTGCCGGTTTGGCGGAGTGCGGATCTTCGGCTAATGTTTCATGAGTGCCCGGGACAACCGGGAACGAAATGCGGATGTAGCGCAGTTGGTAGCGCACAACCTTGCCAAGGTTGGGGTCGCGAGTTCGAGTCTCGTCATCCGCTCGAGTGCAGCAGGTCTTCTCAGGAAGGCGTGCAGCACGTGGGGTCAATCCACACGGTGGCGTGGCCGAGCGGCTAGGCACCGGCCTGCAAAGCCGTTTACACGGGTTCGAATCCCGTCGCCACCTCACGGGAAAACTGAATAGCCCCAACGGGCGCGATTGGCGCAGCGGTAGCGCGCTTCCCTGACACGGAAGAGGTCACTGGTTCGATCCCAGTATCGCGCACAGACAGAAACCCCCGGTTCTCCCGGGGGTTTTTTCGTGTTCCACGCTGCCCCTCAGGCCGGAGTGCGAGGATGTCGGACCGATGAACGGATGTCGGGCCCGAACCAGGCTTCAGGCTCTGCATCCGTTCGTCGACCCGACATCCGCCGCCGGCTCACGCGAGAAGCGTCTCCCCGATGTACCCGCCCTCCGTACATCCGGGCGGGATGGCGAACACCGCGGACCCGATCGGGACCGTCCATTCGTTGAGCAGGTCGAGCTCGTCCAGTCGACGCTGCATGGGGATGAACTGCCGCTCGATGTCGGCCTGGAATGAGATGAAGATCAGCCCGGACTCGGAGACTTCGGAGCCGACCGGACGTTCGTCGTAGTTGTACGCGCGGCGGAAGATCCTCTCGCTGCCATCGCCGCGCGCGCGCCGGATGTGCGCGAACTGCGGGATCACGGGGAACCCGATCGATGTCTTGGCCTCGAAGTCCGGTTCGTCGAACTCCTCCGTCCCGGTCAGTGGTGCCCCGTTGGCGAGGGTCCTCCCCACGGAGGCATCCCGACCGCCGCGGTCCAGCCGGTCCCACTTGTCAAGGTCCATCCGGATGCGGCGGAGCACAATGCCCGTGCCGCCCGCCAGCCACCCGTCCGCGCTCCACACGACCCCGTCGAAGTCCGCCGTTCCCGGTTCGGGGTTGGTGGTGCCGTCGACCTGCCCGAAGAGGTTGCGCATCGTCGTCCCTGGGCGCTCTGTACCGTAGGCGCGACGGAAGCCCTGCTGGGTCCATCGGATGCTCGCGAACCCACGGGCATCCTTCAACAACATCCTCGTCGCGTGCGCGACCGTCAGCGGGTCGTCACCGGCGATCTGGATCAGAAGGTCGCCGTCCGAGAACTCCGGCCGCAGCTGATCCACACCGAACGCCGGCAGAGGCGCGAGCCACGTCGGGCTCGTTCTGCCTGTGCGGGCGACCAGGCCGGGGCCGAAGCCGAAGGTGATGGTCAGCCGTGCCGGGGCGAGGGCCAGCTCCGGCTCGGAATCGGCGAGGGCGGGGACCCCCTGTGTGAGCCGGGCCGCATCGTCCGTCAGGATCCGCATCAGGCGGACGAGCCCTTCGCGGTCCACGTCATCATGGAGGTCGAGGCCCACGAAAACACCGTGAGCTTGTGCCGCGGTGTCGACACCGGCCTGGTGCGTGCCGAAGAAGGGCACCGTCTGGTCGCCGTTCATCGGAGCGGCGACCGGCTTCGCGTCGTCCTTCTGGTCGTTCAGGGCGAGATCCACTCCGACCGCCGCGACCGCGCCGACGCCGGCGACAGCTCCTCCGAGGAGGAACTGTCGCCGGGTCGACCCGGTGCGACGGGAGCGGGCGCCCTCAGCGGGCGCCGACATCACTGCCCCGAGCCGTCTTGCATGTCGCCGCCCTCGTAGTTCTCGTTCGCACCGGAGTAATCCTTGACAGGTGCGGTGAACTCGAATGTCGAGTCATCGGAGAAGGTCAGGGTGAAGGTGACGTCACTGCCTGCGGTGAGGGGACCCGTCAGATCCATCATCATGATGTGGTTGGCGCCGGGTTCCAGAGGGAGGCTCCCACCGGCGGGAATGATGAAGCCGCCGTCCTTCTCGCGCATCACCATCTCTCCGGCCTCGTTCTCGACAGTCTCGTGCAGCTCGAGCATGTTCGACGCCTCGGACGCGACGGAGACGACGGTCACATCGTCGTCTCCGCTGTTGACGAGTGTGCCGAATCCTGCCGACATGCCCTCGTCGGCCGACTTGACCCAGGCATCCTCGATGGTGACGGTCTCGCCGGCCGGGCGGGGCGCCGATTCGGTCGGAGTGCTCTCCGGAGTGCACCCCGTGAGTGCGAGGAGGGAGACAGCGATCACAGCTGCCAGACGGGGAAGGTTCTTCGTGGTGTTCATGATGGTGTCTTTCACAGGTCATCTGCCGCGGAACCGCCGGCTTCCGGCGGTGCGGCTGCCGTCCGAGGACGGCGAAGGAATCGAATGGCGACGAAGACGAGGACGGCGATCGTCGCCCCGCCTGCGCCGATGAGCAGCACCCTGGGGATGCCGCCGGAATCTGCTGCGGTCTGATCCGACTGTCCTGCGGATGCCGGAGGGTTCTCTGTCGAGCCGCCGGCCGTCGGGGCCCGCATCGGCTCGGCATCGCCGACCGTGAAGGGGATGACGCCCGCGATCGGGTGGCCGTCCTCCGACACGACCTGCCAGCGCACCTGATAGCCCGCGACAGGCATCTCGGGAGCGAGCGGGGCCGTGACGGTGCGCCCGGCGACGGTGACGTCGCCGGCGACCCAGTCCTTTCCCGAGGCGTCGACGACCAGGACGACAGCCCCGGTCAGCGACTCGTCGAGGATCAGGAGCTCGCCGGAGAACGTCATCGTGATGCTTCCGGGGGCGGATGCCAACCGCTCATCGGCGGCCGGAGTGCTGGATACCAGCTGGTCGTGGGCAGACGCGGGTGTGGCGATCGCGAGGGTCGCGACCGTCGCCAACGCCAGCCCGGCCGCAATCCTGCGGACAGGGGACATGGGAATGGCCTCTCATCAGACGTCGCGTGCGCGACGTTCATGCATGCGTTCAGAACCCGCGCGCATCGAGCGCGCGGCGGTGACGCACCACGGGGCCGGTGGGCCCAGGGCGCGGATCAGATCGCAGCGACGAGAGGGGGTGCACGACCTCTGAGAGTCGCGAGAAGTATGAGGCTGGTGGCCTCATCGACGTCGAACCGCCCGGGAAGCGCATCGACGACGTCGATATCGGGGAGCACGAGGACGTGATCGACACGCCGACGCACCCACCGGATGAGCTGAGCGGCGAGATCCCGCACGGCGATGAGCAGGCGCTCACCGCGGTACAGCGCCGCGATCGTCAGCACGGCGGCGAGAGCGTGTCCGAGCCACATGGACGCGTCAGCGCTCACCTCCGTCGGAATGCCCGTCGTCGGGGGAATCACCAGAGGGCCGCCGTGCACGTGTGGTGTCGAGACGCCGGACGGCGTGACCGTGCCGAGTATGAAGAGCGTGTGGAAGAGGAACTGGCTCATCGCCACGGACAGCCCGAGGCGGATCAGCGAGAGCGACCGCCCGGCGAGGAGCACGCAGATCATGAATGAGAACACCCACGGCACGAGGATGCCGAGCGGCCCCGGCATCTGCCCTCCGCCGGTGACGTGACCGGCGAGGGCGACGAAGATCGCCAGGGAGGAAGCAGCGAAGCCGCGGATGACGGCTGGCTTCCTGGACTCGGTCACGGCACCAGTCTGGCATGGACGGCGCGGACACCTCATCGCATGCCGCAGCGCCGCGTCCGCTCTCAGCTCATTCGCGCGGTGACTTCGGCGCTCTCTTCACGACGTCGTATGCGGAGAGCGCAGCCTTCCGCGTCTCGCCGAGGTCGACGATCGGCTCTGTGGGAGCGTCGGCTGCCCAACGGGAGATGTAGAGGTTCTGGGGGTCGAACTTCTTCGCCTGGAGCTCGGGGTTGAACACGCGGAAGTACGGCGCCGCATCGGCGCCCGAGCCCGCGACCCACTGCCAGTTGAACGGGTTGTTCGCCTCGTCGGCGTCGACCAGCGTGTCCCAGAACCACTCCTCTCCGCGGCGCCAGTCGATGAGCAGGTTCTTCACCAGGAAAGAGGCGACGACCATCCGCACCCGGTTGTGCATGTAGCCGGTGTGCCAGAGTTCGCGCATCCCGGCATCCACGAGCGGTACACCTGTCTCGCCGTGCTGCCAGGCGTCCAGGTGCGCGGGGTCCAGCGGCGGCCAGAGGAAGGCGTCGAACTCCGGACGGAGGTTCTCGGTGGCGAGATCGGGGGAGTGGTACAGCGTGTGCCAGGCGAACTCGCGCCACCCCAGCTCGGAGAGGAACCCGCCCGCCCCCTCGACGCCGACAGCCTCTTGCCATACCGTGAAGGGACTGATCTCCCCCCAGCGGAGGTGCGGAGACAGCAGCGACGTGGCTCCGGCGGCAGGTTCGTCCCGCGCCCGGTCGTAGTCCCGGAGGTCCTCGTCGAGGAACCGACGCAGACGTCGTCGCGCCGCAGGCTCGCCGGGTTCCCAGGCCTCGCGAAGTCCGCCTGCCCAGTCGGGCCGGGTGGGCAGCAGACCCCAGTCGTCGAGGTCATCGGATGCGGGTGCATCGCCCACGCCCGGAATCGAGCGGGGCTCCGGAAAGGGAGCGCGGGGGGCGGGAAGAGAGAGGCACGCGCGCCAGAACGGCGTGTAGACGGAGTAGTGCGTTCCGCTGCCCGTCGTCACAGTCCACGGCTCGTGCAGCAGGGAGCCCGCGAACGAGACGGTCTCGATCCCATCCGCCCGCAGGGCGGTCTTCAGAGACGAATCGATCTCGCGCTCGGCGCCGCCGTACCGTCGGTTCCAGAACACGGCTTTCGCGTCGATCTCCGAAACCAGCTCGCGCACGACACGCTCGGCGGCGCCGCGGCGCAGCACGAGATCACCGCCACGCTCGCGCAGGCGCTCCCCGAGCGACGCGAGCGAATGGTGGAGCCACCAGCGGGCCGCACCGCCGAGAGGTCGGACACCGGGGGATTCCTCGTCGAGCACGTAGAGCGCGAGCACCGGTTCCCCTCGGTCGATGGCAGCCCGAAGCGCCGGGTTGTCTGCGAGCCGGAGATCATCTCGGAACCATACGAGCGAGGGGGACGTCATGATGTCATTCTCCTGGAGTGCGCGATCTCGGGTCACGCGCGACGCCGGCGGCTGCGTCGGCCGCGTGGGGTCGAGTCGCTTGTGGACCACAGCGCCCACAGGACCAGGAGCGGCTGCAGGAAGAGCCTGCCGAGACGTCGTGCATCCGTGTCGAGTCCCGGCGTCGACCGCTTGGTCCGCCACTGGTGGACGTTGCCCGGCATCACTGCGACGAAGAACGCGGCGGTCGCCCAGCCGATGCGGCGGCGTTCCTTCGGGAGCACGAGCAGTCCTGCGGCGAGCGCGATCTCGGCGGCGCCCGAGGCGATCACGATCGTGTCCTTGTCGAGTCGAGTCAGGCGGGTGGCCCAATCGGGCACGACCACACGGAATCCGCGGGTGCTGAGGAAGTGGCCGACCCCGATCGCGCCGAGCGCGACCGCCAGGATCCATCGTGCGACTGCTCTGTCCATCCGTTCACGTTACGTGATGCTCCCCGGTGCGCGGATGACGTCCGCTGTGAGTTCCGCCTCACTCCACGAGGGACGGCCTCTCGCGCTCCCAGGAGCGGAACGCATCGACGATCTGCGGAGTGTGGGTGTGATGGAGGTAGTGCTCGCCGTCGAGCGGCACGACGGTGCCATCCGCGACGGTTGCGGCCTGCTCCTCGTGCACCTGCAGCCACGTGGGCACGGTCGGATTGTCGGAGACGACGAACAGCAGCAGGGGAAGGTCTTCGGGGAACGTCGTTCCGAGTGCGTCTCGGAAGTTCACGGGGAGCAGTGACATCGCGTTCAGGTAGGTCGGACTCAGCGTGTTCCGATCGGTGAGCAGGGCGATCTGCGCGCGTGCTTCTTCGGAGTAGACGGCCTCGTCGTACCCCGTGCCGCGAATCGAGGCGACGAGACGAGCGAGTCCGAGGTTCTTCGCAGCGCCGAACAGCCCGACCGGCAGCTCCGTGTCGGAGCCCGGCTGGCCGGGGACGCTGCTATCGATCCCCACGAACGCCCGCACCTCGTCGGGATAGCGATTCGCGAACTGGATGCCGTAGAGGCCCGCGATGGAATGCCCCATCAGCACGTACTCGTCGACCCCGAGCTGCTGCAGGGCGGAGTGGGTCTCGCTCACGATGTTCTCGGTGGTGCGCGGCTGATCCGTACCGTCGCTCAGCCCATAGCCGAAGGGCTCCACCACGATCACGCGATGGTCCTGCGCGAGCTCGGCGACGAGCGGCTCGAAGTCGAGGACGGGCGATGCGGTGCCGAAGCCGGGAAGAAGCACCACGTCCTCCGCGCCCTCGCCGACGATCAGCACGTTCATCTCCCGACCGTCCACAGCGACCTTCTGCCCGTAGGGTTCGATGCGATCCTGTTCGACCGCGGTCGCGACCACGTTTCCCACGGTGGTCGTCGCAAGGCCCAGCGCGACCACCCCGATGACGGAGGCGACCGCGATGAGCGTTCTCTTGACGTGCTTGTTCATGCAGACCTCTCCGAGTGCACTCCGTGTGCAGCCTCCCTTCCAGCTTTCCGATGCGCGTGCGCTACCGCATCGTCGTGCCGTGGGCATTCGTGTACCGCGATCGCGGTATCCCGTCTCATCCCGCCGGGGGATCCCCGGCGCGACGGTGCGCGGAATACTGGTGTGATGTCGGCAGCTCGTCCTCCACGAATCGCGTCGCTGTTCGGCAACGTGCTCGCCGTGCTCGTCGTGACGCTGTTCGCCGTGTCGCCGTTCCCCGACGACGGCTTCCGCGCGGACGGATGGCTGATGGTGGTCGCGCTCCTGCCGGCGGCCGCGATGCTGCTCCGTCGCCGTTTCCCGCTCTTCACGCTCGGCGTCAGCCTGGCATGCGCCGTGTTCCTGGCGTTCGCCGGAGTGGTGTCACCGAGTGCGCTCATCGCTGTGGCGATCAGTGCATTCGCCACCGTGGATCGGCGCGGGCGTCTCGTGGGGGTCACTGCCGTCGGCGCGGCGACGGCGATCGTGTTCTTCGTCAGTGCGATCCCGCTCGGCGGCGATCTCTGGGACGCCCGCGCGCTGCAGTTCGTGTTCATCGTCGCTCTCGCCGGCGCGCTGGGCGACGCCACCCGGTCTCGCAGGGAATTCGTCATCGCGATGACCGAACGCACGGAACGTGCGGAGCAGGGACGCGAGGAGGAAGCGCGACGTCGGGTCGCCGAGGAGCGGGTGCGCATCGCTCGCGACCTGCATGACGTGGTGGCGCACCAGACCTCGGTCATCAGTCTGAACGCCGGTGTCGCCTCATCCGCGTTGGACCTCCGGCCGGAGCGGGCGCGGGAGGCGCTGAGCACGATCCGTCGTTCCTCGCGCACGGTTCTCGCCGACATCGGGGGACTGATGGCACTTCTTCGGTCCGACGATTCTGAGGACGTCCGTGATCTGCGCCCGCAGCGGGGACTCGCCGACCTCGACGCTCTGGTCGCGCAGTTCCGCGAGGCGGGGCTCCGTATCAAGCTGCAGGACGACCCGGATCGACCGCAGCTGTCGCCGGCAAGCGACCACGTCGCGTTCCTCGTGATCCTCGAAGGTCTGACGAACGCCCACAAGCACGGGGCAGGTGACGCGGCGCTCGTCCGGATCCGCACTGAGCAGGACTCGCTCCGACTCACCATCGTCAATCCCGCGGTAGATGAGGCGGGGGCTCCTGCCGCGTCAGGGGGTCACGGGCTACGAGGGCTTCGCGAGCGCGTCGTCGCCGTTCGCGGCGACGTGCATACCGGCAGGGTCGGCGAGGAGTTCCGACTGGATGTGCGGATTCCGCTGGAAGGAGGTCAGCGATGATCCGTGTGCTCGTGGTCGATGACCAGCCGCTGGTTCGCCAGGCCGTTCGCGACATCCTGATCGACGGCGGCGTCGAGGTGATCGGCGAAGCGGCGAACGGGCGAGACGCCGTCGCGCAGGTGCGCCGGTCGAGCCCCGATGTCGTCGTGATGGACATCAGGATGCCTGAGCTCGATGGGATCGCGGCCACCGCCCAGATCACGGGTTCGTCCCCGTCCTCGGCGACCCGCGTGCTCATCCTGACGACTTTCGAGGAGGACGACTATGTCGTGGCAGCCCTTCGAGCCGGCGCCAGCGGCTTCGTGGGCAAGGGAGCGGAGCCGGAGGAGATCGTCGACGCCGTGCGGGTCGTGCACCGGGGGGATGCGCTCCTCTCCTCGGCGGCGACTCGTTCGCTGATCGAGCGTTCGGTGCTGCCGCAGCTCCCGCGTGCTGAAGCATGGCACGATGAGCCGTTGCGACAGCTCACCGACCGCGAGCGTGAGGTGCTGCTCCTCGTGGCGCGGGGCGATTCGAACCAGGACATCGCCGAAGCACTCGTGATCTCACCCCACACCGCGAAGACCCATGTGAATCGCATCATGTCCAAGCTGCAGGCGCGCGATCGGGCCCAACTGGTGATCCGTGCCTACGAGTCGGGAGTCGTGATCCCCGGGGCGTGAACGGCCTCCCGTGAGACGACGGGGCCGGACATGCACGTGGCGGTCAGGACGACGGGATCATGCGAGTAACCTGGGTATCGACCCAGATGGAGAGAGTTTCTGTGCCTGAAAACGCCCGGCCGAATGACGGCTTCGCCCTGTTCACTGACCGAAACGTCGTCGCGATGCGCGTCAACGGCGAGCTCAAGGACCTCGCCACGACCGTGACCGAGACCGACGAGGTCGAGGCGGTCACGATCGACAGCACGGACGGATTGAACATCCTCCGTCACTCGGCTGCCCACGTGCTGGCGCAGGCGGTGCAGCGCATCAACCCGCAGGCGAACCTCGGGATCGGCCCGCCCATCACCGACGGCTTCTACTACGACTTCGGCGTGGAGACCCCGTTCACGCCGGAGGACATAAAGGCCATCACCAAGGAGATGCAGCGCATCGTCCGCGAGGGCCAGCGGTTCGTCCGCCGTGTCGTGACCGACGAGGAGGCCCGCGCCGAGCTCGCGAACGAGCCGTTCAAGCTCGAGCTCATCGGGCTCAAGGGCCCGGGCAAGGAGGTCGCCGAAGGCGCCTCTGTCGAGGTCGGCGAGGGCGAGCTGACGATCTACGACAACACCACCCGTGACGGCGAGGTCGTCTGGAAGGACCTCTGCCGCGGACCGCACCTGCCCAATACGCGCATGATCGGCAACGGATGGGACCTCACCCGCATCGCTGCCGCGTATTGGCGCGGCAGTGAGAAGAACCCGCAGCTGCAGCGCATCTACGGCACCGCGTGGCCGACCAAGGACGAGCTCCGCGCGTATCAGCACCGACTCGAGGAAGCAGCCAAGCGCGATCACCGCCGCCTCGGCAAGGAACTCGATCTGTTCTCGTTCCCCGAGGAGATCGGGTCGGGCCTGTCCGTGTGGCACCCGCGCGGCGGCGTGATCCGCGGTGAGATGGAGCAGCACGCGCGCAAGCGCCACATCGAGGGCGGATACACCTACGTGTACACCCCGCACATCTCGAAGGAAGACCTCTTCCTCACCTCGAACCACCTCGTCACGTACAAGGAGGGCATGTTCCCGCCGATCGTGATGGACGAGGAGCGCGACGACGAGGGCAACATCACCAAGCAGGGCCAGGACTACTACCTGAAGCCCATGAACTGCCCGATGCACATCCTCATCTACAAGGAGCGCGCCCGGAGCTACCGCGACCTCCCGCTGCGCTTCGCGGAGAACGGCACGGTCTACCGCAACGAGCTCTCCGGCGCACTGCACGGTCTCACGCGCGTGCGAGGCTTCACCCAGGACGACTCGCACCTGTTCGTCACGCCCGACCAGCTCGAGGCCGAGGTCGCCAAGGTCCTCGACTTCATCCTCTCGATGCTCCGCGATTTCGGTCTGACCGACTTCGAACTCGAGCTGTCGATGAAGGACGACGAGAAGTCCAAGTGGATCGGCTCGGACGAGTTCTGGGAGTCGTCGACCGACGCGCTGCGCCGTGTCGCGGTGGCCTCAGGGCTCAAGCTCACAGAGGTCCCCGGTGAGGCCGCGTTCTACGGCCCGAAGATCGACCTCAAGACGCGTGATGCGATCGGTCGCACCTGGCAGCTCTCGACTGTGCAGGTCGACCCGAACCTGCCGGAGCGCTTCGACCTCGAGTTCATGGACAAGGACGGGCAGAAGAAGCGCCCGATCATGATCCACCGCGCGCTGTTCGGCTCGATCGAGCGGTTCTTCGCGATCCTGCTCGAGCACTACGCGGGTGACTTCCCGGTGTGGCTGTCTCCCGTGCAGGTCGTGGGCATCCCGGTGGCGGACGACTTCGCCGACTACTTGGGCGACGTGATCGACACACTGCGCTCTCAGGGCGTGCGTGCCGAGCTCGACACGTCCGACGATCGCATGCAGAAGAAGATCCGGACGCACACGACCGGCAAGGTGCCGCTGCTGCTGATCGCGGGGGAGAAGGACCGCGACGCTGGCACCGTCTCTTTCCGCTACCGCGACGGGGCGCAGGAGAACGGTGTACCGATCGCGGACGCCGTAGCGCGCATCCGCGCGGCCATCGACTCCCACGCCCTCGTGCAGACAGCCGGGGACCTGGCGTGACCGACGGGGAGCAGCCGCTGGAGGATGCCGGACGCCTCGCCGGGGTGCCGGACGAGTTCCAGCGGCTGTGGACCCCGCACCGGATGGCGTACATCCAGGCGGGACCGGAGCCCCTGCGCGAAGAGTGCCCGTTCTGCGAGGCGCCGAAGTTCCCGGATGCCGAGCGGCTGGTCGTCGCACGCGGCGAGACGGCGTACGTGTTGCTGAACCTCTTCCCGTACAACTCCGGCCATCTCCTGGTCTGCCCCTACCGTCACATCGCCACCTACGACCAGGCGACGCCGGAGGAGGTCGCCGAGATCGGCGCGCTCACCCAGACGGCGATGCGCGTGCTGCGCGAGGTCTCGCGCTGCGACGGCTTCAACCTGGGCATGAATCAAGGCGCCGTGGCGGGGGCCGGCGTCGACGCCCACCTGCACCAGCACGTGGTGCCGCGGTGGACGTCGGACGCGAACTTCTTCCCGATCATCGCGAAGACCAAGGCGCTCCCGCAGCTGCTGGGCGAGGTGCGCGAAGCCGTGGCTGACGCCTGGCCTCGCCCGAACGCGTGACTCGCGGTGTGCTGAACCCGATGGCTCTCCGGCATCGCATCGCCGCAGCAGCGATCGTCCTCGGCGTCGCCTCATCCATGGCCGCCTGTGCACCGCAGCCCGATCCCCAGCGGACGGCGACACCGACGGCGGCACCGACGAGCGTAGAGGACGAGGGGCGCGCCTTCTACCTCGCCCAGGGGTTCGCGGAGAACGAGAGACGCCTCTCTCCGAAGACCCCGGCACAGCAGGCGCTGGTCGACGACGTGATCGAGAGCGGAGTCTGGGCAGGCATACCCGATGAGGACGTCGCCTGGATGAGCCTCGAGCTTACGATCGACGTCTGCCTCGTCGCGATCGAGTCCGAGCACCGGGTCGATGCGGGCAAGGTCGGTGACCACATCGATTCCTCCGAGATCATCGGCTCCTGGTCGAATGCGTTCGAAGAGAGCGACCCCGGTCTGCCTTTCATGCTCGGAGGCCTGGCGATCTCAGGCATGAAGTATCTCTGCCCCGATGACCACCCCGGTTGGCTCGCCGCGTATCGCGAGCTGCCCATCCCCACCGGATGACGGACGCCCGGCTCAGCGCACCTGTCGCGCCGTGAACTGCAGCCGCGGGTTCGCGTAGAACTCCTGGGCCTCGACGAGCTGCAGCTCGCGCTCTCCGGACTCGAGCGTCGCCTTGAGCAGGTCGTACACGCTGGACGCCGTGCGCTCGAGCGCGACCTTGGCGCTGCCGGTCTCGACGTAGTGCGCAGTGAAGAGCGCGGCGGTCACGTCCCCGGAACCATTCGCCTTCATGGGCAGGTGCGGGGTCTGCACGAGCCAGGCACCCTTCTCATCGGCGGCGAGCATCTCGATCGTCCCCTCTTCGCGATCGGGGCGCTCGACACTGGTGACGAGCACGGTGCGCGGACCCATCGCGTGCGCGAGATCGACCGACGCGAGAGTGGACTCCAGCGTGTCAGGCTCGGTGTCGGTGAGGAAGCCGAGCTCGAACTGGTTCGGGGTGATGATGTCGGCGACGGGAACCACGCGCTCACGCAGCAGCACCGGGATCGCGGGGGCGACGAAACATCCCGACTTCGCGTTGCCCATGACCGGGTCGCAGGCGTATACCGCGTTCGGGTTCGACGCCTTCACTCGTGCGACGGCGTCGATGATCACGTCCCCGATGCCCTCTCCACCCTGGTAGCCGCTGAGAACGGCGTCGATCTGGCCGAAGACACCGCGTTCCTCGATGCCGGTGATGACCTCGCGGACGTCACCCGGGGCGATCAGGGGACCGCGCCAGGCGCCGTAGCCGGTGTGGTTGGAGAAGTTCACGGTGTAGACGGGCAGCACCTCGACGCCGATGCGCTGCAGCGGGAACACGGCGGCCGAGTTCCCCACATGCCCGTAGGCCACGGCTGACTGGATGGAGAGGATCTTCATTCTCCGACTCTTTCGTTCAGGGCGGGCCGGTGCCCGCGAGGTGTGGTCATCGCCCGGCGGCGACGAGGTCTGCGACCAGCGACTCTGCTTCATCGCCGGACAGGTCATGCACGGTGAGACGCAGATGATGAGAGGGCTCCGCCTTCTCATCGAGCGCGAAGTCGTCGCCGGTGCGGGCGAGCCATCCGCGGCGCATGAGGCGGTCGGCGATGGTCCGAGCCGGCTGGGAGAACTCGACCCACAGGCTCATGCCGTCGGACACCGTGGCCTCGATACCGCTCGCTCGGAGTCGTTCGGCGAAGGCGGCGTTGCGCTGCGCGTAGTGCTCCGCAGCCGCTGCCACCTCCGACATCGCCGTCTCGTCGGTCAGCTGTGTAAGGGCGAGACGCTGCAGCAGGTGGCTCACCCATGTCGTTCCGGGGCTCAGCCGCATCGCGAGGCGCTCGGCGGTCTCCGCGTCCGTCGCTGCGATCGCGAGGCACATGTCCGGACCAAGGAACTTCGAGACAGAGCGTACGAGGGCGAACCGGCGATGCTCGGGTCCGATGAGCGACTCGTACGGTCGCTGCGAGAGCATCGAGAAGTGGTCGTCCTCGATGATCAGCACATACGGGTGGTCGGCGAGCACGGCACGGAGTTCGGCGGCCCGGGAAGCGGTGAGGCTCGCGCCGGTCGGATTCTGCGCCCGCGGCGTGCAGATGATGGCACGGACGCCCGCCTCCAGCGCGGTTCGCAGACCGTCGACGGTCATGCCCTCGGCGTCGACGGGGACGGGAACCGCGCGATAGCCGCCCAGCCGCACCGTGTGGATGCTCGCGAGGAAACAGGGATCCTCCAGGGCGACGGCGTCATCGCGCATCAGCGCCTGGGCGAGCAGCCGCTCGACGGCGTCGACCGCTCCACTGGTCACGGTGATACGGAAGTCGACGCCGTCGAGGTCGCGCGAGATCCAGCGCGTCGACCACTCCTCGAGTCCGCGATCGATCACGGGCTCGCCGTAGAGCACAGGGCGGGAGGCGATGGTCATCAGGGCCGGTGCAGGATCGGGGATCAGGCGGGGGTCAGGGTTCCCTGTGCCGATGTCGCGGAGGACGGTGTCGGGGGCATAGCCTTCCTGCGCCACTGCCTCCAAGCCGGCGACGATGGTCCCTGCTCGTCCGCGAGACAGCACGAGCCCCGCCTGGGCGAGCTGACGATACGCGGCGACGGCGGTGTTCCGGTTGACGCCGAGCGTGGCGGCGAGCTCCCGCACCGGGGGGAGGACGCTGCCGGGGCGGAGGATTCCGCGGTCGCGCAGGGAGCGCACGCTGTCGGCGATGTCCGCTGCGGTGGTGCCTGTGATCTGGTCGCTCATGGTCCTCCTCAGCGATTCTAGGTCGAATCGGACAGTGCTATGTTTGATCTAGATCAAACCCGACTTCGGTGCATCCGACAGGAGTTCCCATGGCAGACCAGACAACCACCGGATCGCCGCGCGTCAAGCGCGGTCTCGCCGAGATGCTGAAGGGCGGCGTCATCATGGACGTCGTCACGGCGGATCAGGCGAAGATCGCCGAAGACGCCGGAGCCGTCGCCGTCATGGCGCTCGAGCGCGTCCCGGCCGACATCCGCGCGCAGGGTGGTGTCTCCCGCATGAGCGACCCCGACATGATCGACAGCATCATCGATGCGGTGTCCATCCCCGTGATGGCCAAGGCGCGCATCGGTCACTTCGTCGAGGCGCAGGTGCTGCAGGAACTCGGCGTGGACTACATCGACGAGTCGGAGGTCCTCTCGCCTGCCGATTACGTGAACCACATCGACAAGTACGGCTTCACGGTTCCGTTCGTCTGCGGCGCGACCAATCTCGGTGAGGCGCTCCGCCGTATCAACGAGGGCGCAGCCATGATCCGGTCCAAGGGTGAGGCGGGAACCGGCGACGTTTCCGAGGCGATGAAGCACATCCGCAAGATCCGCGGCGAGATCGCGGCTCTCACGTCCCTGCCCAAGGACGAGCTGTTCGTGGCGGCCAAGGAACTGCAGGCACCGTACGAGCTGGTCGCCGAGATCGCCGAGACCGGCAAGCTTCCCGTCGTGCTGTTCGTGGCCGGTGGTGTCGCGACGCCTGCGGACGCAGCCATGATGATGCAGCTCGGCGCCGACGGCGTGTTCGTCGGATCGGGGATCTTCAAGTCGGGCAACCCTGCGGAGCGGGCGAAGGCGATCGTCAAGGCGACGACCTTCTTCGATGACCCGAAGGTCATCGCCGAGGTCTCGCGTGGATTGGGTGAGGCCATGGTGGGCATCAACGTCAGCGACCTTCCCGCGCCGCACCGTCTCGCCGAGCGTGGCTGGTAACACCAGGGTCGGTGTGCTCGCGCTGCAGGGCGACGTGCGCGAGCACGCCGCCCTGCTCTCGAGTCTCGGTGCCGACGTGGCGTTGGTGCGACGCCCCGACGACCTCGCATCGGTCGACGGGCTCGTCATCCCGGGCGGCGAGTCGAGCGTGATCGACAAGCTGTCGCGCGTCTTCGGGATGCAGCAGCCCATCCGCGAGGCCATCGCGGCAGGCATGCCGGTCCTCGGCACGTGCGCGGGACTGATCATGCTCGCCGACGAGATCGTCGACGCCATCGAGGGACAGGAGTCGTTCGGAGGGCTGGATGTCGTCGTGCGCCGGAACGCCTTCGGCCGTCAGGTCGAATCCTTCGAAGCGCGACTCGACGTTCCCGCACTCGCCGCGGATCCGGTGTCCGCCGCGTTCATCCGCGGACCGGTTGTCGAGTCGGTCGGTCCGAGGGCCGACGTGCTGGCATCCCTGCCCGATGGACGCGTGGTCGCCGTGGAGCAGGGCGACCTGCTCGGTCTGAGCTTCCACCCGGAGATCACGGGAGAGACGAGGTTCCACGAGCGCTTTCTCGCTCGCGCAGACGCACGTCGCCGCGCTGCGGCGCGGTAGATCGTCGGCTCAGATCAGGCCCGAGAGCCACCGCAGAGCCGGCATCGCCTGCGCGCGCTGGAACTCCCGCAGGCCGGGGAGCTGCGGGATATCGGGTTGCGCCTGCTGGAACCAGAGGAACGATGCGAAGGCGGAGATCACGGCGAGCAGCTCAGCTTGAGGTGGTGCGCCGTGCTCTTCGAACACAGCCCACGCCTCCTCGCAGGCGGGGCCTCCGGATGCCTCGATGCTGGGGAGCAGACAGGGGAGGTCGATCCACGCGGCGCCCCTGCGCGCGTGCGGCCAGTCCAGCAGGTGTGCCCGTCCAGCGCTGATCAGGATGTTGTCTGCGCGCACATCGTCGTGCACGATGACGTCGCCGTGTACCGCGCTGCGGAAGCTCTCCTCGAGGCGCAGCAACGCCGGCATACGCGCGGGGAGGCCATGGGGGAGCGCCTCGCGCATTCCCCGATCCGCAGCGATCTCCGTCCACCTGGTGAAACCGGGGATCATGACAGCCTCTGCTCGAGGCATATGCGAAGGCGCAGGGGTGGTCGACAGCACGCGCAGGGCCTTGGCTACGGCGTGCAGGTCCGCCGTCGTCCACGGCTGGCCGGGGTGGCGGCCGTCGATCGCCTCGATCACGAGCGCCGTACCCGTCGGGTCGTCGATGGCTCCGAGGAGTCGTGGGGCGATGGCGGTCGGCAGATGCGAGAGCGTGCGCATCTCCTCGCGGAGGAAGTGCAGCGAGTCCGCGTGCCAATCCGCACCGCAGGCCTTGACGAATGCGCGCCCCGTCGTGGTCGTGACGACGCCGGCGTAGGAGGCGCTGAAGCCGCCATGGGCTGGGGCCTCCTGCACGAGATCACCCCCGATCGCGGAGATGATCCGAGATCGAAGTGGCATCGGGAGCGTATGCCAGTCGGGCCGGAGCCGATCTGCTCCCGTCGTCATCGTGCTGTCTTCTCGACGCCGGGTCCGTCGCGTTCGACTCCGCGCCGATGGGAGAGCATCCACTCATAGAGTTCGGGGTTCTCGTACGTCTCGGTCCATGAGTCGTGACCGACGCCCGCGTACCGGGTGAAACGCACGTCAGCGTCGAGGGCCCGCAGCTCGTCGACGATCTGCTCTGTCGCGGCGATCGGCACGACGTCGTCCGCGTCGCCGTGGAACGCCCAGGAGGGGATCGCGCGGATCGGAGCGGCGCTCTGCATCCACAGGCCACCGCAGATCGGTGCGATGGCCGCGAATCGATCGGGGTAGCGCACCGCGAGCGACCAGGTGCCGAAACCGCCCATGCTGAGTCCTGTCACCGAAACGCGCTCCTCGTCGACCCTGTGTGTGGAGCTCACCTCATCGATCAGTGCGGCCAGCGTCGAGAGCTCGGCGACCCATTGACTCGCCGAGGCGCACTGGGGTGTGACGAGGATGAAGGGGAACTCCTGCCCGTCGTCCGCCAGCCTGGGCGGACCGTGGACGGCGGCGAGATCGAGGTCGGAACCCCGTTCGCCTGCACCGTGCAGGAAGAGCACGAGCGGCCAGAGCCGGTGCGGATCATCGTCGTAGCCATCAGGGAGGTGGAGCAGGTACCGCAGGGTGTCGGCGGGCGCCGGTGCGCCGTCAGGAACCTCTGCCGAGCGGAGGGCGGGAGAGATGTGTCGTGATCTGCGCATGCTCCCATCCTGCGCCACCCGAGGCGTTCGTTAGAATGGACGATGCGCTGAGCGCGAGCTCATGCGGATACGACGAGCGGAGACTTATGTCCGGGCATTCCAAGTGGGCGACCACGAAGCACAAGAAGGCCATCATCGACTCCAGGCGCGCGAAGTCCTGGGCCAAGCTCATCAAGAACATCGAGGTCGCCGCCAAGCTCGGCGGACCGGACCTGGCGGGCAACCCCACCCTCTTCGACGCGGTGCAGAAGGCCAAGAAGACCTCGGTCCCCAAGGACAACATCGACCGCGCGGTGAAGCGCGGTGCCGGTATCGGCGGCGAGGCCGTCGAGTACCTCTCGATCATGTACGAGGGATACGGCCCCAACGGCGTCGCGCTCATGATCGAGTGTCTGACCGACAACAAGAACCGGGCGGCCGCTGAGGTTCGCACGGCTCTCAGCCGCAACGGCGGCACGCTCGCAGACCCCGGCAGCGTGGCCTACAACTTCAGCCGCAAGGGCGTCATCGTCGTCGGCTCCGAGGGCACCACCGAGGATGACGTGATGATGGCTGCGCTCGAGGCCGGTGCGGAGGAGATCGAACCGCACGCCGAGGGCTTCGAGGTGATCACGGAGGCGACCGACCTGGTGGCTGTGCGCAGCGCGCTCCAGGAGGCCGGCATCGACTACGAGTCCGCCGACGTCGAGTTCGTCCCGAACCTCAAGGTCGAGATCGACGCCGACACCGCGCGCAAGATCTTCCGCCTGATCGATGCCCTGGAAGACAGTGAAGACGTGCAGAACGTGTTCACCAACTTCGATCTGAGTCCCGAGGTCCAGGCGGAGCTGGAGAACGACGACGCCTAGGCGCGCCGGGCGACCGGTGTCGGATCGGCGGCCTAGCCTGGGGGAGTGACCTCCTCTCTGCGTGTGCTCGGCATCGACCCCGGTCTCACCCGCTGCGGTGTGGGGGTCGTGGATGTCGACGGATCGCGCCGCGGAACGCTCGTGCACGTCGGGGTGATCCGTTCCTCGCCGGAAGCGGAGATCGGGGAGCGTCTCTCGATCGTGGCCGCCGGTATCCGCGCCGTGATCGCCGAGCATCGACCTGATGCCGTCGCCGTCGAGCGGGTCTTCGCGCAGCAGAACACGCACTCGGTGATGGGCACCGCACAGGCCAGTGGCGTCGCGTTGCTGATCGCCTCCGAGTCGGGGCTCCCCGCAGCCACGCATACGCCGAGTGAGGTCAAGGCCGCCGTCACCGGATACGGTGCTGCCGACAAGCGGCAGGTGCAGACGATGATCGCCCGCATCCTGCGCCTCGACGCACTGCCGCAACCGGCCGATGCCGCCGACGCACTGGCCATCGCCCTCTGCCACGCCTGGCGCCGCGGGGGAGCAGCGGCGACCGCCCCCGGGGCCCTGACTCCCGCTCAGCGTGCCTGGGCCGAGGCCGAGAAGCGTGTCGGTCGAACATACCTACGAGCGACGCCGTAGGCTGAGGGGATGATCTCCTCTCTGCACGGCGTCGTCCTGCATGCGGCATCCGATCAGGTCGTCATCGATGTGGGCGGGGTCGGATTCGCGGTCGCGGTGCCCGCCGATGTCGCGCACACCGCGACGGTGGGAGAGAAGCTGCTGCTGCACACCAGCCTCATCGTCCGTGAGGACTCGCTGTCGCTGTTCGGCTTCGCCGACCGTGGTGAGCTCGAGATCTTCGGACTGCTGATCAGCGTGACCGGCGTCGGTCCGAAGTCGGCACTCGGCGTGCTCTCGCACCTCACGAGCGATCAGATCGCCGAGGCCGTCACCGCGGAGGATGACGCCCCCTTCCGACGCGTTTCCGGCATCGGCCCCAAGACGGCGAAGCTCATCGTGCTGCAGCTCGCCGGCAAGGTGCAGGCGTTCGCGGCTCCGGCGAAGCCCGCCGCGGGCGGCGGCGCCGATGTCGTCACGCAGGTGGCCGCGGCACTCGTGGGGCTCGGCTGGTCGGAGAAGGTCGCCGCAGACGCCGCCGCCCAGACGGCAGCGGATGCCACGGAGGCGGAGAGCGCATCCGTGGCCTCGCTGCTTCGTCGTACGCTCGCCCTGCTCGGCCCGGCGCAGGGAGGCCAGGCGCGTGTCTGATCCCCTCGACGCCGGCGAGCCCTCCGACGAGACCGAACTCGCCATCGAAGGCGCCCTGCGGCCGACGAGCCTCGGAGAGTTCGTGGGCCAGCAGAAGGTGCGCGGTCAGCTGCAGCTGCTCCTCGAGGCCGCCCGCATCCAGAGTCGTCCCGCCGATCACATCCTCTTGGCGGGACCTCCCGGCCTGGGGAAGACGACGCTCGCGATGATCGTCGCACACGAGAGCGAACGTCCGCTCCGGCTGTCCAGCGGCCCGGCGATCCAGCACGCCGGTGATCTCGCGGCCCTGCTCTCGAGCCTGGTCCCCGGTGAAGTGCTCTTCATCGACGAGATCCACCGCATGGCGCGCTCCGCCGAGGAGATGCTCTATCTCGCGATGGAGGACTACCGCATCGACATCATGGTGGGAAAGGGCGCGGGAGCGACGAGCATCCCGCTCGAACTCTCGCCGTTCACCCTGGTCGGCGCGACGACTCGCTCCGGGCTGCTGCCCAACCCGCTCCGCGACCGCTTCGGGTTCACCGGTCACCTCGAGTTCTACGAGGTGGGCGAGCTGGAGCAGGTGATCGCACGATCCGCGGCCGTGCTCGGCGTCGACCTCCCGACCGACTCGCTCGCCGAGATCGCCCGACGCTCCCGTGGCACCCCGCGCATCGCGAACCGCCTCCTTCGCCGGGTGCGCGATTATGCGCTGGTGCACACGGGAGGAGTTGCGACCATCCGCGAGGTCCGTGCGGCCCTGGATCTGTACGACGTCGATCCGATCGGTCTCGACCGCCTGGACCGTGCCGTGCTCGAAGCGCTCGTCCGGCGGTTCCGCGGTGGCCCGGTCGGCCTCAGCACGCTCGCTGTCGCCGTCGGTGAGGAAGCCGAGACCGTGGAGAGCGTGGTCGAGCCGTACCTCGTGCGCATCGGGTTCCTCGGGCGCACGCCCCGCGGCCGTGTGGCGATGCCGGAGGCGTACGCGCACCTGGGTGTCGCGCATCCGGACGGGATGCTTAAGTTGGATGACCTATAATCACTGAAGACTTCCCGGATACCTTCGCGCGCCCAAAGGCTGGAGCGTGCACCTGAGAAAGGCGCTTCCCCCATGCCCATGGAATTCCTGCTCTTCGGCCTCCTCGCCGTTCTCCTCGTCTTCATGATCTTCAACACGCGTAAGCGCACGAAGCAGATGAAGGCCGAGCAGGAGGAGAAGGCCACCAAGACCGTTCCGGGCGCCAAGGTGCTCCTCCAGGGCGGCATCTACGGGACGATCGTCGCGTACGACCCCGACGACCTCGACACCCCCGCGCTCGTCGAGATCGCTCCCGGCACCATCATCGACGTGCACAGCCAGGCGATCCTGCGCGTGGTCGAGCCCAAGGATGCCGCCGTCGACGCACCGTCGGACGACATCGTCGAGGAGCGTGTCGTCGAGGAGCCGGTCGCCGATGAGCCGGTCGCTCCGGCTGTCGAGACCCCCGAGGAGACCCGCGCTCGCCTCGAGCGCGACGCCGACGACAAGTAACGCCGAGGCCGACGCGGCCCCTCGGATCTCCGTCCTTCCAGAAAGCTGAACACACGTGGCTTCATCCTCTCCCGTCCGTCACGCCTGGCGGGTCCTTCTCGGCCTGCTCCTCGTGACGGGCGTGCTCTTCGGCATCAACGCACTGGGTGTGTACGTCTTCAAGGACAGCAACGGGGAGGCCGCGAGCTCGTGGACACCTGAGCTCGCCCTCGATCTGCAGGGCGGCACACAGATCGTGCTGAGTGCGGAGACCGAGGACGGAGCGGCTCCGTCGTCCGAGCAGCTCGACCAGGCCGCGGCGATCATCCGGCAGCGTGTCGATGCGTCCGGCGTCGCCGAGGCCGACATCACGACCGAGGGCGGACAGAACATCGTCGTCCAGATCCCCGGTGAGGCCGACGCGCAGACGCGGGAGCGGATCCAGTCCAGTGCTCAGCTGGAGTTCCGTCCCGTGCTCTACACGACGGCGGCGACCAACGAGTTCGTGGGCGAGGACGGCAACTCGACGCCGTATCCCAGCCCGGATCCGGGTCTGAACTCGACGCCGACGGCCGAGCCGACCGACGCGAGCGACCTCTCCTGGGTCACCGACAAGCTGGCCGCGGAGTTCCAGGCATACGACTGCGCGAACCCGGAGAACGACGCCTCCAAGGCGCCGAAGGACCAGCCGCTCATCGCCTGCTCGGCGGACGGGAGCGCCAAGTACATCCTCGGACCGGCAGAGCTCGACGGCACCGCCATCACCGACGCCTCGGCCGGTCGCGACCCGAAGTCGGGTGCCTGGCTGGTGCAGCTCACGATGAACGGCGACGGGGCCGATGCGTTCGGCAAGGTCAGCACCCGCCTGAACCAGAACCGCATCGACGGGCTCACGCCGCGGGATCAGTTCGCCTTCGTGCTGGACGGCAACGTGATCAGCGCTCCGCGGATGAACGGGCAGATCCTCGATGGTCGCCCCAGCATCTCCGGAAGCTTCACGCAGGAGTCCGCGACCACTCTCGCCGATCAGCTCAAGTTCGGCGCCCTTCCGCTGAGCTTCACGGTGCAGAGCTCCGACACGATCTCGGCGACGCTGGGTACGCAGCAGCTGCAGATCGGTCTCATCGCGGGCCTCATCGGGCTCGCGCTGGTGGCGATCTACTCGCTGATCGTCTATCGAGCGCTCGGGTCGGTGATCATCGCGTCGATCGCGGTGATGGCGGTGCTCACCTACATCATCATCTGCATCCTGGCGTGGCGAATCGGGTTCCGCCTCTCGCTCGCCGGTGTCGCCGGTCTCATCGTGTCCATCGGCTTCACCGCCGACTCGTTCATCGTGTACTTCGAACGAATACGAGACGAGCTCCGTGACGGGAAGTCGATCACCGCGGCGGTCGAGGACGGCTGGGGTCGTGCGAAGCGCACGATCTACATCTCCAAGTCGATCAACATCCTCGCGGCGGTCGTCCTCTACATCCTGGCCGATGCCACGGTGAAGGGCTTCGCCTTCACGCTCGGACTCACGACGCTCATCGACGTGTTCATCTTCGTGATCTTCACGCACCCGGTGATGCAACTTCTCGCGCGCACCCGCTTCTTCGGCGGCGGCCACAAGCTGTCCGGACTCGATCCCGAAGCTCTCGGGGCCGTGTACCGCAGCCGCTCGCAGTACCGAGAGGTCCCCACGGCGTCGGTCGGGCGGGGCGCGAAGAACGCGCGGTCCCGCGGCGAGGCCGACCGCAGACAGACGATCGCCGAACGCAAGCGCGCCGAGGCCCTCACGGGCGAGAGATCCACCAAAGCCGGAAGTGAGGGAGACGCCTGATGCCTTCCATGAATGAGTTCGGCAACAACCTCTACTCCGGGAAGACCTCCTTCCCGTTCGTCGGCAAGCGCCGTCTGTGGTTCATCATCGCGATCATCCTGGTCGTCGGCTCGGCGTTGGTGCCGCTCATCCGTCCTATCCAGTTCTCGATCGAGTTCACGGGTGGATCGCAGTTCACCGTGCAGGCGCCGGACAGCCTCGATCAGGAGACGGCGACCACAGCCGTGCAATCGGTCGTCCCCGGCGCTGCGACCAAGGTCGTCGTCGTCAGCGGCAAGGACGTCCGCGTCCAGACCGACCAGATGAGCGCTGCCGAGACCCAGCAGGTCGGCGAGGCACTGGCGAAGGCATACGGCGTCGATCCGTCCGACGTCACTTCCTCCTTCATCGGACCCGCGTGGGGTGAGAACGTCACCAAGCAGTCGCTGTGGGGTCTCGCGATCTTCCTGGCCCTGACCTTCCTGATCCTGGCGATCTACTTCCGCACCTGGAAGATGTCGGCTGCGGCCATCATCGGTCTCCTCGACGTGCTCGTGATCACGGTGGGCATCTACGCGCTGGCCGGCTTCGAGATCTCGCCGGCGGCCGTGATCGGCTTCCTCACGATCCTCGCGTACTCGCTGTACGACACCACGGTCGTGTTCGACAAGATCCGCGAGAACACGACCGAAGACGGGGAGAAGTCCGCCCGCTTGTTCGGCGAGTCGGTCAACCTCGCGGTGAACCAGACACTCGTGCGCTCCATCAACACGTCCGTCGTCGCTGCTCTGCCGGTCGGCGCGGTGCTCTTCATCGGCGCGTTCTGGCTGGGCGCGGAGTCGCTCACCGACATCTCGCTCTCGATCTTCGTCGGCATTCTCGTGGCCACCTACTCGACGCTCTTCGTGGCTGCTCCGCTCTACTCGCTGTTCCGCGAGAACGAGCCGCAGCTGAAGGCACGGGATGCCCGCATCCGAGAGGCTCGCAGCAGGGCGGCCGTCGAGGTCTGATCGGTTCCTCAGCGGGGCCGGTGCCGCACAGCACGCGTAGGATTGATCGATCAGGAGGTGAGTAGATGGCGGAACCGCAGACGTCATCGCAGGGATCGAGTCTGCGACGGCTGGTTCCCCGCATCTTCTCCCGCGCGTCGAGGATCAATGACCTCGACAATCTGATCCGCACAGTCCGGGCGAACCACCCCAAGGGCGACTTCTCGGTGATCGAGAGGGCCTACGCGGTCGCCAAGGAGAAGCACGAGGGGCAGAAGCGCCAGAGCGGTGAGCCGTACATCACCCACCCGCTCGCGGTCGCCCAGATCCTCGCCGAACTCGGTCTCGGGCCGCGGGCGATCGCCGCAGCGCTGCTGCACGACACCGTCGAGGACACCGGGTACGCGCTGACCGATCTCACCGCCGAGTTCGGCGACGAGGTCGCGATGCTCGTCGACGGCGTCACCAAGCTCGACAAGGTGAAGTACGGCGAGAGCGCGCAGGCCGAGACCGTCCGCAAGATGATCGTCGCGATGTCCAAGGACATCCGAGTGCTGCTGATCAAGCTCGCCGACCGCCTCCACAACGCGCGCACCTGGGGTTTCGTTCCGCCGGAGAAGGCGGCGAAGAAGGCCAAGGAGACCCTGGAGATCTACGCTCCGTTGGCGAATCGCCTCGGAATCCAGGCGATCAAGTCGGAGCTCGAGGACCTCTCCTTCGCGGTGCTGCACCCGAAGATCTACAACGAGATCCACAGCCTCATCGCGCAGCGCACCCCGCAGCGCGAGAAGTACCTGAACCAGGTCGTCGAGGAGATCGACGAAGACCTGCGAGATCTCCGCATCCGTGGCAAGGTCGTCGGGCGTCCCAAGCAGCTCTACTCGGTGTACCAGAAGATGGTCATCCGCGGCCGTGAGTTCGACGACATCTACGACCTGATCGGCATCCGGGTGCTGGTGTCCTCCGTGCGCGACTGCTACGCGGTGCTCGGCGCCATCCACGCACGCTGGACTCCGCTGCCGGGTCGTTTCAAGGACTACATCGCCACACCCAAGTTCAACCTCTACCAGTCACTGCACACCACGGTGATCGGCCCCGCCGGCCGCACGGTCGAGATCCAGATCCGCACCCATGAGATGCACCAGCAGGCCGAGTACGGCGTCGCTGCGCACTGGATGTACAAGGAGCGGATGAACGGCGGCGGCAAGACCGAGGTCCGCGCGTCCGACACCGACATGGCCTGGCTCGCGCACATCTCCGACTGGCAGGCCGAGACCGCCGATCCTGGAGAGTTCCTGGAATCCCTCCGGTTCGAGATCGGCGCGAAGGAGGTCTACGTCTTCACGCCGAAGGGCCGGGTGATCGGGCTGCCCTCCGGCGCGACCCCGGTGGACTTCGCCTACGCCGTGCACACCGAGATCGGCCACCGCACGATGGGCGCCAAGGTCAACGGTCGCCTGGTGCCTCTGGAGTCCGAGCTCAAGAGCGGTGACGTCGTCGAGGTGTTTACCTCGAAGAACCCCGACGCGGGACCCAGCCAGGACTGGCTCGGGTTCGTTGCGAGCACGCGCGCCCGCAACAAGATCCGCGGGTGGTTCACGAAGGAGCGCCGCGAGGAGGCGATCGAGCAGGGCAAGGAGGCCATCGCGAGGGCGATGCGTCGACAGAACCTGCCGCTGCAGCGACTCATGAGCCATGACTCCTTCACGGAAGTGGCACGGGGCATGCACTACGAGGACGTCTCCGCGCTCTATGCGGCCGTCGGCGAGGGGCACGTCTCGACCCAATCCGTGCTGGAGAAGGTCACCGCACTCGTCGCGGCGAACGATCCAGCGACGGGGGCCATCGACCTTCCCGGCAGCGTGCAGACGCGTGAGCCGCGGTCGGGTGACTCCGGCGTGCTGGTGCGCGGCGCCAATGACATCCTCGTCAAGCTCGCGAAATGCTGCACCCCGGTTCCGGGCGACCAGATCGTCGGGTTCGTGACCCGTGGCAGCGGCGTCTCGGTCCACCGTGCGGACTGCGTCAACGTGAAGGCGCTGGGTGCCGAACAGGACCGATTCGTCGAGGTCTCCTGGGCTCCCACCACCAAGAGCGTCTTCAGGGTGCAGATCCAGGTCGAGGCTCTCGACCGTTCGGGGCTTCTCTCCGATGTCACCCGCGTGTTGAGCGAGCACCATGTCAACATCCTCTCGGCGACGGTCACCACGACGGACGAGCGACTCGCTCTGAGCCGATTCGTCTTCGAGATGGGTGATGCCGTGCACCTTGATCGCGTGCTCAACGCGGTGCGCAGGATCGACGCCGTGTACGACGTCTATCGCGTCACCTCTTCTTGACCGCGAGCCTGTCCAGCACGGCCCGTCCCGCGCGGCTTCCAGGAACGCGCGACATTCGGCGCAGCATGGCGGACGCCTCCTCCGGCACGTCGGGCGACACGAGCGCGAGTCTGTCCATCCAGGTCAGCACGCGTGGATCGCGGTGCACCGTCGTGGCGAGATCGAGCATGGTCCGCACCGGCGTTGTGACGAGGATTCCGCCGATCGACTCCAGATCGGAAGTGGCGACGACGGTGTCGTGGAAGACGAGTCGTGAGTTCGTCGTCGCACGGATCCGTCGTTCGACGCACCGTCGCACATGATGCACGCCCGGTGGACCATCGCCGGCGCCATGGATCCACGCAGCCGTCGGCCCTGACGCCGCGGTTCCTGCGCGCACCAGCGATGCGACAGCGCTCGCCCTGACATCCGATCCCTCGATCAGGTCCGCCGGGACGTAGGCGTCCCCGACCTCGACCACATGCCCGTCGATCCGTGCCGCGCTGAGCTCCGCCTCACTCAGCCGAACGCCGGGCAGGTACAGAAGGGCGGGGTGCATCACGTCAGTCTGACGCAGTGCACCCCGCCTCGTCCGTCGTCGTGCGGGACCTGTGGAGAACGGGTCAGCTTCCGAGTGCGCTCAGCCAGGCTCGGCGTGCTTCCAGAGCATCCGCTGCGGCCTTGGCAGCCTTCTTGTCGCCGGCCTTCTCCGCCGCGGCGACCTCGGCCTCGAGCTTCTCGATGGCTTCCAGCAGTTGGGAGCTCATGTCGTTCGCGCGCGCCTTGGTCTCGGGGTTGTTCTTCTTCCAGTCCACATCTTCCCGGGCCTTGAGACCCTGTTCGATGGCGCGGAGCTTGTCGTCGAGCGCCCGCTCCTTGTCCCGGGGGAAGATGCGTCCGATCTCGTCCCACTGCCGCTGGATGCGGGTCAGGAGCGCGCGAGCTCGCTTGATGTTGGGCTCGTCTGCGACACCCTTCGCCTCTTCGAGGAGTGCTTCGCGTGCCTCTATCTTCGGAGCGGAATCCGCTTCTTCAGCGGCAGCCTGCTCGGCACGGGCGGCATAGAGGGCGTCGCCCGCGGCCTTGAAGCGCGCCCACAGCGCGTCATCGGCCTTTCGTCCGGCGCGGCCGGACGCCTTCCACTCGTCGAGGAGGTTGCGGTAGGCGGGGATGCCGTCGGTACCGCGGGGGGCGAGGGCTTCCGCACGCTCCACGAGACGGGTCTTCGCGTCGCGGGCGACCTTGTGAGCGTCGTCGAGCTCGGAGTAGAAGGCGCGGCGCTGCTTGTCCACGACGGCCCGCGCGTCCCGGAAACGCTTCCAGAGCTGCTGGGAGATCCCCTTCGACAGGCGCGGCCCGTTCTGCTGCTGCGCCTGCCAGGCGTCGAACAGCTCTCCGAGCTCAGCCGTGACCTGCTTCCACTGCACCTTGCTGAGGTCACGTGCGGCGATCGCCTCGGCGCGCTCGACGAGTTCGGTTCGCTCGGCGATCGCCTTGTCGACGAGTTCCTTCGCCTGCTTCGCCTCCTGTTCCGTCGCCTCCGAGAGAGACGAGGTCAGAGCGTTGAGTCGATCGCGAAGACCGGCAAGGTCACCGACCGCGGCGGCATCGGTGGCTTCGTCGATCAGGTGCTTCGCCTGCTTGGCGAGGTCGCTCGCGGATGCGCCGCCGGCCTGATGGCGCTGTTCGAGTGCATGCACCTTGAAGGCGATGTCGTCGAACTTGCGGACGAAGTAGGCGAGGGCCTCATCGGGCGTACCGTCCGGGTACTGGCCGACGACGCGCCAGGCGTCGCCCTCCTTGACCTCGACGGTTCCGTCCTCGGTGACGCGCCCCCATTCCGCCGACGTCGATGATGCGGCGGGCACCGGTGCGGCAGGCGCGACGGCGGCCGGCGTCGGTGCCTTGCGGGGCATCGGCACGGAGGGGGGTCCGGGG
>NZ_SCOG01000040.1:0-17072 GCF_005502545.1 Microbacterium sp. Beta
CCTGCCAATTCGGGCAATCCTCGATATGCAGCACCTGGATCTCCACACGCCCATTCTCCCACGCAACTCGCGGCGGCTGGCCACCCCGCACCTTCTTGATCAACACGCCCTAGGTCAGAGCGAGAATTCCGATGATGACGCCCACGGCGAATCCCCGCATGTAGTCATCGGTGTCGTTCAGCGCGTCCATGGCTTCGAGCTCTGTGAATTCGAGCGTCGGCATTGCGGCTTGCATGTTTCCTCCTTTCCGATGTCGACCACCTCGCCGGGATCGCGTCAGGTGGCAGCGGCCGCGCCGATCCCGATGAGGACCAGAGCACCGATCACGCCCTGATAGAAGCTGTCCCAGCTCGGCGCCTCCATCGCGTCCAGCTCCTGGAACTGGATCGTCTTCTGCGTGTTCTCCTTCATTCACTTCACCTCCTTCGGCTCGAACATCGACGGTCGGTCACCTGCACCGACCGCGTGGCTGCTCCAGCGGGATTCGCGGAGCACGTCGTGGAAGTCGCCTTCGACCAGGCCGGGGAGCATCGGCTGTCGGTTTCCCCATGCGCGCTCCGTGGTGAGTGCGATGTGGCGCATCTCATGGGCCGCGGGGCGTGACGGAAGCGGGATCCGCCATCGCTCGACGAGTGCCTCGATACCGGTGGCGGGATCGACGGGCAGGTCGATCACGCCGGCGACCTCGGTCCAGAAGCGCTCCAGGCTGCGCGCATCGCCCCATCGTGAGTCACCGGCACCGATGCGGCGCCAGACGGCGCCGCAGACCGCCGCCGTGGCGACCATCTTGCGAACGCCCAGTCGGAACGCCACCTCGTTCGCGAGGTACCAGTGCCGCGCGCTGAAGGGATCGCCGCCACGCAGCGCCGATGTGCGCTGCGTGGCGGCGCTGAGACGTGCCAGACGCGATCGTCCCGCAGTCGAGACGGTGTCGTGCGACGCCGCCGCGAGGAGGGCCCTGCCGAGGACGCTGGCGTCTCCGCGCGCTCTGTCCGTTCGCCGAGGACTCGTCGAGGCACCGGCGACACGGAGGAACGCCTCCAGCGCCCCCTCGGTCACCGCCGCGGAGGGGAGGGAGCTCAGCTGGCGCGGATCGAGCACGGCATGCCGCGGTCGCAGAGCACGGCCGACGATGAGACGGTAGCCCTGGTCGTTCTCGAGAACGGCCACGCAGTTCGTCTCCGACGAGGTGCCGAGCGTGGTCGGCACGGCCAGGAGGTCGACGGCCGGCGCCGCATCGGGCAGTACGGTGAGGGCCGATCGCGACGCGTGGCCGATGGCGTAGTCGAACATCCGTCGAGACACGAGCACGAGCGCGGCGATCTTGCTCGCATCGAGAATGCTCCCGCCCCCGACGGCCACGACCCTCCGCGGCGGACGGCGGATGATCTGCCGCGCGATCTCCCGCACGGTCGTCACGTCCGCCCGTTGCGCGTCGACGTCGATCCGCCGTGCCGCGTATCCGGCCAGGTGCGACGACGGGACGGCCGTGTCCGCGATCACGAGGGTGTCGTGTCCGGCGGTGAGGCGCGTGATCGTGCGCGATGCGCTCCCGTCTCCGTGCCACAGCGTGGGCACACGCGCCGAGAAGTCCGTGATCATGCCGCTGCACCCCGCGTGTGGGCGAGCCCCGCTCGCACCGCGGTCTCGGTCTCGCGGAGCTCCGCCGCGTCGAATCCGTACGCGGGTATCAGCTCGATGGAGCTCGGGCCCGGCTGCACCAGCACACCGCAGCGGGCGATGGCCGAGACGACCTCCAGCACCTCCGGGCCGGACAGCCCCGTCTCGTCGGGGTGTCGCAGACCCAGACCGACGAAGCATCCGCTCCCGGTGATCTCGGTCACCACGCCGTCCGCTTTCAGCCGCGCGGCCAGGTCCTGCACCTCGGTCGCGAGCGCCTGGGTGACGGTCTCCACGTCGATGCGCCGCAGTTCCTCGATCACCGCGACGATCGCCGCGGCACACGCCGGGGTTCCGGCCTGCGTCTCACCGTGCACGAACGTCCACCCGCCTCGGATGAATGCCGTGGCGATACGCGGACCGATCAGGAGGGCGGCCGCACCCATCACGCCGTTCGTCAGCGCTTTCGAGAGGATGAGCACATCGGGCGGCGCGGCCCACCTGTCGGTGGCGAGCATGGTCCCGGTGCGCCCGAATCCCGTCGCGACCTCGTCCGCGACGATCAGGAATCCGTACTGTTCGCGCAGTGCGAGAAGGCGCTCGACGAACGCACGGGACAGCGCATATGCGCCGCTGCCGAGCACAGGCTCCACGACCACCGAGGCCACTCTGGTGCCTTCCCGCTGCAACAGCGCAGCCAGCTCCTCGCCGTCGTCGGCGTGGGAGACGTGGCGGACCGCGCGACGGTCGACGCCGTAGACGGACTGCAACAGGTCGTCCCCGCTGAGGACGTGGCTGCCGTACATGGTGCCGTGATAGCTGCCCTTCAACCCCACGACCAGCGACCGAGCCGCCGAGCCGGTCTGCGCCCAGTACTGCCGTGCGAGCTTCATGGCCGCGTCGTTCGCCGCGCCACCCGAGGTCGAGAAGATGACGCGGTCGTACCGGCCAGGACCGGCGAGCTCGATGAGGGCATCCGCCGCGTCTTCGGCGTAGCGATGCGGCGCCCGGAACAGCGACAGGTACGACGCGTCACGCGTGACCCTGGCGACGGCCTCGCCGATGGCCGGGTTCCCGAAACCGAGCGGCACGTTCCAGAGTCCGCTCGTGGCGCACAGGCGCGTGGAGCCGTCGGCGAACGCGATCCGGTGTCCGGTGGCGCCGACGGCGATGCGATCCGGCGTGAACGTCGTGTCGGCGGGGAGCATCGACGTCCACAGGGCGTGCGGTGCGGTCATCGTGACGCCTCCTCAATAAGACGTCCGGAGAGAGGTCTGCCGCCGTGGATCCCCAGCGCGATGACCGCCTCGCGGCACATCATTCTGGCGTGGTCGTCCGGAATGCCGAGCGCGCGGGCCACGCGTTCGGTCGCGCGGTCGGGTGTGCTCGAGGTCTGGACGAGGGTCACGACGCGGGCCGTCTGCGGTGAGAGCAGCTGACGACGCAGAGTCGTCGTGTCCGCGAGTACGAAGCCTTCCGGGGTGTCGAGGAGGAAGGGGTCCGATGAGCGGGGCTCGGCGTCGGCGAGGTCGTCGTCGACGAGCAGCCAGCCGAAGCCCGAGATCCGCGCCGTCCCGTTCCCGAGCCCGAGCATCTTGATGAGGTCGGCGGCCCGGAGGTAGCGCCCGATCCACTCGTGAGCTCCGAGGTCGCCGGCGATCCGCTCCCTCGGCGCGATGCCGGACAGGGAGGCCGCGCGCGGCAACGGGGTGGCGAGGATCGCAGGCAGGTCGCCGACGTCTCCGAGAACCTCGCCCTGCACGCCGGCTCTGACGGCTCCGTCGTCACCGATGCGCAACGCGCTCGGGACATCGAAACCGTCGGGCGCCGCGAGCGTGTGCCGATCGGCCAAGAGCACGCGCGGATCGATCAACGCCGTCGGGAACACCCCCGTGTCCCGAGCGAGTTCCGCGTCGTCGATGAAGGCCTGCCAGCTGGAGGCATCGAAGAACCGGACCGCCGTGGGCCCGATGATCTGGATGAACGCCGCAGCGACGTAGTCCTGGAGCTCGACGCCGCGCTCACCGAAGAACACCTCGTCCCCGGGCTCACTCACGGCGCCGTCGTACCTGCCGACGCCGGCGACGCCCTCCCACGACGGGGTGCCCTCGGGCAGCAGGACCAGGTCGTCGCTACCCGCCACGTGGCGGACGGCATCCGTCTCAGTACCGCGCTCCACGAAGAAGATCCGTGAGTGATGCTCCCGCTCTCCGGTGATCCACTCCCGGAATGCTCGCGCTCCGAGGAGGTGCGGATCCGTCGCGCTCTGCCCGGGCATCAGGAGGCGTCCCGCCGACTCACGCCGAGATCGATCCCCGCATCGCGCAGCCGGTCGCCGAGTCTGTGCATCAGCGGCGCGATGCCCGTCGGCCGCACGCCGAGTTCGAAGGCCATCAACCCTGTCGCCGATGACTCGTCTCCGGTGGCCAGCAGACATTCGGTTGCCCGCGCAGCATCGATTCCGAGTCGGAGATGTATGCGGCGATGCGGATCGACCAGGACATACTCCTCTCCGTCGTCCGTCATGAGCAGAGGAGCGTCGGCCGACACGACGACGGGAAACGCCCCACTCTCGTCCAAGGCTCTGATGAGGTGTCCCCCGAAGCCGGAGATTGTCGGACGGCCACGGCTCCCGCGCCAATCCCGCAGCGCATCGAGCGCTGCCAGGTAGCGCCCGAACCACGGACGGTCGTCGAGGTCGGCATCGAGCACGCGAGGATCCATGATGCGGGCGAACGGCCTTCCGCGCCCGCCGACTCCGTCGGCGGCGACCCGCACTTCCGCTCTCGCGTCGCCCACCTGGCCGAGTAGCGCTCCGTCCGGGCCGTCGCGATACTCTCCGTCCGCCGTCACGTGCACGCGGACAAGGCCGCCACCGCACGCAGCGCTGGCGAGGAACGACGCGCGGGATTCCAGAGTCGCCATGGGGCTCAGCAGCTGGCCGACGAAGATCCCGTCGTCTCTGGCCGTGTCGGCATCGCTGAGGAAGGCAGCAAGCCCTTCGGCGCTTCCCTGACGGATGACGGTGGGCGAGACGATCGAGAGGAACGGCGCGGCGACGTACTCCTGCAGCTCGACGACGTGATGAGTGTCGAGCACCAGCCGGTCACCCGGCTCGCGGAAACGACCGCCGTACTCCATGACGTTCTCCTGCGCGAAGGAGGTCGAACGCGACGGCGTGAACACGACGTCGTTCCGCCCCGCCTCCCGGAGCACATCGGCCAGATGCGTCGCCGTCTCGAGGAAGAACACCGCCCCATCGCCGAGAGCACGCCGTCCGCTCACGTATTGCTCGAAAGCCGCCACGGTGCGGTGGCTGCGTCTCGTCATCGTCGAACTCGCCTGCATGCTTCCCCCAGAGAAACGTCGTATCGCGATCGAAGACGATACGTCCTCACATGAGGCTATACACGTGACGGGTGACGTGCAATATTTCACATCGATGGACGTTCACGTGCGGACTCCCGCCCTGTCACGCAGCCCTCCCCGCATCGGATAGGATGGACAGGTTGTTCCCTGGTGACGTGTCCGAGCGGCCGAAGGAGCACGCTTGGAAAGCGTGTGTTGTGCAAGCAACCGCGGGTTCGAATCCCGCCGTCACCGCCGAAAACGAGAAAAGCCTCCGCGCCAGCGGGGGCTTTTCTCGTATTCATCGAGCGATGGGGATTCGGGGAGGCACGAGCGCAGCGAGCACCGGAGTCCCGCCGTCACCGCCGAAAACGAGAAAAGCCTCCGCGCCAGCGGGAGCTTTTCTCGTTCGTGTCGGGCGCGGTCCTCCGCTCAGTCGTCGAAGCGCACGCCGTAGATCTGTCCGCCCGGTTCCGCCGGCAGTCGCGTCATGCCGAGGCGCTCGTAGAAGGCGGCTGCGCCCGTGTTGTCCGGGTCGATGCCGAGGTGCAGGCCGCGCACTCCGCGTCGGGTCAGCTCGGCGAACAGCGTCTCGATGAGTCGGCGCCCGAGTCCCTGCCCCTGGGTCTCCGGAAGCAGATCGATGTGCAGGTGGGCGGGGTGGTCGACGACGTTCGGCTCGATGCCGGCCGCGCGGCTGTAGCCGTAGTCGATCATCCTGTCCTCGCGGGTGACGATCTCGGCCGGTCGCGGGTAGCGGGCCTCGAGGGCGGGCCACCACTCCTCTCGGAACCACGTGTAGAAGGCGTCGGTGTCGTCGGTCGCCACGATGTAGCCGATCGTCCGCTCGTCGTCGCTCTCGACCACCCACGCGAGGTCCGGATGACGCTCGGCGTAGGGCACGGCGAACAGGTCGCCCCACAGCGAGTCGTCGGAGAGGACGCCGGTGGCATCCGCTCCGGCATCGGCCGTCTTCACGCAGATCTCGTACAGCGCGGCACGATCGGTGGGGCGGTACGGACGGATGCGAGACAAGACGACTCCTCTGGAGGGAACGGGGCCTCTCAGCCTATCGGCGCCTCGACCGCCGGCTTCCCGTTCTGCTGCACCCACGGAAGCAGCCAGGCGGCGAGCACCAGCACGACGCCGGCACCGACCAGAGCGCCGCCGAGGGTGTCGCTGGCCCAGTGTACCGACAGGAAGGTGCGCGAGAGCGCCATCGCGAGGATCCACGCCGCACCGACGATCGCCACCCAGACCCGCGGGAACAGGACCCAGAGCACGAGGGCGATGGTCGCGGCGTTCGCGGTGTGCCCTGAGGGGAAGGAACCGTAGTCGCTCACCACCAGCATGTCGTCCGGCCGAGCACGGCCGAACAGCTGCTTGAGCACCTGCACACCGGCGGCACTCGCAGCGAAGCAGAGCGCGGCGAACAGCGCACTGCGCCACCGACGCGCCAGCACGAGCGCCAGGATCGCCAACAAGGGCACCCCGAAGATCGCGACCCATCCCCCGCCGACCCAGTTCAGGACGAGGGCGAAGTCGACCATCCAGTCGGCCCTCGCTCCCGCGACGGTGTCGTTCCACCAGTTGTCGAAGCCCGGCGTCTGCGGGTAGGCGAACACCACCACGGCGCCGAGAATCGTCGCGAGCGCGAGGAGGCCCACTCCCCACCACAGCAGCATCCGCCTGTTCATCGTCCCATTCTGTCGGACGATGCCTGAACGCTCAGGGAGCGAGCATCCCGACCGTGCGCGGGCGCACCACGAACCAGAGCGACAGGATGCCGATCGCGGCGCAGCCGACCATGACGGAGGCCATGGTGGTCGCGGTGATACCCGCGTCATGCGAGAGCCAGCCCACGACCGGCGAGATGAGCCCGGCGACACCGAAGTTGGTCGCACCGATGATCGATGCGGCGGTCCCTGCTGCCTTCCCATGACGGTCGAGCGCGAGGACCTGCACGTTGGGGAACGTGAATCCGCAGGCCGTCATGAAGACGAACAGCGGGATGACCGTACCCCACAGCCCGAGACCGAGCTGGTCGGTGACGATGATGGCCGTTCCGGCGATGAGCAGCACGGCGGTGGAGTAGGCCATGACCCACTGCGGCCCGAAGCGCGCGGCCAGACGTGACGCGGTCTGGACTCCGACGACGACGCCGAGCGAGTTCACCGCGAACAGCAGACCGTACTGCTGCGCGTCGAGCCCGTGCGTCACCTGGAACAGGAAGGGGGACGCCGACAGGTAGGAGAACAGACCGGAGAACGTCATCCCGCCGATCACGAGCACGCCCAGGAACACCCGATCGGACAGCACCGAACGGTAACGCTGCAGCATGGTGGCACCGCCACGGTCCTGACGCCGCGCGACGGGAAGGGTCTCCGGGATGAACAGGATCGTCGACAGCAGCATCACGATGCCGTAGGCCGCGAGCACCCCGAAGATGCCGCGCCACGGCATGAGCGTGAGGAGCCAGGAGCCGATGAGCGGCGCGATGACCGGAGCCACACCGGAGACCAGGGCGAGGCGCGAGAGCATGACGACGAGTCGACGCCCGCCGAAGAGGTCGCGCACGATCGCCATGGCCACGACTCCTCCGGCCGCAGCGCCGATACCCATGAGCACGCGTGCCACGCTGAGCAGCGCGAGATCCGGGGCGAAGGCTGCGCCCACACTGGCCAGCACGTGCAGAGCGGTCACCGCGATGAGCGGCACACGGCGCCCGACCTTGTCGCTGAGCGGACCGACCACCAGTTGACCGAGCGCGAAGCCGATCATCGTTCCGGTCAGGGTCAGCTGGATGGCGGCTGCCGTGGTCTGGAAGTCCTGCTCCAGAACCGGGAAGGCGGGAAGGTAGAGGTCGATCGTGAACGGGCCGAGGGCCGTGAGCGCGCCGAGCAGGATGATGTACAGCGTGCGACGGCCGAGGGAGATGGCATCGCCCGGGTGCAGCATGATCGGCGCGGTCGCGGGGTTCGCGCCGAGGGTGCGGATGGCGCCGGTCGCGGTCGGGATGCGGATGCTTCCCGTCGCGGTGCGTTCCGGCGGCGAGATCTTCGGTGCGTCATCGGCGGAATCCTCCGCCTTCACGACGGGGAGGGAATCAGTGCGGGGAGCGTCGGACACGACGTCCTTCCAGAGTTCAGGGGATGCAATGGTCGAATCGATTCGACCAGGGGAAGCCCCCATGTTACCGCCGCCCGGACCGCTTCCACACGGACGAGAACGGAGAACGCACCCCCGCGGATCCGCGGAGGTGCGTCTCAGAAGGCGCCTCGATCAGCGCGAGATGCGGTCGAGTCCCTGCTCGAGGTCGGCGATCAGGTCGCCCACGTCTTCGATTCCCACCGAGAGCCGCACGATGTTCTCCGGGACGGCGAGCTCGGTACCTCGTACGGACGCGTGCGTCATGTCCGGCGGGTATCCGATGAGCGACTCGACACCGCCGAGCGACTCTGCGAGCTGGAACACCGAGGTGCTCTCGACGAAGGCGCGCGCCGCGTCGGCGCCGGCCGCGAGACCGAACGACAGCATCCCGCCGAAGGCGCTCATCTGCTTCGCCGCGATGTCGTGGCCGGGGTGCGAGGCGAGACCGGGGAAGTACACCTGGGCGAACTCCGGGCGGGCCTGCGCCCACTCGGCGATGGCCTGAGCGTTCTCGGAGTGCTGGCGCATCCGCAGCGCGAGCGTCTTGATGCCGCGGGTCGTCAGCCAGGCATCCAGCGGTGCGGAGACCGCGCCGACCGCGAACTGCTGGAACTTCACCTGCTCGAAGAACCGATCGTCCGCGAACACGACCGCACCGCCGAGCACGTCCGAGTGGCCGCCGAGGTACTTGGTCGTGGAGTGCACGACCAGGTCGGCGCCGAGCGCGAGCGGCTGCTGCAGCGCCGGCGAGGCGAACGTGTTGTCGACGACGACCGTGAGACCCGCCGCATGCGCGATCTCGGCGATCTGCGCGATGTCGACGATCTTCAGGAGCGGGTTGCTCGGCGTCTCCAGCCAGACGATCTTCGTCTCGGGGCGGATGGCGGCTCGGAGCGCGTCGATGTCTGCGAGCTCGACCGTCGTCGTCTCGATACCCCAGGGCGCCAGCACCCGGGTGAGGAGCCGGTACGTTCCGCCGTAGACGTCGTTGCCGAGCAGGACGTGGTCTCCCGGCTTCAGGATCCCGCGCAGCAGCGCGTCCTCCGCCGCGAGCCCCGAGGCGAAGGACAGCGCGCTCGCACCTCCCTCGAGAGCCGCGAGCTGCGTCTCGAGCGAAGAACGTGTGGGGTTCCCCGCACGGTTGTACTCGTACCCTGAGCGCAGGCCCCCGACGCTGTCCTGCACGTGCGTGGAGGACTGATAGATCGGCGGGATGATCGCGCCCGTGACGGGGTCTGGCGCTTGTCCTGCGTGGATGGCTCGGGTGGCGAAGGCGTGATCGGACATGCTCCTCAGCCTACGTCCGCGCTCGCACGGACGGCCGTCCGGTTACGCCCCGGGTCGGCCGATATCCCGACATCCTCAGCGCGACAGATAGGCGAGCAGATCCTGACGCGTCAGCACCGTATGCGGCTTGCCGTCTTCGGTCACCAGCAGCGCGTCGGCATCGGCGAGCGCTGCCTTGGCCTGAGCGACGGGAGCGTGGATGCCGACGAGCGGCAGCCTCTCCCCCACGTGCGCCCCCACGGCGTCCGTCGCGTTCGCCTCACCACGGAACAGCAGGTCGAGCAGCCCCTTCTCGTCGACGGTGCCGACCACCTCGCCCATCATCACGGGCGGCTCGGCGCTCAGCACGACCAGCTGCGAGACGTCGTACTCGGTCATCATCCCGATGGCCTCGAGCACGGTGTCGGTGGGATGGGCGTGAACCAGGTCGGGGATGCCCGCGCCCTGTCGCGACGGACGAGCGGCGAGCACGTCGGCGACGGTCTCTCCCTCCTCCAGCTCGCTGAAGCCGTAGGAGCGCATCCATCCGTCGTTGAAGATCTTGCCCAGGTAGCCGCGCCCGCCGTCGGGGAGCAGCACCACCATCACGGCATCCGCGGGCAGATCCCGCGCGACGCGCAGCGCACCGACCACGGCCATGCCGCTCGATCCGCCGACGAGGATGCCCTCCTCGCGGGCAAGCCGCCGCGTCATGGCGAAGGCCTCTGCGTCTCCGACCGCGACGACCTCGTGCGGCACGGTCGGATCGTAGGCACCGGGCCAGATGTCCTCGCCCACGCCCTCCACCAAGTACGGACGACCGGTCCCGCCGCTGTAGACGCTCCCCTCGGGGTCGACTCCGACGATGCGCACCCGTCCGTCAGAGACTTCACGCAGGTAGCGACCCGTGCCCGTGATCGTGCCACCGGTACCGACGCCGGCGACGAAGTGCGTGACCTCGCCGTCGGTGTCGCGCCAGATCTCCGGCCCCGTCGTCTCGTAGTGGCTACGCGGGCCGTTCGGGTTCTCGTACTGGTTGGGCTTGAAGGCACCGGGGATCTCGCGCGCGAGCCGGTCGCTCACGCTGTAGTACGACTCGGGACTGTCGGGGGCCACCGAGGTCGGCGTCACGACGATCTCGGCGCCGTAGGCCCGCAACACGTCGATCTTGTCCTCGCCGACCTTGTCCGGCAGCACGAAGACGCAGCTGTAGCCGCGCTGCTGAGCGACGAGCGCCAACCCCACCCCGGTGTTGCCGCTGGTCGCTTCGACGATCGTGCCCCCGGGCTTCAGGTCGCCCGACGCCTCCGCGGCATCGATGATCCGCGCGGCGATGCGATCCTTCGACGACCCGCCGGGGTTCAGGTACTCCAGCTTCACGAGCACTGTGCACGCCACACCCTCGGTGACGCGATTCAGCTTCACGAGGGGCGTGTCGCCGACGAGGTCGACGATCGAGTCTGCGTACTTCATGACTTCAGGGTAGACGCGCGGATGCCGCGACCGGGGCTGTGTTGCACCCGACCGCGGCATCCGTCCTCTCGAAAGGCCCCCGGTGTCTCTCGAAGGTCAGCCCTTCGTCGATCCGGCCAGCAGGCCGCGGACGAAGTAGCGCTGCAGAGCGAAGAACACGATCAGCGGCACGATGATCGACACGAAGGCGCCCGCCGTGAGCAGATACCAGTCGTTTCCTCTGGTTCCGGTGATCTCGGCCAGCAGCTTCGTGATCGGCGCGGCAGCTCCATCGGCGAACACCAGTCCGACGAGCAGGTCGTTCCAGACCCACAGGAACTGGAAGATCGCGACGGATGCGATCGCCGGCATCGTCAGCGGCAGCACCACGCGGAAGAAGATCTGGCCGCGGGACGCACCGTCGACGCGGGCCGCCTCGATGATCTCCCCCGGGATCTCCGACATGAAGTTGTGCAGCAGGTAGATCGCCAGCGGCAGCGCGAACATGGTGTGCGCGATCCACACCTGCGCGTAGCCGTCCGACGCGCCGAGCGGCTGCGTCACCTGGAGGCCGAAGAGATTGATCCCTCGCGAGAACGAACTCAGCAGCGGCACCAGGGCCATCTGGATCGGCACGATCTGCAGGGCGAACACGAAGATGAACAGCGCGTTGCGGCCCTTGAAGTCGATCCACGCGAAGGCGTAGGCCGCCATCGAGGCGATCATCAGCGGTACGAGCGTGGCCGGGATCGTGATCGCGATCGAGTTGACGAACGACTCGAGGATCGTGAGCTGCGTCGTGCCGGACTGCAGCACGTCGACGTAGTTCTCGATCGTCACCTGCGGATCGGCGAAGAACGTCCACCATCCGCTCGACTGGATCTGATCGCGCGGCCGGAACGAGGAGATGAACAGCCCGAGCGTCGGGATCGTCCAGAGCACCGCGATCACGATGGAGGCGACGGACGCCCAGGGGCGCGACAGCTTCTTGCGAGCGCGTCCTGCGGAGCCTTCGATGCCGCCTCCGGTCGTGATGGCGCGGGTGCTGACAGCGGTTTCGGACTTCACGGTGTCGGTCATCGGATCTCCCGCTGCTTCTTGATCTGGCGTGCGTTGTAGATGACGATCGGCAGCACCAGGATGAACAGGATCACGGAGAGCGCGGCACTGCGTCCGGCCTCGAACTTCGAGAACTGGGTGTACATCTCGTTCGCGAGCACCGAGGTGCCGTAGTTGCCGGCGGTCATCGTCCTGACGATGTCGAACACCTTCAGCGAGGCGATCGAGATCGTCGTCAGCACCACGATCAGTGCGGGGCGGATGGAGGGGATCGTCACCGAGATGAAGCGCTCCCAGGCATTCGCACCGTCGAGCTCCGCCGCTTCGAGCAGTTCCTGCGGCACGCCCTTGATCGACGCGGACAGCAGCACCATGGCGAAACCGGTCTGCACCCAGATGAGCACCACGATCAGGAACAGCGTATTCCAGGGCTCGTTCAGCAGCCACTGCTGCGGCTCACCGCCGAACCACACCATGATCTGGTTGAGCAGACCGATCTGCTCGAACTGGGGGCCGCGGTACTCGTACATGAACCGCCAGATGATGCCGGCCCCGACGAAGGAGATCGCCATGGGCATGAACACGAGGACCTTGTAGATCTTCTCGCCGCGGGTGCGGTCGATGAACACCGCGTAGGCGAGACCGACGATGGTCGACACGGTCGGGACGAGCAGCACCCAGATGATCGTGTTGACGACCGAGGTGATGCCATCGGACTGCGTGAAGATCCACAGGTAGTTGGCGAACCCGACGAAGTCCTTCCCCGACGAGTTCAGGAACGACGAGTACATCGTCTGGATGGACGGCAGGATCAGGCCGACCAGCAGCAGCAGGATGGCTGGTGCCATGAAGGCGACGAGCTGGATCAGATAGCCGGCGCCGTCGCGTGATCGATAGTCGAGCCAGAAGAACAGCGCCCCGACCGCGACCGCCACTCCCATCGCCCAGTAGTAGGAGTTGAAGAACCACATCACGGCGAACGGGATAAGCAGGCACATCGCCAGCCGGATGCCGGTGTAGAGCGCTCCCCTGCGTGGAGCGATGTCCACGAGGAACAGGATGAGCGCCACAACCACCGCGAAAGCGATGACGACGGCGACCGCCTGCAGGATCGGCGGGAGCGAGCCGATCCACTGGAAGAAAATAGTCGCGTTCACGGATTCCCCTTCATCACGCGGAGCGTAACGACGACCGCGCATCGGCGTGCGGCGTCGAGAGATGAGGAGGGCTGCCTCCCAGAGGGCAGCCCTCCTCGTCTATCAGCTGGCGGGCCAGCCCGTCTGGATCTGCGTGAGGACGTCGTCCGTCGGCGTGCCGTTGACCCAGGCCACGATGCCCTTCCAGAACGTGCCGGCGCCGACGGCACCCGGCATCAGGTCGGACGCGTCGAAGCGGAAGGTGGTGTCCGGGTCCTGAAGGATCTTGATGGTCTCCTGCAGGATCGGGTCCTTCGCGTTCGCCGGGTCGAGCCCGTTGTTGGCCGAGGTCACGCCGCCGAGGCTGACGCGGCTGTTCGCCCACTCAGGGCTCGAGAGGTACTCGAGCACCTTCTGGGTGGCCTCGGAGTCGGTGAACGCTCCGACGATCTCACCGGCACCGGTCACGGCCTTGTCGTCGGCGCTCTCACCCGGGAGCATGAACGCCCAGACGTCGCCGTCCTCCGCGACCGTCGTGCCGTCGGGGAAGAAGCCCGAGAGGAACGAGGCCTGGTGCGTCAGCGCGCACTCGCCGGCGGCGAGCTTGGGAGCGACGTCACCGAACGCGGTGGAGTTGATCGAGCGGACGTCACCGAAGCCGGCGTTGACGTTGGCCGGGTTCAGCAGGACCTCGCCGACCGAGTCGAACGCCTGCTTGATCTGCGGGTCGGTGAACTTGACCTCGTTGGTGACCCACTGGTCGTAGACCTCCGGACCGGACTGACGCAGCACGTAGTCCTCGACCCAGTCCGTTCCCGGCCATCCGGTCGCGGTGCCCGACTCGAAGCCGGCGCACCAGGCGGGCGTGCCCGTCGCAGCCTGGATCTTGTCGGTGAGGGCGCTCATCTCATCGAGCGTGGTCGGAACCTCGACGCCCCATTCCTTGAACTTCGCGGGCGAGTACCAGATCCACCCCTTGACGTTGGCCATGAGCGGAGCGCCGTAGAAGGTGCCGTCGACCGTGCCGTAGTTGACCCAGTCCTCGGTCCAGTACTCGTTGGCGTTCTTCTCGACCGCTTCCGGAGCGGGCTTCAGGTAGTCGCGGTTGGCGAAGTCGGCGAACAGGCCCGGCTGCGGGAAGATCGCGATGTCCGGCGGGTTGCCGCCCTGTGCGCGGGTGCCGAGCTGCGTCTCGAAGTCCTGGCTGCCCTCGTACTTGATCGTGATGCCGTTCTCGTCGGCCCAGTCCTTCCAGGACTCCTGGAGGAGCTTCGCCTCATCGTCGACGATCGTGCCGTAGATCGTGACGGTGGCGTCGCCTCCGTCTCCTCCGCCGGTGCTCGGTGCTCCACCGGGAGCCCCGCATCCGGCGAGCGCGATGCCCGCGACCCCCAGCAGGGCGAGCGGCGCGTAACGCCGGGAACGCTGTGACAGAGTCATGTGAATTCTCCTCTTCGAGTACAGGTTCCCGGCTGGTGCGACGCCACCCCGGGGCATCGTTAGGGAACCGATTCCAGGCCAACCTACTGGCGATCAGCATCACCGCACAACACGCTAGGGTCACAAGCTCGCAACCATTCGCGGTGCTCGCATCACACACATGGGAGCGCTCCCTCGCCGAACGCCTGGAACCGGTTCCTTTTTCGCGTGCCGGCGGCTACGCTGTGACGCGGCGCGCACCCTGCGCCGGGTCCACGCAGCCGCGTGATCAGGTCGAGGAGGACCGATGAGCACGATCGCGGACGTCGCGTCACGTGCTGGCGTGTCGAAGGCCACCGCGAGCCGCGCCCTGAGCGGCCGTGGGTACGTGTCGACAGCGACCAGGCAGCGCGTCGCGGACGCTGCGCGCGAACTCTCCTACGTCGCCCATTCGTCCGCGACAAGCCTGGCGACGGGGCGCACCCGCACCGTGGGAGTGGTCATGCCCCCGGTGGACCGATGGTTCTTCGCCGAACTGCTCGCCGGAGTGCAGGAGTCGCTCTTCGCTCTGGACTACGACCTGTCGCTGTACGGCGTGCCCGAGGGCTCGAAGACCAGGGAGCGGCTGTTCGAGAGCATCCTCCCCGGGCGCCGCTTCGACGGCATCATCGCGGTCGGCATCCAACCGAGCGCCCGTGAACTCGAGCGACTGCAGCAGGCGGGGCGCCCCCTCGTCAGCGTGGGGCCCTACAGCGAGGGGTCGAGCGCCGTGTCCATCGACGACACCGCCGCCGCGCGTATCGCCACCGAGCACCTCATCGAGCTCGGGCACACCGACATCGCCTTCGTCGGCGGATCGACGGATGCCGCGGAGCTGAGCTTCGGCGATGCACAGCGACTCGACGGCTATCGTGGCGCCCTGCGGGCCGCTGGTCTCTCGGCGCACGCCCGCATCGCCGGCGCGGCCCCGACCATGCCCGGCGGCTATACGGCTGCGGCCGGACTGCTCGGCGACAGACGCCGACGCCCGACCGCGATCGTCGGAGTGTGCGACGAGGCCGCGATCGGCGCGATCATCGCGGCCAGACGTCTGGGGATCGCCGTTCCGACGGAGCTCAGCGTCGTCGGAGTCGACGATCACGAACACGCGGATATGTTCGCGCTGACCACGATCGGCCAGTCGCCGCGCGACCAGGGCCATGAGGCCGTGCGTCTGCTGACGCAGCAGATGGAGGACCCGGACGCTCCGCTCGAGCGCGTCGACGCCGCATCCGCCCTCGTGGTACGCAGCTCTACTGCTCCCCCGCGCTGAGCTCGCAACATTCCGGGGATGCCGGCGGCGGTGCCGTTGCCGGCATCCCTCGGTGCCGTCGGCGCGAGCAGTCTGGGACGCCTGGAACATCGGGAACGCCCCGGGCACGCACGAAGGCCCCGGGCGAACCCGGGGCCTTCGATGAGAAACGCGTGAGCGTCGCGATTACTTGAGGGTAACCGTTGCGCCTGCCTCTTCGAGAGCAGCCTTGGCCTTGTCGGCGGTCTCCTTGTTGGCGCCCTCAAGGACGGCCTTCGGGGCACCGTCGACGACAGCCTTGGCCTCGCCGAGACCCAGCGAGGTGAGCTCGCGGACGGTCTTGATGACCTGGATCTTCTTGTCGCCAGCGGCCTCGAGGATGACGTCGAAGGAGTCCTTCTCTTCCTCAGCCTCAGCAGCGCCTGCGCCACCCGCAGCACCGGCGACGGCGACGGGAGCAGCAGCGGTGACCTCGAACTTCTCCTCGAACGCCTTCACGAACTCGTTGAGCTCGATGAGGGTCAGGCCGGCGAACTGCTCGAGCAGTTCCTCGGTGGAAAGCTTCGCCATGATGTATCTCCTAGATAGATGGGGTTTGTAGACGAGATCGCCGGTCGCTTACGCGGCCTCTGCGGTCTCCAGCTTTTCGCGAAGAGCATCGATGGTGGCCGCAGCCTTGCCCATCGTCGCCTTCATCATGCCCGCAGCCTTCGCCAGCAGAACCTCACGGCTCTCCAGCGCGGCGTACTTGTTGACCTCGTCCGCGGTGAGGGCGTTGCCCTCGAAGATGCCGGACTTGATCACGAGAAGCGGGTTGGCCTTGGCGAAGTCACGCAGAGCCTTGGCGGTGGCGACGAAGTCACCGTGCACGAACGCGACGGCCGACGGACCCTTGAGGTCGTCGTCCAGCGCGGAGATGCCAGCCTTGTTGGCGGCGATCTTGGTCAGCGTGTTCTTCACCACGGCGTACTCAGCGTCCTGACGGATGCTGTTGCGCAGCTCCTTGAGCTGGGCAACCGTCAGACCGCGGTACTCGGTCAGCAGAACGGCAGTCGAGTTCTCGAATGACTTCGTGAGCTCGGCGACCGATGCATCCTTCTGCGCCATGGTCACTCCTTGGTGTGTACGAGGCGCCGCACGGTGGTGAGGCGCCGACCTGGACCACCTGCAAAGAGAAAAGCTCCGGCGCAAGCGCACGGAGCTTTGGAAAGTTCGTGTCCTGCGCGGGCCCCTGCGATGCAGAGCTTCGATCCTGTGCACTCACGCGCACACGATGACCAGCGGTCTTCGGTTCCCCACAACTCTACCCCACCCCCGCCTCTACCCCCAAA
>NZ_SCOG01000041.1:0-13029 GCF_005502545.1 Microbacterium sp. Beta
GAGCAGGAGGGAGTCAGGTGGTGGCGAGGACCGCCTTGGCCGAGGTGGTGCGTCGCAGCGTCACGGCGAGCGTGGTGGCCACGAGTGACAGCACGCCCCAGACGACCAGCGCGGCGACGGCCGAACCACTGGCCGTGATGAGCCCTGCGAAGGCCGGGGCCGTCGGAAGTGCCGCACCGATGCCGGCGAGCCAGTCCGGCACGGTCGAGATCAGGCCCGTCGCTACGGCGAGCACTCCCACCAGGGCCGAGATCCAGCGACCGACGCCGCCGAACACCGCGACGAGAGCCTGGTTGACGGCGGCGAACACCACTCCGGCGAGGACCGCTGTGCCCGCGAAGGCCCACCAGGTGCCCGCGTCGTAGCTCGCCACGATCTGCACGATCAACGACACGAGCAGACCCTGACCGGCACCGATCAGCGCCGCCGGAGCGAACGCGCGCAGCGTCAGACCCGCCGAAGACCGTCGAGAGGTGAGCGTGCGAGCGGTGTGGGCGCGCATCACGACGAACGTCGCGAGTCCACCGAACCAGAGCACGACCGCGGCGAGCAGCGGGATCGCGGTGGGGCCGAAGATCGTGTCCACCGACGAGTTCGACGACACCGGGTCGGCGATCACCGAGGCGAGCGACTTCGACTCGGTGTCGCTGAACGAGGGGAGCGAGTCGGATGCCGTGCGCAGCCCGCCCGCGAGGTCGCCCGTGCCGGTCGCCAGCGTGTCGAGTCCGGTCGTGAGCTCGGTCGCGCCGTCGGCGAGAGCGGTCGCGCCGCCGGAGAGCTGGGTCGCACCGGATGCGAGGCTGCGCGCGCCAGAGGCGGATGCCCCGATACCCTGGTCGGCGAGCTGGGTGAGGCCGGAGGACAGCTGCGTGGCGCCAGCGCCGGCCTGGGACATGCTGGACGCCAGAGTGCTGAAGGTGCCAGGGAGGGCTGCGACACCACCGGCGACTTCGTCGTTGGTGAGGATGCCCGATGCCGTGCCGGCGTCTTTCGCGACAGCTCCGGCGTCGGTTGCAAGCGACGAGTACAGATCGCACTGCGCTTGGTCGGTGACCGGAGGTGTGCATGCCTGCTGAGCCAGGCCGCCCAGACGCTGCGCGAGCGCTACCGAGCCGGTCGCTGCCGATTGCGCCGATGCGGAAGCGCCTTGCACGGCCCCGACCAGCTTCTGAACCCCGCCGACGTTCTGCTGCAGCTCCGCACCACCAGCCGCCAGCCCGGACCCGATCTGTCCCGCACCCGCCGCAGCTTCACGGGTCTTGCCCGCGATCGTGTCGAGCCCCGAGGCGAGTGAGGACGCACCCGTGCTGAGCTCACCCGCGCCGGAGGCGAGTTTCGCCGCACCGTCCGGGATCGCCGCGGCTCCGGTGGCGGCGTCGCGTGCTCCGTTCGCGAGCTTGACGGCACCATCTGCGGCCTCGCCGATCTGGTCGCCGATCGTGGTGAAGCCGACCAGGATGTTCTCGGTCGTCGCCTCGGAGAGCATCGTGCCCATGGTCGAAGCGGCGACGTCGGCGATCTGGCCCGTGATGAGGTCGTCGGCGACGAGTCCGTCCTTCGGGGTCGTCACCTCGATGGTGGCCTTCTCCGCCTTCCCTCCGCCGTCGGAGATCGCGGTCCCGGCCGAGGTGGCGGCGGACGAGAAGTCCTCGGGAATCGTGATGACGGCCTGATAAGAGCCGTCGGCGAGTCCGTCAGCGGCGTCGTCCTTGTTCGAGATCACCCACGTGAGGTTCGAATCGAGGTCGTCCGATCCCTCGACGAGGCCCGAGGCGAGCTGACGTCCGAGCGGGGTCATCTGGCCGTCGATGGTCACGGGCTCGTCGAGATTGACGATCGCCGCGGTCATCGAGTCCAGCCGCTCGGTCGGGTTCTGCAGTGCCGCGACCAGGATGCCGCCGACCGCCGCCGGCAGCAGCAGCACCCCGAGGATGGTCAGCCACGTGATGGGCTTGCGGGAGCGCGCGCGCTCGATGGGGAGGGTCATGCGGTCACCTCGGTGGATTCTGCGGCGCTCCGGCGAGGGGCGCGCGTGTCGAGTGTCTGGGCGTCTGGCCATCCGGCCTCGGCGAGGGTAGTCCGTGCCGAGTCGGCATCGGATGCGGTGGTGAAGACCGCGATCGTGCGGGTCGCTGCAGCATCGCGGAGTATCGCCGTCGCCTGGTCGCGCTGCCCGCCGCTCAGCCGGTCGATCCCGTCGATCACGACGATGGATGACTTTCCGCGCAGGGCTTCTGCGAGATCGTCGAGCCCTGTGTCGGCATCGTCGATCAGCACGCAACCGACATGTGCGCGCACCCAGGCGGCGCGGCCGGGGAGGAGGTGCCCCGCAACCCTGAGTCGTCCCTCCGTCGGGGTCAGACGTCCCGCGATCGTCAGAGCCAGTGCGCGGCGGCTGCGGTGGTCGCCACCGGTCGCGATGAGGGCACCGCCCTCCGGGATCCGCATCGACAGGTTCTCGATCAGCGGCGCATCCGCGCTGATCTCGAGGTCGTCGGCGGCGACGACCGATCCGTCGCCAGGCCACGCGGCCAAGTGGCGTTCCCGTTCGACGGCCTCGCCCTCGACGTCGATGCGGGGGAGGATCTTCTCCAGCCAGCGCGGGAGCTCCCAGGCGCGCTCGCCCAGGATGGCCATGAGGGCGGGGATCAGCGTCATCCGCACCAGGAAGGCATCGAACGCGATGCCGGCGGCGAGGCCGAGTGCGATGGGCTTGAGCGACGAGTCGCCCTCAGGGACGAAGGCCACGAACACCGCGAACATGATGAGTCCTGCCGCCGTGACGACCTTCGCCGAGCCGGTGAAGCCGCTGCGCACGGCGCGGAGGGCAGCGGCCCTGCGGGTGGCGCGGTCGGGACTCTTCGCGTCCTTGTCGTGCACGAAGTCCTCGCGCATGCGGGAGACGAGGAACACCTGGTAGTCCATGGCGAGGCCGAACAGCACGCCCATCAGGATGATCGGCATGAAGCTGATGATCGGTCCCACCTTGGCGACATGCAGCAGATCGGCGAACCAGCCCCACTCGAACACGGCGCCGACCACACCGAAAGCGGCCACGATCGACAACAGATAGCCGATGGCGGCGGTGATCGGCACCCAGAGGGATCGGAACACGATGGTCAGCAGGATGAGCGAGAGGCCGATCACGAAGATGCCGAAGGGCAGCAGCGCGTTGCCGAGCTGGTCGGAGATGTCGATGCCGACGGCCGTGAAGCCGGTGACTTTGAGGTCGATGCCGAACTCGTCGAGCCATTCATCGTGGTGGCTGCGCAGCTCGCGCACGAGGTCGGCGGTCGCGGGGTCGTCGGGCGCGGTCTCCGGCACGATCTGCACGATCCCGGTGTCTGCGGTCTCGTTCGGGGTCGCGAGGGCGACCTCCTTGACGCCGGGGACCTTCGCGACCGCGTCGCCGAGGTCTTCCATCAGCGTCAGCGGATCGGTGGAGGTGACGATCGTGCCCGTCAGGATCATCGGACCGTTGAAGCCGGGGCCGAACTCCTCGCCGACGAGGTCGTAGGTCTGCCGTGCCTCGTTGTCCTTGGGTAGCACGCCGGCGTTCGGCAGAGCGAGGTCGAGGCTGAGCGCGGGGACGGCGACGATCCCGAGTCCGAGCACCACTGCGATCGACACCAGCACGGGGTGCTTCATGACGCCGCCGACCCACCGGGCGCTGCCCTTCACCGGGACGACCGGCTTCGAGGGCACGGAGTCGTCGGCCTGACCGGCGGCGGTCTTGTTCGTCTTCGGGGTCCTGACCTTCTTCGGGCGCCCGACGACCCTGCCCTTCATGAAGCCGAGCAGGGCGGGAGTGAGGGTGACGGCGATAGCGACGGCGACGGCCACGGCGGCGGAGGCGGCGATACCCATGGTCGTCAGGAACGGGATGCCGGCGAAGCCGAGGCCGATCAGGGCGATGAGCACGGTGACACCGGCGAACACGACGGCGGATCCGGCGGTGCCGACGGCACGGGAGGCCGACTCCTCCGGGTCGACGCCGTCGCGCACCTGGTCCTGATGTCTCGCCATGATGAACAGTGCGTAGTCGATACCCACCGCGAGCCCGAGCATGAGAGCCAGCAGCGGGGTGGTGGACGATACGGTGGCGAACGCGGTCGCGGTGAAGATGCCGGCCATCGAGATGCCGACACCGAGGATCGCGGTGAGCAGGGGAAGGCCGGCCACGACGAATGAGCGGAACGTGACGATCAGCACCAGCAGGGCGATGAGCAGTCCGACGGCTTCGGTGAGCGTGACGCCAGGGATCGAGATCGCGAACAGATCTCCGCCGAGCGAGGTCTGGGACCCTGTCGGGAGTTCGGCTCCCAGGTCGCTCACGACCGTGCGCAGCGCATCCTTCGTCTCCTCGGAGACGTCAGTGGATTCGCCGTCGAACTGCACGCGCACGATGGCGGCGGTGTCGTCGTCGTTGATCATGCCCTTGACCATCTCGTCGTACGGCGAGGTGGCAGCGAGCACGCCGTCGAGGTCGCCGAGCTCATCGACCGCGCCCTCGATGTCGTCCTGGTACTCGGCGTCCGTGATCTTGTCGCCGTCGGCGGCGACCACGATGAACTGCGCATTGGTGCCGCTCACCTGCGGGAACGAGCGCGAGAGCTGCTCGAGCCCCGCCTGCGACTCGGTACCGGGGATGGAGAACGTGTTGTCGGTTCCGGCGCCCAGGACGAGCGCTCCGGCGCCGGCGATGCCGAGCGCGAGCAACCAGGACACGAGGACCCGCCACGGGTGCCGGAAGGACCAGCGTCCGAGCGAGGACAGGAGAGTGGACACGCGTTCCTCCGAGGGGTGCGGGGTGGATACACAGGTGTATCCAATACATAGATGTATCGTAAGGTGACCCGCCCGGCCAAGCCTGTGTGCGGGGTGTGAATCATGCGAGAGTGAAGGGCTAGGAGGTTTCGATGTCGACACCCGCAACCCGCAGCCGCGAGAACACGCGCGCTCGCCTGCTGGAAGCCGCGGCGCAGGTCTTCGCCGAGGTCGGGCTCGATGGAGCGTCGGTCGAGGCGGTGTGCGAGCGCGCCGGATTCACGCGCGGCGCGTTCTACTCGAACTTCGAGTCCAAGGATGAGCTGTTCCTCATGCTCGCCGCCAGCGTCTCCGAGGTGCGCGTGAACGCCGTGCGCACCCGTGTGGAGGAGTTGACGGCCGCCGGTGCCCTGGTGGAAGGCTGCGATCCGATCGAGCTCGTGCAGCAGATCATGGAGCTCGGCGGCGACGACAGGCTCGGCGTCATGCTGCTCAGCGAGATCCGTATCCGTGCGCTGCGCGACGCGAAGTTCGGCGAGGCGTACCTCGCGCAGGAGCGGGAGATGGTCGCCAGCATCGCCCAGATCGTCGACGACATCGTCGCGGCCGGTCTGCTGCGTCTGCGACTGCCCGCGGTGGTCGCAGCCCGCATGCTCATGATCATCTGGGAGGGGATGACCGTGCGCGGGGCGATGGCCGGACAGGACGATGCCCAGCTCCGGCACTCCGGTGGCGAAGAACTCGGGCGCCTGGTGCAGCTGCTCATCGAGTCGTAGGCCGGGCTTTGGTTCCGCGGATTCAGCCCGGCGTGGACAGCTCGCCGTAGCAGCGGGCGAGCCGGGCGAGCCACCATTCGCGACGCTCGTCGGGCGCCGCGAGCCGGCTGAGCGACTCCGCGTCCGGCGTCACGCGGCCGACGGGGATCGAGCCGTCGACCGGGCGAAGATCTGCCACGTCGTCCAGGAACAGGGAAGCCGTTCCGAGCCCGCAGTCGTAGTCGAGCGTCGGGAGCGCGGCGGCGAGGGCGGCACCCTGGGACAGGCCGATGGCCGTGTCCAGCGCGCTCGAGACCACGACGGGAAGGCCGGCGGCGGTGACGATCTGCAGGGCGTGCGTGATCCCGCCGAGGGGCTGCGCCTTGATCACGAGCAGGTCGGCGGCTCCGGCGCGGGCGACCGCGAGGGGGTCGGACGACTTGCGGACGCTCTCGTCGGCGGCGACGGGGATGCCCATGTACTTCACGCGTCTTCGGAGCTCCGCCAGTTCGGGAACCGTCGCGCACGGCTGCTCCACGTACTCGAGGTCGCACTCGCCGAGGGCGTGCACCGCGTGCTCGGCCTCGTCGACGTTCCAGGCGCCGTTCGCGTCGATGCGGATGCGGCCCTCCGGACCCATCGTCTCCCGCACCGCCCGGACGCGCGCGACATCGTCGGCGAGCGTCTGCCCTGGTTCGGCGACCTTCACCTTGGCCGTGCGGCAGCCGGCGAAGCGCGCCAGCAGCTCGGGCACCAGTGACGCCTCGATGGCCGGAACCGTGGCGTTGACGCCGATGCGATCCCGCAGCGCGGTCGGCTGACGATTCCAGGCGAAGTCGATCGCGGCAGCCAGCCAGGTCGCCGCCTCCACGTCGTCGTACTCCACGAACGGGGAGAACTCCGCCCAGCCTTCCGGCCCCTCGAAGAGCAGTGCCTCCCGTGTGTCGACGCCACGGAAGCGGCTGTGCATGGGGAGGGCGACGACCCTGGCCGAGTCGAGCAGGTCTGCGAGCGGCGGGATCATGTGCCCATTCTGCTCCGAGTCGCCCTGCGGGCGTGGCCCATGGGGGGGTGAGTCTCATTTCGGTGTGCGGTTGACGATAGTGTGCGACACACAGTAATGTGACGGGCATGAACGAATCGCTCGACATCCACCTGCAGGAACTGCGGCGCGGCACCGTGGTGCTCGCCTGCCTGCAGCTGCTGCGCTCGCCGGGATACGGCTACGCGCTGTTGGAGATGCTCGAGCAGCGCGGTTTCGCCACCGATGCGAACACCCTGTACCCGCTGCTGCGCCGTCTGGAGAAGCAGGAGTACCTCACGAGCGAGTGGAACACCGACGAGGCGCGTCCCCGCAAGTTCTACCGCACCTCGGAAGCCGGCGTCCGCCTCGCCGACGCCCTCACCGACGAATGGCGGTCGCTCACGGCGGCGATCGCCTCCCTCACCTCAGAGGAGAACTGACATGACCACCACTCTCACCGAACGCTACGTCAGCGCCACGATCCGCAGTCTGCCGCCGGAAGCGCAGGCGGATGTCCGTGCCGAGCTCGAAGCCTCCATCGCCGACGCGGTCGAGGCGCGCGTGGAGCAGGGAGAAGCGCCCGAGGATGCCGAACGCGCGGTACTCACCGAGCTCGGCGATCCCGGCGCTCTCGCGGCAGGCTATGCCGACCGCCCCCTGTACATGATCGGGCCCCGCTACTACCTCACCTGGTGGCGTCTGCTGATCCTGCTGCTCAAGTTCGTCCCTGTCAGCGTTTTCGCCGCCGTCGCGCTGGGCCTGACGATCTCCGCGGCCCCGATCGGGGAGATCATGTCCACGTCGCTCCTCGCGACCGGCGGCACGATTCTCCACCTGTGCTTCTGGACCACCCTGGTCTTCGTGATCCTGGAGCGAGCCGGTACCGACACCGGGGTGAGATGGGATGTCGATCAGCTTCCCGAGCCGACCGACGACGGGGTGGGCCGCAGCGAGCTGATCGCCTCGCTGGTGTTCCTCGGCATCAGTGTCGGAGCGCTGTTCTGGGACCGCTTCCGCGGTTTCGTCCAGGTGGACGGTGAGGCGCTGCCGATCCTGAACCCCCAGCTGTGGCCGTGGGGGATCGGCGTTCTGTTCGTGCTGATCGCGGCGGAGGTCGTGTTCGCCTTGGTGCTCCACCGGCGGCGGCGATGGAGCATCGGTCCCGCCGTGGCGAACACGGTGCTGGCCCTGGCCTTCCTCGCCTGGGTCGTGATCCTGCTGCTGACGGATCAGCTCGTGAACCCCGAGTTCCTCGCACAGATCGCGACGGCCGGTGGCGAGGGTTTCGCCGCCGGTCAGGCGGAATCGGCCGACGAAGGCGGGGTGTTCAGGATCCTCGCCGTGCTGCTCGGATTCGGCGTCGCGATCGGGGTCGGGTGGGACATCGTCGACGGCTGGCTCAAGACCGCCCGCGCGAACAGACGACCGGAGCAACAGGAATAGGGTGGATGCCGTGACCGATGCCTTCGTCTCCGACCTGTTCGACCCGGCCGAATGGGTGCTCGCGCCCGGCGCCGAGGACTACACCGACATCACCGCGCACGTCTCGCGGGACGGCGGAGTCGCGCGCATCGCCTTCAACCGGCCGGAGGTGCGCAACGCCTTCCGTCCGCACACGGTCGACGAGCTCTACCGTGCCCTCGACATCGCCCGACAGGATGCGCGCATCGGTGCGGTGCTGCTCACGGGAAACGGACCGAGCCCGAAGGACGGCGGCTGGGCGTTCTGCTCCGGTGGCGACCAGCGCATCCGCGGTCGCGATGGATACAAGTACTCCGACGCCGAGACGGCGATCGTCGACGGGGCGAGCCGCGCGGCGGTCGGTCGACTCCACATCCTCGAGGTGCAGCGGCTCATCCGCTTCATGCCGAAGGTCGTCATCGCGGTGGTGCCGGGGTGGGCGGCCGGCGGCGGCCACTCCCTGCATGTGGTGTGCGACCTCACGATCGCCTCGGCGGAAGAGGCGCGTTTCAAGCAGACGGATGCGGACGTCGGCAGCTTCGACGCCGGATACGGCTCTGCATACATGGCGCGTCAGACCGGACAGAAGTTCGCCAGAGAGGTGTTCTTCCTGGCGGAGGAGTACTCCGCACAGCGCGCGTACGAGGCCGGTGCGGTCAACCGTGTCGTGCCGCACGTCGACCTCGAACGCGAGGCGCTGAAGATGGCGCGCACCGTGTTGACCAAGTCCCCGACCGCCATCCGGATGCTGAAGTTCGCCTTCAACGCGGTCGATGACGGTCTCGTCGGCCAGCAGGTCTTCGCCGGCGAAGCCACTCGCCTCGCCTACGGCACCGACGAGGCCGTCGAGGGGCGCGACTCCTTCCTCGAGAAGCGCGACCCCGACTGGTCGTCCTTCCCCTGGCACTACTGAGTCCGTCGGTCCCACAGAGTCGGAGACACGCATGACCGCCCTGATCCCCACAGATGCCGAAGACCCGGTTCTGCTGCGGGAGGCCCTGCAGCGGGCGCTCGACGGCGGCCCCGCTCTGGGGCTGGGGATGGTGGCCGATGCCCCGGAGAACGTGGCGGACGGACTCGCGGCGGTGATCGCGACGTCGGGATCGAGCGGCATCCCGAAGCGCGTCGCCCTGAGCGGGGAGGCGCTGAGGGCGAGCGCAGAGGCGACGGCGGCACGGATCGGCAGCGGCCGCTGGCTGCTCGCACTGCCCGCCGGCTACGTCGCCGGGCTCCAGGTGCTCGTGCGGTCGATCCTCGCGGGTACGCAGCCCACACGGATCGAGGGGCGATTCTCGCCGCAGGTCTTCGCCGAGGCGACGTACGAGATGATGCGGCCGTCGTCGAGCACGGGGATGCCCGACCTGTACACCTCGCTCGTGCCCGCCCAGGTCTCGACGCTGCTCGACGCCGCGGACGAGACGTCGGTCCGCGCGGCCTTGACGGCGTATCGGGCGATCCTCGTGGGCGGCCAGTCTCTTCCCGAGCCGCTGCGCGAGCGAGCAGCCGACCTCGGGGTGCGACTGGTGCGCACCTACGGTTCGACCGAGACCAGCGGGGGATGCGTCTACGACGGCGTACCGCTCGACACGGTCGGCGTCCGCACGGTGGACGGAGAGCTGCGCATCGCCGGGCCCATGCTCGCCGAAGGATACCTGGGAGATGCGGCACTGACCGCGCGCACCTTCGTGCGTGATGAGCACGGCATCCGCTGGTACCGCACCGGCGACCTCGGCCTCGTCGAAGACGGCACCGTGCGCGTGCACGGCCGGGCCGACAACGTGATCGTCTCCGGCGGCATCAACATCTCCCTCGACCGTGTGGAGCGGGTCGTCCGCCGCGTCCCCGGTCTCCACGAGGCCGTGGTGGTCGGCGTGGAGGATGAGCGGTGGGGCGAGGCATCCGTGATCGTGGCGGCGCGGGGGGAGGTGCTCCGGCGCAGCGAGTCCGAGCAGCTCGCGCACGCCCGGGACGCGGTCGAGGAAGAGCTCGGCAAGCATGCCAGGCCCGCACGGTTGATCGTGGTCGACGAGATCGACGTGCTGTCCTCGGGCAAGCCCGACCGCGAGTCCCTCCGACGGATGGTCGCCGAGCTGCGCTGAGGCGTGCCACGACCGGTCTCGAAGCGCTCTGCCAGACTGACCCCATGGCCTCGTACACGCATGGACACCACGAAACCGTCCTCCGCTCGCACAACGTCCGCGATATCGCGAACTCCGCCGAGTACCTCCGTCCGCACCTCGGGGCCAGCACACGACTTCTCGACGTGGGCGCAGGTCCTGGGAGCATCACGGTCGACTTCGCCGGCATCGTGGCGCACGTGACAGCGACGGAGATCGACGAGAACGCCCTGTCCCTCTCGGAGCGGCTCGCCGCCGATCGCGGCCTCACGAACCTGTCGTTCTCCGTCGAAGACGTGCACGCGCTGAGCTTTCCCGACGAATCCTTCGACGTCGTGCACGCGCACCAGGTGCTCCAGCACGTCGGCGACCCCGTGCAGGCTCTGCGCGAGATGCGCCGCGTCACGGTTCCGGGCGGCGTCGTCGCCGCACGCGATGCCGACTACGCGGGCTTCGTGTGGTTCCCCGTGCTGCCGGAGCTCGACCGGTGGCTCGCGCTGTATCGCGCCGCGGCCAGGGCCAACGGCGGAGAGCCGGATGCGGGACGACGGTTGTTGGCCTGGGCACGCGCTGCGGGCTTCACCGACATCTCGGCGACGGCGTCGACCTGGTGCTACGCGTCTCCGGAAGAGCGGGCTTGGTGGGGCGGCATGTGGGCCGACCGTATCCTCGAATCCGCGCTCGCACGGCAGCTCGTCGACAGCGACATGGCGACGCCCGCTGATCTACAGCAGATCAGCGACGCCTGGAAGCGCTGGGCCGATGACGGCGACGGCTGGTACCTGGTGCCGCACGGCGAGATCGTCGCACGCGCCTGACCCGGCACGGATACATCCCTCGACGGATGCCCACGCGCAGACGCTCGCGTAGCGTGGGGGAGTGATCCGCCCGCTCTCCCGCACCGCGCTGATCCTCGACATCGTCGGGGCGGCGTTGCTCTTCCTCGTGCTCGCACCGATGTCGCTGGTGTTCTACGGGCCCGTCACGGACAACCCGGCCGTCGGCGGCGCGGCGATCGTGATCCTCGTCTTCGCGAGCGTGCTCATGTCCGGCGCCGTCGCCATCGGACGGCTCGCGCCCGGATGGGCGTTGGCCGCTGCCTGGGCCGGCGCCGTGCTGCAGATGATCGCCGGTTTCGGGCCGCTGCCGATCGACGTCGCGATCCTGCTGGTGCTGTACGCGACCTCCGCCTGGGGGACGCGCCGGGTGCTCTGGTGGGGATTCGGTTCAGCGCTCTTCGGCGGTCTCGTGGCCGCCGTGTTCATGGTGATCGTCAACGGTGTGGCGTTCGGAACCGGCGACGGATGGCAGAAGATCACCACGGGGACGCTGCTCCTCGTGCTCTCGGTCATGGCGCTCGGCTTCGCCTGGGTGTGCGGCCTGCTGTGGCGTGTCGTGCTGCGCGCGCGCCGAACGAGGTCGGCCCAGCTGCAGGCCGAGTCCCTCGCCGCCGAGGAACAGGAACGGGTGCGCATCGCGCGCGACATGCATGACGTGGTCGCGCATTCGCTGGCCGTGGTGATCGCCCAGGCGGACGGTGCCAGGTACGCGGCCGCGGTGCAGCCCGAAGTGGCGACCGAGGCTCTCGGCACCATCGCCCAGACCGCGCGCGGAGCTCTGAGCGACGTACGGATGCTGCTCACGCAGTTGCGGCATCGACAGGGCGACGGTCCGCAGCCGACGCTCGCCGACCTCGAGGCGCTGTTCGCGCAGGTGCGGCAGGCCGGGATCGAGCCGCGCGTCACCGTGGATCCGATGCCGCCGGGGGAGCCGCCCGCCGCGATCCAGCTCGCCGTGTACCGCATCCTCCAGGAGGCGCTCACGAACGCGATCCGCCACGGAGACGGCGCGGTCGACGTGCACATCGCCTGGCTTCCCGACCGCGTCGACGTCGATGTGCGGAACACGGTCGCGAGCGAGGCGACCTCCGTCCCCGGCGGACACGGGCTCATCGGCATGCGTGAGCGTGCGCAGCTCGTCGGCGGTAGTCTGCAAGCCGAGCGCAGAGGGGCACAGTTCGTCGTCCACGCCACGCTCCCGATCGGAGTCTCCGAATGATCAGAGTCGTGCTCGTCGACGACCAGGCGCTCTTCCGTGCCGGAATCCGGATGCTCATCGCGTCACAGCCCGACCTCGAGGTGGTCGGCGAAGCCGGCAACGGCCAGGAGGCGATCGACGTCGTCCGCACGACCCGCCCCGACGTGGTGATGATGGACATCCGGATGCCGGTGATGGACGGGCTCACGGCGACTGCGGAGATCCTGACCCGCTCTGATGCCCCGCGCGTCGTCATGCTCACCACGTTCGATCTGGATGAGGCAGCGGCGAGGGCGATCCGGCAGGGCGCGAGCGGATTCCTCCTCAAGGACGCCGACCCCGAGTTCCTGCTCGCGGCGATCCGCACGGTGCACTCCGGGTCGAGCGTGATCGCTGCTTCGGCGACCCGCGATCTCTTCGAGCACTTCGCCGAGGCTCCCAAACCCGTTCCGCCGCAGTATGCCGACCTGACGGACCGGGAGAGGGAGATCTTCGCGCTCGCGGCCCGAGGGCTGTCGAATGCCGAGATCGCGAGCCGGGAGTACCTGAGCGAGGCGACGGTGAAGACGCACATCAGCAGGATCCTCAGCAAGCTGGCGCTGCGCGACCGGGTGCAGCTCGTGGTGTTCGCGTTCGAGCACGGCCTCGCCTGACGCAGACATCCCCTGACGCAGACATCCCCTGACGCACGTCTCGCCTGACGCACGTCTGGCCTGACGCACGCCTGGCCTGACGCACGCCTGGGTGCGACGGGATCATCCTTGCGATGTATGCCGATGCGCCCCGCGGGCGATGACCCGCCATGGGCGGCGGAAATAGCGTCGGGGACATGGAGATCACGACCACCGACCTGGGGCTCGCCGCCCGC
>NZ_SCOG01000042.1:0-12861 GCF_005502545.1 Microbacterium sp. Beta
GGCCCGCCCGGCCCGCCGGAGTGCCTCACTGCACGTCGGTGAACAATCCCATGACCTCCGGCCCCATCTCGACCTGGCTCAGGACGACGCGGAACGAGCCGTCCTGGTCGATCCAGAAGTCCGTCCCCTGCCCACCCGACCAGCCGAACCGGCCGACGTGCTCACCCTCGGTCTGCACCGCGACGCCGAATCCCCACCCCGTGCCCTCCCAGAATCCCGGGAAGAAGCTGTCCGCGGTCTTCGCTGCGGCCGGCACCTGGTCCGAACGCATCAGCGCGAGCAGCTCCGGGTCGAGGACGACACTCCCGCCATGGCGCCCGCCGGCGGCCAGCATCCCCGCGAACACGGCATAGTCGGCGGCGGTCGACACGAGTTCCGAGTGATTGAGATCGAACGGCGCAGGCGCGACGGAGAACCCTGCGGCCGCCGACTCGATCTCGACCAACTGGCCCTCCTGGTGCCGGTATGCCGCGGGCAGCCGATGCGCCTGGTCGACGGGAACCGTGAAACCCGTGTCGACCATTCCCAGCGGTCCGAAGAGGTCACGCCGAAGGTGCTCCTCCAGCGACCCGTCGACCACTCGTGAGAGCAGGATCCCGAGGATGCCGAAGGAGTGGTGGTAGCGCCATCCGGTGCCGGGCTCGAACGCGAGCGGGAGCGCGGTCAGCGCGTCCAGCCACTCCTGTGCGCCCATCGCGACCGGCTTCTGTCCCGCGACCGTCCGATTCCTGATCATCGCCTCGGCGAGCGGCGACGACACGACCTGCACGCCGTAGCCCGAGGTGTTGGTGAGCAGATGACGCAGAGTGATGGGCGTCGTCGCAGGCGCGACGTCGTCGAGGGGAGCATCCGGCACGCGCAGCACCTGACGATCGACGAGCTCAGGCACCCACTTCTCGACGGGATCGTCGAGAAGGAGGCGCCCCGCCTGCACGAGGCGCAGTGCGGCCACCGCGAGGATCGGTTTGGTCATCGACTGGATGCGCACGATCGCATCCGCCAGCAGGTCTCCGGACGCGACGATCTCGAACGACCCACCGGGTTCACCGTGCACGCCGATGATCCCCGGCGCCGTGCCTCGCGCGACGTGTTCATCCAGGATCCGTGCGAGCGACGTCGTCATGCAGTCGATTCAACCGGGCCGCAGCACCCCTGTCCACGCCTCGACGGCGATAGGGCAACGACGAGAAATAGGGCAACGACGAGAAGAGGCCCCGGATGCGAAATCCGGGGCCTCTTCAGGGGAGGCGCGTCAGCGCTTGCCGGCGATCTGACGCCCGACGAGGTCGCGCATGATCTCGTTCGTGCCGCCGTAGATGCGGTGCACTCGGGCATCGGTGAACGCGCGGGCGATCGGGTACTCCATGATGTAGCCGTAGCCCCCGTGCAGCTGCACTCCCGTGTCGAGCACCTCCCACTCGCGTTCGGTCGCCCAGAACTTCACCTTCGCGGCATCCTCGGCGGACAGCTTCCCCTCCGAGTAGGCCCGGAGCGCGCGGTCGATGTAGGCCCACATCGCATCGGTGGTCGCGGACATGTCGGCGAGGCGGAAGCGGGTGTTCTGGAAGTCGGCGATGCGCTCACCGAACGCCTCGCGGTCCTTCGTGTAGGCGATGGTCCAGTCGAGGGCGGCCTGTGCGGCTGCAGCTGCGGCGACGCCGATCGAGAGGCGCTCGAGTGGCAGGTTCAGCATCAGCTGGATGAAGCCCTGACCCTCTTTGCCGCTGATGAGGTTCTCGTCGGGGACGAACACGTCCGTGAAGCTGAGCTCGGCCGTGTCCCAGCCGTGGAAGCCCATCTTGCTGAGCTTCTTCCCCTGGTCAAACCCCTCCATGCCCTTCTCGACGAGCAGGAGGCTGAACGCGTCCGGACGGTTGCCCTCACCGGTCTTGACGAAGGTCACCACGACGTCGGCGGTCGTGCCGGAGGAGATGAACGTCTTCGCACCGTTGAGGATGTAGCCGCCGTCGACCTTCTTGGCGTTGGTCTTGATCCCGCGCAGGTCGGAGCCCGCGCCGGGGTCGGTCATCGCGAGGGCGCCGAGCACCTCGCCGGTGGCCATGCGGGGCAGCCACTTCTCCTTCTGCTCCTGCGTGCCCATGTGCACGAGGTAGGGGACGGCCAGGTCGTCCTGGATGCCGAACGCACCGGCCAGCGAGCCCGCACCGGAAGCGATGACCTCCTCCATGACGATCGTGCGGAAGCGGTAGTCCTGCAGCATCCCCGCGCCGCCGAACTCCTCGGGGACGGAGAGCCCGATCAGACCGGCCTCGCCGGCCGCCAGCATGGTCGCGCGGTCGATCTCGCCCGCGGCATCCCACCGCTCGATCGCTTCGCCTGTCACGTGGCGCTTGACGAAGTCCTTGACCAGGTCCCGGAAAGCCTCGTGATCCTCGTCGTAGATGTCGCGTTCCATGCCGTCCTCCTGAACGTGTCGTGCATCATTGCTCCGGTGATTCTACGATGCCGTGGAGGCCGGGGACAGGACGTTGTGAGAATGCATCCCATAAAACGTGAGACTGGGTTCCGCGGTTGTCGGATGCCGCAACCAAGGCGTTCCCACCCGATTCAGTGCGAGTAGTCGGGCGCAGCGGGGAGCCCGAAGAACTCCTCCAGCGTATGGAATCCGCCCTCGTGGTATGCCGCCGCCAGGTCGACCCCGACGTAGCGGAGGTGCCACGGCTCCGGGGCGTATCCGGTGACCGGGGTGCCGACCTGCTCGTAGCGCACGATGAATCCGTACTCCCAGGCGTGAGCGGCGACCCAGTCGCTCTGGGCGGTGCCGCCGAAGCCGTCGAGTCCGCCGCAGCCCGCACCGCACGCCACCACATCGAGGGCGAGACCCGTCTGGTGCTCGCTGTGACCGGGGCGAGCCGAGCCGGCATCCGCCTCCGCCTGCCCCTGCGAACGCACGTGCGAGCCGTAGGTCGTCACCTGAAGACCATAGGAGCGGTAGCCGTTGTTCGCCCCGATGCGTCCCACGCCGGCCGCGGCTGCCGCATCCGCCATCCGGCCGACGGCGGCGGCCACATCGGAGCGCACACGTCCGGACGGCGTCGTCATCTGCAGCGGCACCTGAGCGAGGTCCGCCGGCTCGTAGGCGGGGGGATTCAGCGGCAGCGACTTGTTCACCACCACCCAGAGGCGTGCGGGGTCGCTGAGCGAGACGCAGGGGGCATTGCCCGCCACCACCGCATCGCGAAAGGCCACCCCTCCCCCGAAGCCCGCGATCGCGCCCGCATCGTCACCGTTCGCGATGGCCTGCTGCACCGACGGCTCGGCACAGGGGTCGGCCGCCGTGGTCGCAGCGACCTTGACCGGCGGGACCTGCATGACCGCGACCGGCACGGGCATGACCTCGGCGTCGGACGACGGCACCGGACCGGACCCGATCGAGCAGAGGATGCCGATCGCCGTCAGGGCGACGCCGATCGGGAGAGCGGGTCCGCGGATCGGGGACCGCGGCGCCGCATGCTGAGCGTGCGGCAGAAAGGGCATTGGTCCATCATCTCATTCGAAGATAGTTATGAGAGCGGCTTGCATCAGGATCGCTCATCTGTTCGAATGGTCGAATGCGGTGGCAAGGACAGAAACTCGGCGAGACGGATGCATCCGCGCTCCCCGGCCTCGAAGACCGATCCAGCGTTCTGCGCTCGGTGACCACGCCCGAGTTCGCGGGCATGACGTTCCACGAGGTGCTGTCGAAGTCGGCACTGAACCATGTCCCCGGCGCCTCGCGCATGCCGTTCGCATGGACTATCAACCCGTACCGCGGATGCTCTCATGCCTGCGTCTACTGCTTCGCCCGCGGCACGCACGAGTACCTCGACCTCGACGGCGGCTCCGATTTCGACTCGCAGATCGTCGTGAAGGTGAATGTCGTCGAGGTGCTCGAACGCGAGCTGCGCAAGGGCAGCTGGGAGCACGAGACCGTCGCCCTCGGGACAAACACCGATCCGTACCAGCGCGCCGAGGGCCGCTACAAGCTCATGCCGGGGATCATCCAGGCCCTCGCCGCATCGGGAACCCCGATCTCCATCCTCACGAAGGGAACGCTGATCCGTCGAGACATCCCGCTGCTCGTGAAGGCCGCGCAGCGTGTGCCGATCGACGTGCAGATGTCGATCGCGATGTACGACGACGACCTGCAGAAGGCCATCGAGCCGGGGGCACCGACGACGCAGGCCCGCCTCGACACCGTGCGAGCACTGGCGGATGCGGGTTTCCCCGTGACCGTCTTCCTCATGCCGATCATGCCCCATATGACCGACTCCCTCGCCGCGATCGACAGCGCCCTCGTGCGCATCAGAGAGGCCGGTGCACGCTCGGTCATCTACGGAGCCCTGCACCTGCGACCCGGCGTGAAGCCGTGGTTCTTCCAGTGGCTCGACGCGAATCGCCCCGACCTCGTCTCGTCGTACCGCGGCCTGTACCCGGGAGCCTCCGTCGAGGCGCCGAAGGGGTACAGACAGTGGCTCGCGAAACGCACTCGTCCGCTCATCCGCATGCATGGACTCGACGGCCGCCACGAGGACGACTACCCCCGGCGAGGCCTTCGACCGGGGCAGGGTCACGTGCAGTCGGGCCCTCGAGTGGCATTCGCACCCAGCGCGCGATCCGAGGCATCACCCGCACAGCCGATGCTCTTCTGAGAGCGCTGGTCCGGCGCTCCTTCGCCGGCGGCGTAGGCTCGGGGATCATGGCGATCGGTTCCACAGTCCACACATTCGAGGTGCAGCTTGCTGACACCGATCGCGGCGTCTACGAGGACTACTCGCTGCGCGCGGCCCGGCATCCGTCCGAGACCGATGCGTACATGCTCACCCGGGTGCTCGCCTACGGGTTGGAGTTCGCCGAGGGCATCGCGTTCGGTGGCAGCATCTCCTCGACCGAGGAACCTGCAGTGCTCGTACGCGACCTCACCGGGCTCATCACGGCCTGGGTCGAGATCGGCGCGCCCGATGCCGAGCGCCTGCACTACGGCAGCCGTCTCGCCGAGCGCACCGTCGTGTACACGCACCGCGACCCCGCCAAGGTGATGGCACCGTGGACGGACAAACGCATCCACCGCCGCGAGGACATCCGCGTCTACAGCTTCGATCCCGGGTTCATCGAGACCGCTTCGGCCCTCATCGAGCGCCGGAACACCATGACCCTCACCATGACCGAGGGCGTGATCTACCTCGACCTCAACGGCACGAACCTGACTTCCGCCGTGCACGTGCACGAGCTGGCCTGACCCCGCGCCCACACTCCCCGCACGACGAAGGCCCCGCCTGCGAGCGCAGGACGGGGCCTTCGTGAAGGAGACTCAGGCGGTCAGGTCGGCCGCGGTCGGCACGCGACCGGCGATCTCCTCGATCACGTCGTCGTCCAGACGGGCGTTCTCGAACGGGGCGTCGATCTCGGCGCGATCGAGCAGCTCGGTCATGCGGCGCTGACGCTGACGCGTGATCAGCGTGACGACGCGACCCGAGCGACCGGCACGACCGGTGCGACCCGAGCGGTGCAGGTACGTCTTGTACTCGTCGGGCGCATCGGCCTGGACGACCAGGTCGATGTCGTCGACGTGGATGCCGCGGGCGGCGACGTCCGTGGCGACGAGCACGTTAACGCGACCCGAGGTCAGCCGCTCCAGGTTGCGCGTGCGCTTGGCCTGGTTCAGGTCTCCGTGCAGCGAGACGGCGGGGATCCCGGCGTCGTCGAACTGCTCGGCGAGCATGTCGGCGTAGGCGCGGGTGCGGGCGAACACGAGCGTCTTGCCGTCGCGGTCGACGAGCGACGTGAGGATGTCGGCCTTGTCGCGGTGCTCGATCACGAGAACGCGGTGCTCGATCGTCGAGGAGTCCTGGTCCTCACCGGCGACCTCGTACACGGCGGGGTCGACGAGGAACTCGTCGACGAGCGCGGCGACCTCGCGGTCCAGCGTCGCCGAGAACAGCAGCTTCTGGCTGCCTTCCGCGGTGTGACGGAGGATGCGCTGCACGGGCTCGACGAACCCGAGCTCGCACATGTGGTCGGCCTCGTCGAGCACCGCGATGCGGCAGTCGGAGAGGTCGAGCTTGCCCTGGTTGATGAGGTCCTCGATGCGACCGGGGGTGCCGATCACGATGTCGACGCCCTTCTTGAGCGCACCCACCTGACGGCCCTGCGGCACACCACCGTAGATCTGCGTGGTGAACAGGCCGACGCTGCGCGCGATCGGCTGGATGGTGCGGTCGATCTGCAGCGCGAGCTCGCGGGTCGGAGCGAGGATGATCGCGCGCGGCGAACGTCCGAACTCACGGCGCTTGCCGGCCTGCGACTGCAGCACACGCTCGACGAGCGGTGCGCCGAAGGCGATGGTCTTGCCGGAGCCGGTGCGGCCACGGGCGAGCACATCGCGACCGGCGAGCACGGCAGGGATGCTGGCGGCCTGGATCGGGAACGGCGTCGCAGCGCCCATTCCGACGAGTGTCTCGACGATGTTCGAGCCGAGACCCAGATCGCCGAACGTCACACCATCGACCTCGACGGCCGCGACGGACTTCGCTTCGAGGCGCTCGTGGACGACATCGTCACCGGGCGCGAACTTCGCTCCGGTCGAGGCCGGACGGCTGGTGGCATTCCAGTCGTTGCGGCTCGGGCGCTCATTGCGTGCCGGGCGGCCACGGGTGTCCGAGGTCAGCGGACGGGGACGCTCGGTGCGGTAGGCGCCGCCGGTCGACGGACGCTCGCGCCCACCCTCGAAGGAACGCTGGGTGCGGTCGCGGTCGAAAGCACGACGTGCGCGGTCGGCGTCGAAGGAACGCTCGGGGCGCTCGTTGCCACGGTCGTTCGAGCGGGTGCGGTCGAAGCCGCGGTCGTCGCGCCGCGGACGCTCGTCGCGCTCGAACCGGGGACGGTCGTTGCCGCGGTCGCCGAAGCGGGGACGCTCGCCGCCACGGTCGCTGTTGAAGCGGGGACGCTCGCCGCCACGGCGATCGTCCCGAACCGGACGTCCGCCATCGCGGTGGTCGTTGTCGCGGAAGCCCTGACGCTGGGTGCCGGCACCGCGGTCGTCGCGACGCGCACGGTCGTCACGGTCATACCGGGGGCGGTCTCCGCCACGGTCGTCACGGTAGGTGCCGGGGCCGGTCGGACGCTGTCCGCCACGGTCATCGCGACGCGGACGGTCGTCGAAACGGCCGCCGGCGCTGGGGCGGTCGTTGTAGCGAGGGCGCTCGGAGCGCTCGTCGTTGCGGTGGTGCGGAGCCTCTCGGCGCCCGGACTCGGCACGGTTGCGAATCGCGCGAGCCTCATCGCGGCCTGCGCGCTCGGACGCACCCCACCGCTGCTTGGGAGCACCGCCCTCGGCCTCGGCCGGGCGGTAGCCCCGGTGACCGGCGCTGCGGCTGCCGGGACGACGGTCGTATCCGCCTGCGGCGGGAGCGGAGCGGCGGTCACCGGCATCCGCGCGTCCACCGCGCTCATCGCGCGCACCGTCGCGGGCGGCCCCGCCGTTGTGGCGATCGTGGAAGGAGGTCTTCTTGGCGCCGTAGCGCGGCTCGAAGTTGGCTGCGGGACGCCCGCCGCGGGGCTTCTTGTTCTTCGGCATTGCGGTGTTCTTTCTGTGTTCTCGCACGAGAACAGCGCCGCGCACACGCGCGAGCACCCAGCGCGTGGTCGGATGCGACCAGCGGGGTTCCGGACTGTCAGCGGCCGGGGCCATTCATGTGATGGTTGATTTGCGTCGATCGACGCTCACCATCGGCCCCTGGACTCACACTTCACACACATAAAACGTCCGCGCCAACGCGCGGGTGTCCGAAGCCGACCGTTCAAGTGTAGCCGACGCTCCTGAGAGACCGCACAGACCCCCGGTGCCGACCGGGTGCCTCTACGCTGAGGGAGTGATTTCCGTCTCCCCCACCGGCACCCAGATCGCCCTGCAGCTCGGCGACGTCACCGCCCAGATCGCTCAGGTCGGCGCCTCCCTCCGTTCGCTGTGCATCGGGGGCGTCGACCTCGTGCCGCCGTATCCCGAGGACTCTCCGACCCCATCGTGCTCCGGAGTGGTCCTCGCCCCGTGGCCGAACAGGGTGCGTGATGGCCGATGGGACGATGCGGGTACGGTCAGACAGCTCGCCATCACGGAGCCCAAACTCGGCAATGCGAGCCACGGCCTGCTGCGTTTCACCGCCTACGAGGTCGCCCAGACCGAGACGGCAGCGGTACTCCGCGCGACGATCGTGCCCCAGACCGGATACCCGTACCTGATCGAGACCGCCGTCACATACACCCTCACCGCCGACGGCATCGATGTCGCGCACACCCTGACCAACCGTTCGACCGGCCCAGCCCCGGTCGCTCTCGGAACCCACCCCTTCGTCACGATCGGCGACGTCGATCCGCACGACCTCGTCCTGCGGATCCCCGCGGAGACCGCCATCGAAACGGACGAGCGGATGCTGCCGACCGGCACCCGACCGGCCGACGCCACCCTGCGAGAAGGGGCGCGCCTCGGCGATGTCTCCCTCGACACCGGCTTCGCGGACCTGACCCGCGACGCGGACGGAATCGTCCGTCACTCCCTCACCGCACCGGACGGCCGACGGGTCACGCTCTGGCAGGGAGAGGGCTTCGACTACGTGCAGGTGTACACCACGCCCCGCTACCCGGGGCAGGCCCTGGCCGTCGCGATCGAGCCCATGACCGCGCCCGCCGATGCGCTGAACAGCGGCCTCGGCATCCGGCGCCTCGACCCCGACGAGACCTGGACCCTGCACTGGGGCATCACCCTGAGCTGACACCCCACACTCTCTCCGCGACAGCCCCACCTAGGTCGTCCTCCACGCCCGCTCCGCGAGCATCCTCCGCGAAAACGGAGACCGAATGACGCCCGGCCGGCGAGTCGGATGGGGACTCGCCGGGCGAGGCACACATGGCCTCCGTTTCGGCCGGACGGAGCCGGGAGCGTGCTCTACTCCCCGCGCTCCCGCAGCTCACGCCGTGTGAGCTGCGGCGCGTGCGGCAGGCCGGACGCGTCGATCAGCACCGGGCCACCGGAGCCCGTCGCGGCGGCAGGCGCGGCGGGGTCGGCCGGGGCGTCCGGAGCGGGCGCCGCACCGGCATCCGAGCCCCCGGCCTTGCGGGCAGCGCGGCGCTCCTTGGCACCCTCGACGAGGTTGTACAGCGTCGGCAGCACGATCAGCGTCAACACGGTCGACGAGATCAGGCCGCCGATCACGACGATCGCGAGGGGCTGCGAGATGAAGCCGCCGTGGCCCGTGATGCCGAGCGCCATCGGAGTCAGAGCCAGGATCGTCGCGAGCGCCGTCATGAGGATCGGCCGCAGACGCTTCTCCCCACCGGCCTTGACCGCCTCGATCGTCGACAGACCCTTCTCCCGGTACTGGTTCACGAGGTCGACGAGCACGATCGCGTTCGTCACCACGATGCCGATGAGCATCAGCACGCCGATCAACGACGCGACGCCGAGCGGCACACCCGTGATGATCTGCAGCAGGATCGCCCCAGTCGCCGCGAACGGCACCGAGATGAGCAGCAGCAGCGGCTGGCGCAGCGACTTGAAGGTCGCGACCATGACCACGTAGACGATCAGGATCGCCGCGAGCATCGCCAGCCCCAGCTGCGAGAACGAGTCGGCCTGCTGGGACGCGACACCGCCCACCTCGGCGGATGCACCGTCGGGCAGGTCGACCGCCGCGAGCGCGGAGTTCACCGACTGCGTGGCCGTGGCGAGGTTGTCGGACGCCGGCGGCACGGTGATCGTCGCAGTACGACGGCCCTGCTCCGTGGTGATCGAGGTGGGTCCGTTCTGCTGCTCGACGGTCGCGATGTCCTGCAGCTGCACGATGCCGGCGGGCGTCGGGATGGTGAGTTGCTTGAGCGCATCGACCGTGGTCGGTGGGTTCGGAGTCACGATGTAGACCGTCAGCGCGGTGTCGTCGATCTCGACGGATCCGGCCTGCTGCGGGCGCATGGTGCCCGAGACGATGGCACCGACCGCGACCTCCGAGAGTCCTCGTTGCGCGGCGGCTTCCCGGTCGACCACGACGGCGATGTACGGCAGCGACGCGGCGAGGTTGTCGCTCACCTGGCCGACGCCGTCCTTCCCGTCGAGTTCCTTGACCAGCGCGGTGGTCGCCGTCTGGAGGTCGTCCGAGTTCGAGGCGCTGACCGTGATCTCGATGTCGCTCGATCCGAAGCCGGCCGAGGCCGAGACCGCGACATCCCCGACCTCGTCACCGAGGCCGTCGATCGCATCCTGCACATCCGCGCGGAGCTTCTCCTGATCGGCGTTCGAGTCGGTGAGCACCGAGTACGTGACGCCCGCACCGCCCGAGAAGGCGTCGCTGAGCGCCGAACCGCTGGTGCCGATCGAGGCCTGTACGTGCTCGATGCCGTCGATGTCGAGCAGGGCGTCTTCGACTGCCACCGCCGCATCCGACTTGGCCTGCAGACTCGCCGTCGGGCCGAGGTCCTGCGTGATCGTCATGGTGTTCTGGCCGGAGTCGCCGAGGAAGTTGACCTTCATCAGCGGCGCTGCGGCGAGCGTGGCGCCGAGCACGACGACCGCCAGGATCACCGTGACACCGGAGTGCTTGAGCGTCCAGCCCAGGATCGGCCGGTACTGCCGCTGCAGCCACGTCGGCGGAGCGTCGGGGTGCTCTGGGTCGATCGCGTCGCCGTGCTCGTCGAGCAACGGCTTGCCCGGCTTGAGGAACCAGTAGGCGAGCACCGGCACGATCGTCAGGGCTACCAGGAGCGAGGCGACCATCGCGATCGTCACGGTCATCGCGAACGGCCGGAAGAGCTCGCCGACCATGTCGCCGACGAAGACGATCGGCAGGAAGACCGCCACGGTCGTGATGGTGGACGCCGTGATCGCCATCGCGACCTCGCGCACCGCGAGGCGGATCGCATCGCCCTTGTCGGCATCGCCCACGTAGTGACGTTTGATGTTCTCGATCACGACGATGGAGTCGTCGACCACTCGACCGATCGCGATCGTGAGCGCACCGAGGGTGAGCACGTTCAGCGAGTAGCCGAACGCCTGCAGCCCGATGAAGGTGATGAGCACACTGGTGGGGATCGAGATCGCGGTGACGAGGGTGGAGCGCACCGACATCAGGAAGACGAGGATCACGAGCACCGCGAACACCAGGCCGAGCATTCCCTCGGTGGCGAGCGTCTCGATCGACTGCACGATGAACGGCGCCTGGTCGAAGATCACCGTGAAGGTCGCGTCCGGGAAGGCGTCGCCGATCGTGTCGAGCGCGGCGATCACGCCGTTGGACACCTCCACGGTGTTCGCGGCCGGGAGCTTCGTGATCGAGATCGACAGCGCATCCTTGCCGTCGACACGGGAGATGGAGGTGACGGGATCGGACTCCTGCACGACCGTCGCGACATCGCCGATCGTGACGTCGCTGCCCACCAGCGGAAGGGCGGCGATCTCCTCGACCGAGGTGATCTTCGCGCCCGTCTGCACCGTCAGCGTCTGACCGTTCTCGGTGATGTCGCCACCGGGGAACAGCGTGCCGTTCTGGTCGAGTGCGTCGTTGATCGCCGAGGTGCTCTGGCCGGCAGCAGCGAGCTTCGCCACGTCGGGCGTGATGCTGATGCGCTGACCGACCCCGCCCACGATCTCGGCCGCGTTGACGCCGTCGACGTCTTCGAGTTCGGGGATCGCGACGGATTCGAGCTGGGCCTGGGCGTTGTCCGCGTCCTCGAACCCGGTGACGGCCACCTGGATCACGGGGAAGTCGTCGATGGAGACCGACAGCACCTGCGGCGTCACATCCTCCGGCAGTTGGGACGAGATGCGGTTGATCGCCTGCTGGATCTTCTGCTCAGCCGTGGCGAGGTTCGTGCCGTAGGCGAACATCGCCTGCACGATCGACGCGTTCGTGGTGCTCGTCGCCGTCGTCGACTCCAGGCCGGGGACGCCCTGGATCGCCGCTTCCACCGGGGTGGACACGTCGTTCTCGACGACCTCGGGCGATGCGCCGGGGTAGGTCGTCATGACGACGAGCGCCGGCAACTCGAGCGAGGGGATGAGCTCCTGCTTGAGGTTCGTGAGCGCGAGGCCGCCGAACACCGCCGCGACGATGGTGATCAGCGCGATGAGCGCGCGGTTCTTGAGGCTCAGGATGGCGAGTTTCGACAAGGCGGTTTCCTCGGTGTCAGGGTGTGGCTGTCGCTGCGGAGGGGGTGGAGACGGAATCTCCGAGGATCCGCGCCAGTGCGGACTCGATGAAGGACTGGGCAAGGCGGTCGTCGCGGATCTGCGTGCTCCACATGACGCCGTCGATGAAGATCATTGCCGCTCTGGCACGGTCTTCGCCATAGGTGGGCGTGAGCAGATCGACCAGGCGGTCCGACAGATGACGAGCGAGATCGCGCAGGCGGGGGTCGTGCACGGCGGCGGTGACCACCGCACGGTCGGCCTGCACGGCGTGATGGTCGTCCATGCTCTCGAACACGAGGGCGGCGATGACGTCGGGCGTGTCGCCGCGTTCGGCGATGGTCTGACGCACTCCGTCGAGGCGGGCATCGACCTCTTCCGCGAGGGCGCGGAACGCGGCAGCCCTGAGGTCGTCGAGGGTGTCGAAGTACTGCGTCGTCGCCCCGAGAGGCACCCCGGCACGCGCGGCCACCATACGGTGTGTGACCGCTTCGGCACCCACCTCGACGATGAGCTCGGCGGTCGCGGTCACGATCTCCCGACGGCGCGCCTCAGGGTCACGTCGCCGACGCTCCCCGTGCCTCATCCCGCCCCCTTGGACATCCGTACATGTACGTTTGTACATTTTCCGGATGTGAGGGCGCTGGGAGGGGCGTCGCCCGGGGTTTCGAATCGCGCAAATGGTTCGT
>NZ_SCOG01000043.1:0-11632 GCF_005502545.1 Microbacterium sp. Beta
CTCGACCCCGACGACACCGCCCGCTGCCCCTCCCGCTCCGCCGACCGCAGCCCCGGCCTGGGAATCCGCACCGACAGCAGCCCCGGCCTATCCGGCGCCCACGGCACCGGCGTACCCGCAGCCGGAGCCCACGCCTCCCGGTCGCGTCCTGTCGATCGTCGGTCTGGTCCTCGCCTTCCTGGCGGCGCCAATCGGACTCATCCTGAGCATCGTCGCCGCGGTGAAACTCGGCAAGACCGGGCAGCCGAAGGGGCTGGCCATCGCGGGCATCATCATCGGCGCGATCCTGACGATCCTCGGCATCATCGGGATCATCCTGTCCGTCACCGTCTTCGCCGCGATCTTCGGCACGTGCGCCGAGCTGGGTGCCGGCGTCTGGGAAGTCAACGGCGTCACCTACACCTGCGGGTGACCGCAGCGGCGTGACACGAAGAGGGGCCGGATGCGATGCGCATCCGGCCCCTCTTCGTGTCACGCCTACTTCTTGTAGTTCGGCGCCTCGACCACGATCTGCACGTCGTGCGGGTGCGACTCCTTGAGCCCCGCCGAGGTGATGCGCACGAACTTGCCGCGCGTCTTGAGCTCCTCGATCGTGCGCGCTCCGACGTAGAACATCGACTGACGCAGCCCGCCCACCAGCTGATAGGCGACCGCGGCGAGCGGTCCGCGGTACGGGACCTGGCCCTCGATGCCCTCGGGGATCAGCTTGTCGTCGCTCGGGACATCGGCCTGGAAGTAGCGGTCCTTCGAGTACGAGGTCTGCTTGCCGCGCGTCTGCATCGCGCCGAGCGAGCCCATGCCGCGGTACTGCTTGAACTGCTTGCCCGACTGGAAGACGATCTCGCCCGGCGACTCGTCGGTTCCGGCGAGGAGCGAGCCGAGCATCACGGCGTCGGCACCGGCGACGAGCGCCTTGGCGATGTCGCCCGAGTACTGCAGACCACCGTCGGCGATGACCGGAACGCCTGCGGGACGAGCGGCGAGCGAAGCCTCGTAGACCGCGGTCACCTGCGGCACGCCCACGCCGGCGACGACGCGGGTGGTGCAGATGGACCCGGGGCCGACGCCGACCTTGACCGCGTCGACTCCGGCATCGATGAGAGCCTGAGCGCCTTCACGGGTGGCGACGTTGCCGCCGATGACGTCGATGTGTGCGAAGGACTCGTCGGCCTTGAGCCGGCGGACGAGGTCGATGACACCCTGCGACTGCCCGTTGGCCGTGTCGACCACGAGGACGTCGACCCCGGCATCGCGCAGCGCCTCGGCACGCTCCCACGCGTCGCCGAAGAAGCCGATCGCCGCGCCGACGCGCAGACGCCCCTGGTCGTCCTTGGTGGCGAGCGGGTACTTCTCGCTCTTGTCGAAGTCCTTGATGGTGATGAGACCGGCGAGCTTGCCGTCGTCGTCGATGAGCGGCAGCTTCTCGACACGGTGCTTCGCGAACAGGGCGATGACCTCGCCTGCGGCCACGCCCACCGGAGCGGTGACGAGGTTCTCCCGCGTCATGACGTCCTTGACGAAGGTGGTCTGCCGCTCGAAGCCGGAGACGAAGCGCATGTCGCGGTTGGTGATGATGCCGACGAGCCGGCCGTCGTCGTCGACGACGGGAAGGCCGGAGATGCGGTACTTCGCGCAGAGGTTGTCGACCTCTTCGACCGTCGCATCCTGCGTCGTGGTGATGGGGTCGGTGATCATGCCGGACTCGCTGCGCTTGACGCGGTCGACGTGCGCTGCCTGGTCGGCGATGGAGAGGTTGCGGTGCAGGATGCCGATGCCGCCTTCACGCGCCATCGCGATCGCCATCCGCGACTCGGTGACCGTGTCCATGGCGCTCGAGAGGAGCGGCGTCGCGACCGAGATGCGCCGGGTGATGCGCGACGAGGTGTCGGCCTCGCTGGGGATGACATCGGTGTGCCCGGGGAGCAACAGCACGTCATCGTACGTCAGTCCGACGAAGCCGAAGGGATCGTGCTGTTCCATGGATTCTCCTTCTGCGCGAGTCGCGCATGTCCGAGTGCGAGGGGGTGGTCGACGTCGGCCGGTGCGGGGCCGCGGCCCGTATGAAGATTCTAAGCGAGACACGCCCGAGAACATTCCCGGAGCCGCGTCGTTACCGGACCGTTGGCACCGACCGTAGGTGATTCGGCGATGGCGCATTACGCTCAAGTGCGTCGTCCATCTCTGCGGACAAACCCGAGATCGCAGAGACACAGCACTCAAAGTGGAGGTTGCGTGGGACCCACAACACTCGCCGTGCAGCGAAAGCGACCCTGGGTGGTCGCCTTCCTCAGTATCCTCATGGCGCTCACAGCGTTCCTGTTCCTGCCCCCGTCAGCGGCCTCGGCCGAGACGACGGACGACGGGCAGGAGGTCACCGACTTCTACTTCGCCGGCGTCGTGACCTTCGACGACCAGCCGGTCGAAGGCGTGGTCATGACCATCGAGGGCAAGGGCTTCGACGGCGAGACCGAGACCGATGCCGACGGCAAATGGCGCCTGTACGTGCCCGAGAAGGAGAAGTACACCCTCACGGTCGATGAGTCGACGCTGCCGGACGGCGTGATCGTCGATGCGACCCAGCTCCCGGAGGGCACCCAGCCGATCGCCGGGACCACGGCCTCCTTCGAAGTCGAGTTCGGCCTCACCGGGACGAAGATCATGAACCTCTTCCTCGGCGAGGGGCAACGGGTCACCGTCTCCTTCGTCGACCAGCTGCTCTCACGCCTCGTCGGCGGACTGAACTTCGGACTCCTGCTGGCTCTCGCCTCGATGGGCGCTGCCCTCATCTACGGCACCACGCGCCTCTCCAACTTCGCGCACGCCGAGATGGTCACGTGGGGCGGCCTCGTCGCCCTCGTCACGACCACGTTCTGGCACCTTCCTCTCTGGCTCGGCATCGTCGCGGCCGTCATCGGCGGCGGCCTGTTCGGCTGGGCGCTGGATGCCGGGATCTGGCGTCCGCTCCGCCGGCGCGGTCTCGGTGTCGTCCAGCTGATGATCGTCAGCATCGGGCTCTCGCTCGCGCTGCGATACGCGTTCCAGTTCATGATCGGCGGAGGGACCTATCAGCTCCCCGGTGCCAGCCCCACCCCGATCCAGTTCGGGCCGATCTCCCTGTCCTACATCGACATGATCGCGATGGGTGTGAGCATCGTCGTGATCCTGGCCGTGGCCTTCTTCCTGACGCGCACCCGCATCGGCAAGGCCACCCGCGCGATCTCCGACAACCCGCAGCTCGCTGCCGCGTCCGGGATCGACGTCGACCGTGTGATCCGTTACGTCTGGATCCTCGCGGGAACGCTCGCCGCCATCTCCGGCATCCTGTGGGCGTACTTCCGCCCCGGTGTGAAGTGGGACATGGGGATGCAGATGCTCCTGCTGATCTTCGCCGCGATCACCCTCGGCGGCCTCGGCACGGCGTTCGGCGCTCTGGTCGGATCGCTCATCGTCGGCATGGCTGTCGAGGTGTCGACGCTGTGGATCCCGTCCGACCTCAAGTATGCGAGTGCTCTCGTGATCCTCATCCTCATCCTCCTCGTGAGACCTCAAGGGCTGCTCGGACGCAGGGAAAGGTTGGGCTGATCGCCATGGACTTCGGAAGCATCTTCTCGAACACGGCCGTCTACCTGTTCAGCCCGGTCACCATCGCCTACGCGCTCGCGGCGACCGGCCTCGCCGTGCACTTCGGATACGCCGGACTGCTCAACTTCGGCATGGCGGCGTTCATGGCGATCGGCGGCTACGGCTACGCCATCTCGGTGCTCAGCTTCGGCCTGCCGTGGTGGATCGGCATGCTGATCGGCCTGGTCGGCGGCGCCCTCTTCGCCGTGCTCCTGGGCATACCGACGCTGCGGCTCCGCGCCGACTATCTCGCGATCGCCACGATCGCCGCGGGCGAGATCGTCCGTCTCCTCTTCACCACGCAGGTGTTCGACGAATGGACCAACAGCGCCGACGGCCTCGCCCAGTACAACGGCGGATTCCGCGACGCGAACCCCATCCCGCCGGGGACCTACGGGTTCGGACCCTGGACGTACAGCGCGAACGACCTCTGGAACCGCGTGTTCGGCGTGATCGTCCTGGTCGTCGCCATCCTGCTGGTGTGGGCGCTGATGCGCAGCCCGTGGGGCCGCGTGCTCAAGGGCATCCGCGAAGACGAGGACGCGGTGCGCTCGCTGGGCAAGAACGTCTTCGCCTACAAGATGCAGGCGCTCGTCGTGGGTGGTGTGATCGGCGCCGCGGGTGGGATCGTCTTCGTCCTCCCCTCCGCGGTCGTCCCCGGCAGCTACTCGACGTCGCTGACGTTCTTCCTGTGGACGATCCTCCTCCTGGGAGGCGCGGCCACGGTGTTCGGACCCACGCTCGGTGCGGTGCTCTTCTGGGTGGTGTTCGCCTTCATGGCCAACCTGCTCCCGTCGATGGCGAAGGCCGGGCTGCTGCCGATGACCGACAGCCAGGCGTCGACCCTCGTCTTCGTCTTCGTCGGCATCGCCCTGATGCTGCTCGTGATCTTCCGCCCGCAGGGCATCCTCGGAGACAAGAGGGAGATGACCTTTGTCAAATGAACTGACCCCGGAACAGGTCCCCGGCTCGGCGGACGCCGCGGTGACCGCGGCTCCCTCCACGGGGAGCATCCGACGCCCGAAGACCACCGGCCTGACCAAGGGTGAGGTGAAGCCCGGAGTCGCGAAGGTCGATCCGATCCTCGTCGTCGACGCCGTCCAGCGTCGCTTCGGAGGCCTGACCGCCGTCGACGTCGATCACCTCGAAGTCCCCCGAGGAGCCATCACCGCGCTGATCGGCCCGAACGGAGCAGGCAAGACGACGCTCTTCAACCTGCTCTGCGGATTCGACAAGCCCAACAGCGGCACGTGGTCGTTCGACGGCACGAGCCTCTCCGGGGTGCCGTCGTTCAAGGTGGCCAGGATGGGCCAGGTACGCACGTTCCAGCTCACCAAGTCGCTCTCGCTGCTCACGGTGCTCGAGAACATGAAGCTGGGCGCTCCGCATCAGCGCGGTGAGGGATTCTGGTCCAGCCTGTTCCCCTTCCTGTGGAGGGCACAGGACGACGAGATCGAGGCCAAGGCGCGCGAACTGCTGACGCGCTTCAAGCTCGACGCGAAGGAGAAGGACTTCGCCGCGGCCCTCTCGGGCGGCCAGCGCAAGCTCCTCGAGATGGCCAGGGCGCTGATGAGCGACCCGACGCTGGTGATGCTCGACGAGCCCATGGCCGGCGTCAACCCCGCGCTCACGCAGTCGCTCCTCGACCACATCCTCGACCTGAAGGAGGAGGGCATGACCGTGCTCTTCGTCGAGCACGACATGCACATGGTGCGTCACATCGCCGACTGGGTGATCGTGATGGCCGAGGGGCGGGTCGTCGCGGAGGGCCCTCCCGACGAGGTCATGGAGAACCCGGCTGTCGTTGACGCGTACCTCGGTGCACACCAGGACGTGGACCTCGGCGCCGTCACCGGACGTATCCCGGTGCTCCCCGATGCCGCCGCCAGCAGGCTCCGCGAGGAGATCGAAGCGGAGGCGGAGGCCGAGCTCGAGGCGACCGATCCGGTTCCCGGCACCGCTACCGATACCGATACCGATACCGAGGGAAGGGGCACCGCATGAGCGGGGAAACGCCGACCGATGCAGCGACGAGCGCGGCTCAGGGCGATGTCGTCGTGAAGCTGACCGACGTCCATGCCGGCTATCTTCCCGGTGTGAACATCCTCAACGGTGCCAACCTCGTGGCGCGGCAGGGAGAGCTGATCGGGATCATCGGTCCGAACGGGGCGGGGAAGTCCACTCTCCTGAAGGCCATCTTCGGGCTCGTGAACGTGCGAAGCGGCGACATCACGGTGAAGGGTGAGAGCATCGTGGGTCTGAAGGCCGACAAGCTCGTCCGGCGCGGAGTGGCCTTCGTGCCGCAGACCAACAACGTCTTCCCCTCGCTGTCGATCGAGGAGAACCTGCAGATGGGGCTGTACCAGAACCCCAAGATCTACGACGAGCGACTCGAGTTCGTCACCGGCATCTTCGCTGAGCTGGGCAAGCGCCTCAAGCAGCGCGCCGGTTCGCTCTCCGGTGGTGAGCGGCAGATGGTCGCCATGTCCCGTGCCCTCATGATGGACCCATCGGTGCTGCTGCTCGACGAGCCGTCGGCCGGCCTCTCCCCCGTGCGACAGGACGACGCGTTCATCCGGGTCTCCGACATCAACAAGGCCGGTGTCACGACGATCATGGTGGAGCAGAATGCTCGACGCTGCCTGCAGATCTGCGACCGAGGGTACGTCCTCGATCAGGGCAAGGACGCGCACGAGGGAAGTGGCAGGGACCTGCTGAACGACCCCAAGGTCATCGGTCTCTATCTCGGCACGCTCGGCACCGACGCCGCCTGAGCGGCGAGCGAGAAGCCGCGAGCGAGAAAGCCGCCGACACCACGACGAAGGCCCCGGATCGGATCCGGGGCCTTCGTCGTGTGATCGTCTGATCAGTTGGTGCGGGTGATCATGTTGTCGGCACCGTACTTGTAGATGCCGATCGACGCACCCTGCGGGTCGCCGGCCTCATCGAACGTGACGTCACCGGAGTAGCCGTCGTAGTCGGCCGTGCCGCCGTCGTTGATGATCTTGGCGCAGTCGGCGAAGCTGGTGCACTTCTTGCCGTCACCGGAGCCGCCCGACACCTCCTGCATCTTGGCCGCGATGTCCGCGCCGTCCGTCGAGCCAGCGGCCAGGGAGGCCAGCGCCACGAGGATGACGGCGTCGTACGCCTCAGCCGCGTAGGTGAAGTCCTTGACCTCGGCGTTGCCCTCGCCCGTCCAGAAGTCCTGCAGACGCGAGGTGAAGTCGTCGGCGAGTGCGGGGCCGGCCTTGGTTCCCTGCGCGCCCTCGAGCGAGACCGGGATCTCCGAGCCGTAGTCGGACAGGTTGCCGTCGACCATGTAGAACTTGTCGGCCGAGATGCCGGCGTTCACCAGCAGCGGCGCAATGGTCTTGAACTGGTCGAACGACACGATCGCGACCGCGTCGGGGTTCTGCGCCTTGATCGTCTCGACCTGGGCGTCGAACTGCGCGTCGCCGACGTTGAACGACGCCTCGGCGACGATCTCGCCGCCGGTGCCCTCGAAGGTCTCCTTGATCGCCGCGTCGAGGCCCGTGCCGTACGCGTCGTTCTGGTAGATGATGCCGAGCGTCTTCGCGCCGTCCTCGGCGATGAGGTTGCCGAGCACCTCGCCCTGCAGCAGGTCGCTGGGGGCGGTGCGGAAGTACAGACCGTTGTCATCCCACGTGGTGAAGTCGGGCGAGGTGTTCGACGCGGAGATCTGGAGGATCCCGGCGCTGACGTTGCCGTCGAGGATGAGCTTGGAGACGCCGGATGCGGCAGCTCCGACGATGGCGGAGACGCCGGCGCCCTGCAGCTTGGTGATCGAGGTCTCGTAGGCCTTGGTGTCGGTGTCGCCCTCGTCTTCGGCCGTCAGGTCGATCGTGATGCCGGCAGCCGCGTCGTTGACCTCCTGGACGGCCAGCCCGACGCCCGACTCCATGGGCGGGCCGAGGAACGCCAGCGAGCCGGTCTGCGGAAGCAGCGAGCCGAGCTTGAGCGTCAGATCGGCTGCGGGCTTGTCACTGCCGCCGCTCTCCCCGCTCGGAGTGCTGCTGCAACCAGCGATGACGATGGCGGATGCACTGACCAGTGCGATCCCGGCGAAGACCTTCGCGGTTCGCGAGCCCTTCAATGCGTTCATGATGCTCCCTTGCGTAACTGAACGTGGAATGTGACCACAATCGGGTGCTCTAACACTAGGGCGTGAGTATCGCGCGCAGGGGGTGCAAGTGTCTCGGTGCGTTAACGATCCGGGACCGGGTTCCCTGACCCGTGGTCCTCGGGATCAGGCGGCTTCGACCCGTGGAATCCTGCGCCCTCGTCGCGCGGCGAGCAGGAGGTCGACCACGAAGACGCCGATCGCAATCCACACGATGATGAAGCCGGCCCAGCGCTCGGCCGGCATCGGCTCGTGCAGCACCAGGACCCCGATGAGGAACTGCATGACGGGGGTGATGAACTGGATCATGCCGATCACCGTGAGGTTGATGCGTCGGGTTCCCGCGGCGAAGAGCAGCAGCGGAACCGCCGTGGCGACACCGGCGAAGGCCAGCAGCAACGCGTGCGCCCACCCGTTCGCGCCCATCGTGATGCCCGACGTGAGCGCGACGATGATCAGCTGCGCCACCGCGATGGGGATCAGCCAGAACGACTCCAGAGTCAGGCCGCTGATCGCATCGACCGCAGGGCCGATCTTCTTCTTGATGAGCCCGTACACGCCGAAGGACGCGGTCAGCGACAGCGCGATCCACGGGAACTGCCGGTAGGCGACGACGATCACGATGACGGCGATAGCCGCGATGGCGATGGCTGCCCACTGCAATCGGCGGATGCGCTCCTTCAGCACGAAGACACCCAGCAGCACCGTCGTGATCGGGTTGATGAAGTACCCCAGGCTCGTCTCGACGACGTTGCCGCTGAGCGTTCCGATCAGGAACACCTGCCAGTTCACATAGATCAGCAGGCCCGCCAGCGCGGTCAACCCCAGCAGCTTCGGCTGGCGGATGATGACGCCGAAGGCCACCCAACCGCGCGTGACGGTGAGCAGCAGGACGCAGAAGACGAAGGAGAGCAGCACCCGCCAGGCCACGACCTCCCACGGACCCGTCGGAACGAGGAGGAGGAAGTAGAGGGGAAGCACGCCCCAGAGGAGGTACGCCCCTCCGGCGTAGGCGACTCCGGCGGTCTGCGTGGCGCGGGTCGTCTCTGGGGTCACCGCACAACCCTATGCCCGCGGCGAGGATACGGACCGCGACGGCTGAGCCTCCCGGCGGAGTTTGGCAGGAAAGGGATGCCCGCTGGCGGACGCAGAAGGGGGCCCGGATGCGAGACGCATCCGGGCCCCCTTCGAGGACCTCACCCTGCCCCTCATGAGAGGCGGGGAACAGGTTCAGCAGATCAGCGGACGACGACCGCCAGGACGTCGCGAGCCGACAGGACGAGGAACTCGTCTGCGCCGAACTTCACCTCGGTGCCGCCGTACTTGCTGTAGAGCACGCGGTCGCCGACGGCGACGTCGAGCGGAACACGGTTGCCGTTGTCGTCGATGCGGCCGGGGCCGACCGCCACGACCTCGCCCTCCTGGGGCTTCTCCTTGGCGGTGTCGGGGATGACCAGGCCACTCGCGGTGGTCTGCTCGGCCTCGACCTGCTTGATGACGATGCGGTCCTCGAGCGGCTTGATGGAAACCGACACGGTCTACCTCTTCTTTCTTGACGCTGACACGAAAGACTTGTTCGCACTCTCAACCCGAGAGTGCTAATCCAGTCTAGGCGCTCGGCTGGCACTCACGCAATGCGAGTGCCAGTGAGCGACGCGGTTCGACTCGAGGCGCGGCCGATTAGGCTGAGACCGTGGAGATGTCCGAGCTGCGCGCCCTGCTCACCCCCGAAGGTCTCGAGCTTCTCGACACGACCGGTCCCATCGAGTCGACCACCGAGGTCGCGCGAGCGGTGTCGCGGCTGCGTGCGGCCGGCCACTCCCCCGACCTCGTGTCCGCCGTCGTCGGGCAGGCGCACCTGCGGTCGAGGGCAGCGACGAAGTTCGGCCCCTTCGCCGCCCGCATGCTCTTCACCAGGGCCGGCCTCGAGCAGGCGACGCGGCTCGGTGTCGCGGCACGGCACGCCCAGCGCATCCGTCAGTCGGGCTTCACCCGTGTAGCCGACCTCGGCTGCGGTATCGGCGGCGATGCGCTCGCCTTCGCCGGAGCCGGACTCCAAGTGCACGCCGTCGACGCCGACGAGGTCACCTCCGCCATCGCGGCATACAACCTGGCGCCGTTCGGCGACGACGCCGCGGTGCGGCACGAGACGGCGGAGGAAGCCCTCTCCAGACTGGACGACGGGGACGCGGTCTGGATGGACCCGGCCAGACGCACCTCCGGGCACAGCGAGACCAGGCGTGTCTCCGCCGACGACTACTCCCCCTCCCTGGACTGGGCGTTCGATGTGGCCGCACGTCGCCCGACCGGCATCAAGCTCGGACCGGCCCACGACCGCGACGCACTGCCCGCCGATGCCGAGGCGCAGTGGGTGAGCGCCGACGGCAGCGTGGTCGAACTCGTCGTGTGGAGCGGATCCCTCGCCCGAGAAGGAGTGCGCCGCGCGGCACTGGTGATCCGCGGCGAGCGCTCGCACGAGCTCATTGCTGCGGCCGACACCGCCGATGAGCCCGTGCGCGAGCTCGGCGCCTTCCTGCACGAGCCGGACGGGGCGGTGATCCGCGCGCGGCTGATCGGAGAGGTCGCCCGCAGTCTCGACGCCGGCATGCTCGACGAACACATCGCCTATCTGACATCCGACGCAGCCCTGACCAGTCCGTTCGTGCAGTCCTTCCGCGTCAGGGAGACGCTTCCGGCGAGCCCCAAGGCGATCAACGCCGCGCTCAAGGCGAACGATGTCGGACGCCTGGAGATCAAGAAACGCGGAGTGGATGTCGATCCCGCCGCCTTCCGGAAGAAGCTCACGCTGCGCGGAGACCAGGAGGCGACGCTGATCCTCGTCCGTATCGGCGACCAGCGCCGCGCGATCCTCGCCGACCGGGTGCCCGCGGCGAGCTGACGTCCGCTCAGCCGTCCGGATCGCGGCCCGGCGGTTCGACCACGATGGGGTCACCGGGTGGGGCCTCGACCCGGACGATCTCGCCCGGGCCTCCCCTCCCCGGCGATGCCTCGGTGATGACGAGGTAGGGCGTCTGCCACCTCGTGAACCTCGCCGCGAGAGTCGAGGTGCCGATGAGCGCACCGTCTCCGCCGTCGACGCGGTCGATCCGCGTTTCGAGACCGGACTCGACGGCGGCGGTGGAGGCGGCGCAGGTCATCGCATCGACCGCATCGACGATGAGGCACTTCTCGACGGTGCCCAGATCCGACACGCGGTCCCCGGTCCACACCGGCAAGGTGCGGAAGGAACCGACGATCTCGAGGGACGAGACGAACCCCTCGCCGGCCAGCTCCTCCGCGCGTGACCGCTCCGCACCCGCGAACTGCGACGGTGAAGAAGACGTCATCGGCCAGCGTTCCAGGGTGACGATCGGCTCCCCCGTCGTCGAGAGGAGCATCGAGGCGCTCACCGCCTCCACTCCGCGAGGGGTGTCACCGCTGTCCTCCATGGGGACCGGGATCGTCGCGCTCAGGCCGCGCCCGATGCTGTCGACCGGGAGGCAGGTCGATTGCGACTGCGCGCCGACGTCGAGGATCAGGCACCGGATGCCGGCCTCCTGACGGGTCGCGTACCAGGCCAGCGCATCCCCCTCTCGCGCGAGGGGCACGACCGAGCCGGGATCGAAGTCGGCTGCGGCGAGCGCGTCACGGCGGTCCTGCTGCACCGCCGTCAGCGTGACCTCCGGCGATGGCGGCGCGAACACCGCCCAGCCGATGCCCACTCCGGCCGCCAGCAGCAGGACGGAGACGACGGGCACCAGCACGGGGAGCCGACGCAGCGTCCGGGCGAGGATCTCCCGCCGGCGCGGCACGTCGCTATCGGGGGGCGGCTCGGTCCCTTGACCGACGACCGGCGCTGCCGCTGAGGCG
>NZ_SCOG01000044.1:0-8852 GCF_005502545.1 Microbacterium sp. Beta
CCGAGAAAATCGATCAGCAGCTTCCAGATATCACGCACGAAATCCGTGAACGCGCTATTGGCAGCGTTGCCGATTCCCTCACCAGCCCAGCACAGAGGATCGAACCCTTCGCACTCCTCGCCCTCGGCCGCTGTGACAGCAATCATTTCGACGCATCCCACGTTGTGAAGCCGACGAGGTCACCGACTGACGGGCTAAAGGGGACGCGCTCCACGTCAACAAGCCACGTGGACGCGGACGAGTCCCAGACCATCGCGAAAGAGATGAAGGCGGTGACTGTCTCAGAGCCTGTGCCCTGATTCAGGCCGATCCGAACCACAACCTCATCCGCCTCCACACGGTCGAACCTGAATCCTGAAATCTGACCGGTCCGGCCTGGCTCCTTCGGGGTTCCGAATGCGGCGCTCTGCTCTTCGATGAAGTTTGCGCGGCCGGGGTTGTCGACGGTCGCTGTCTCGACGAATGCCAGGAACGAATCCGCGTCGCTACTCGCCTGCAGGCCCCCCATGAAATTGGCGGCACCGAAGAGGGCTCCTGTTGGGGAATGAGCGAAGCATCCCCAGGAGGAGTCCTCTCGTTCCACCGGACCGAACGTCGGGGATTCGGGTACGAGGAGGAAGCTGCGGTTGACCCACTCGGCGTCGGGTCCGACCGTGGGGATGTCTGATCCCGAGGGCAGGTCGCAGACACCCCCTGTCTCGGGCGGATTCGACTCGTTTTCGCTCGGCTGAGACGGCGTCGACGGTGCACCTGATGGGGAGGTGCCGCCCTCGGGGTTGTCCCTGCCGCCGAAGGTCAGCACCAGTACGAGAGCGGCGATGACAGCGAGCACCAAGATCGCTGCCGCCAGCCACCACGCGTTGAACTTGACCAGGCCGCGGTTGCTATCGCTGTTGTCGTCGCTCATGATCTCTCCCCTGCTCAGCCGGTGAACGTTGCGATGATGCCGCCGGCAGCGCCGACGAGGACACACACGATGAGCGCGATCACGAGGCCCTTGAAGCCTTGGATCTCACGGCCCGTGAATGCAGCGAACGCGAGATACCCGGCGCTTGCGAGGAAGCCGGCAAGACCCAGGATGAGCGCACCCCAGGCAAGCCAGTTGATCAGCGTGGATACGCCCTCCGTGCCCGGAGGCTGCTCCGGCTCAGGGTTGGGCAGGACGCCGGTGATCGCGGTCGCGACCTCAATCAGAGTGTTCATTTCTTTCCTTCCGTAGGCGGGGTTTGAGCAAGCTTGCGAATGCGTCCGATGGTCCACCGGACGCGAGGAGAAGAGGTCTTGAGAGTGGGCTCGGCCAGGCGCCATCCCTCGGCCCAGGGAACCCGCCACCCGTGCGGCGTCATCCGGCCGATGCGCTCAACGGCCTTGAGCTGCGCTTTGGTCAGCTGTGGGCCGTCGTCGACGAGCACGATTCCCAGGAGGCGGCTGTCCCGGTACTCCCCCGCAGCCCAGGCCAGCGCGAATCGCTCTGCCGTCTGGAGGCCGTGATAGTGGGTGCGGGCCACCGCAAGAACGTTCATCGGCATACCGGGATACGAGGAGACGGGCCAGGCGCGGTGTCCTTCGCGGGCGGCCTCCCCCGGCAGATCCGACGCCTGTTCACGGATCAGGCCCGCGATCGTCGAGGCTCCCGCGCCGCCGTGCAGTGCGATGACATATACGAGAGCACCAGGTGCCTCGGGGATCGTCGGGAAGACCTGCTCGAGCGGATGCGGAACCGACGGCGCAGACTCTGGCGTCGGCGGACCCACGAGTTCCTCGCCGCGCAGCTGGTCGACATCGGCGTCGCTCTGCTCGGCGCCGCGCACCCGATGGAACGGGTTAACGCGGGTCGTCGGTGTATCTGTCATCGAAGCCCCCCTCGTGTACAGGATCTATTTCGATCCTATAGTATCAAGGGTGAGTCAGATGCGGGGGGTGGGAAAATGACGAAACCGTCATCTAGTAGACGCCGAAACTCGCGGAATATGACGCGGAAGTCGAGAACTTCCCATATCAGCGTCGTCGCCGTTGGTCTCATGCTCACGCTATCGGCATGCACCGACGCGGGACCAACACCTAACCCGAGCCCGTCACCCACGGACACAGCGACGGTCCAGCCCGCGCCCACCAGCACCATCGCGCCGGAGGCGCTCGACGACGGGGTGCGGGTGGCTGAGGAAGCCATGACCAGCTTCGCGAACCACAACCGCTCCTACGAGGAGTGGTGGGCCGAGCTCTCTCCCATGCTCACCAACGACGCCCTGCTGGCCTACGAGGGCACAAACCCCGCCAGGGTTCGCCCCTCCCAGGTCACGGGCCCCGGTGTCGTCGCCAGTGCCCCGAACTTCAATCAGATGAGCGTGCTCGTGCCCACCGACATCGGCCAGTACACGATCGAACTCATCCGTCAGGGAGACGGACACGGGAACGGCACACCATCCTGGTTCGTGGACCGCCTCACTCCCCCGGCGGATCTGGGATGAAGGGCGCAGCCGCCGCCGTTTGCGGTGTCATCTGCATCCCGCTCATCGCGATCTTCGTCCTCATCGCCACGTCGTGCTCTTCCCTCCCCGGAGGGAAGTTCCCCACGATCGACTACGAGGTGAACATCGAGAACCTGCCCGTCGACGAGGTCGGCACCTGGAAGGGCGAGCAGCTGGTCAACGCGGCGATCATCATGAACGCCGCCACGGAGCTGAAGCTGCCCGTCAAGGCGCAGGTCATCGGCGTGATGACTGCTATGGGCGAATCGTCGCTGATCAACCTCAACCACGACGACGACGCCACCAACCCGGATGGCTCTATCGCGGACGGTGGCGGTCTCTTCCAGCAGCAGGTGTCGCAAGGGTGGGGGACCTGGGAGGAAGTCACGGATCCGGCGACGGCATCCCGCACCTTCCTGACCCGGCTGGCAGAGGTCGCCGGGTGGGAATCGATGGAGCCGAGCATTGCCGCCCACAAGGTGCAGGGCAACGACGACCCGTACCACTACGAGAAGTTCTATGAGGACGCCGTCGACGTCGCCGCCGCTCTCGCGGAAGTGAACATCGACCCCGGTAACGGGGCAGAAGCAGCCCAGTGCGCGAACCCGATCGGCAATAACGGCAACTTCCCGCCCGGGAAGAATCCCCCCGGCCAGTGGGGCGGTTTCGAGAACGGCCGCATCGACGAGAGCCTGCTCGCCCCCATTCCTTGGGCGCCGAACTACACCCTGCGCGGTGACGCCGTCGCCAACCTGATCGCGATGAACAACGCCTTCCGGGCGGAGTTCGGCTATGACCTGCCCATCAACGACGGGTACCGGGATTACGCCGGCCAGGTCGAGGCCAAAGCGATCTACGGGGATGAGGCCGCCGAGCCTGGCACCTCCAACCACGGATGGGCGCTCGCTATCGACGTCGGCGACCGCAGCCATTATCGGCTGAGATTCTCTCACCCGATCTACCTGTGGTTGAAAGCCAACGCCCCCCGCTACGGCTGGGTGCACCCCGATTGGGCCGAACCCGGCGGACCAGGTCCCGACGAAGCCTGGCACTGGGAATTCTGGGGCATTGAGGAGACCATCCCCGCATGAGCGACATCGATCTGACCACCGTTCCCCCCTACCCCGTCTACCGCCTCGAGGTCGACGCCGAGGGCGCCGTCACTCTCGACGGTGTACCCATCGCCACCGGCGAGGGTGCCACCGATGCGGCGATCGACCACGTCGCCGGCATCCTGCAGGCCGACGGACACGACGCCGTCCGCGTCATCGCCGCCACCCCCGACGGCACAGACCGGATGGTCGTCGAAGCTGACGGCACCACACACGTCATCGTCGACCAGGTGCACGACGGCAAAATGGCGATCGGCAACCGGCGCGTCAGTCGACGCGCTGTCATCGCCTCGATCGTCACCGTCGCCGGCCTCGTCGTCATCGGCGCAGCCACGCCGGTCGCGATCGCACTGACGAGGCCTGCACCGACGCCGACGGCCACCATCGCGCCGCCGCCCGGTGTCGGAGAACAGCTCGCCGTCCTCTCTCCTCCCGGATACGACCAGACGGCAGCGTGGGCCGTGCCGATCCGCTCCAACACCGAACCCACCTTCCTCCCGGACGGACGTGTCGCGGTCACCACCGAAGCCGGAGATCTCCGGCTTCTGGATCCCGACACCGGAAAGACGGTCTGGAAAGGCAACGGCTCCCCTCGTGGAGGCGCGCAGCTCGCGGCCACCACAATCGGCGGATACGAGGTCCTCGCGACCTCGCGCTCCAACGCCCTCACCGTCTGGCCGCTCTACGTCGAAGACAGCACAGTCGACTCCGTCGACTACGACCTCCCCCGCGGTGCCGACGTAAGTTTCCTCGGTACCGAACCGCTGATCGTCCTCCCCGATCAGACCGCGGGCTTCGTCACCGCTGACGGCATCACCCGACAGGACATCCCCGTCACCGCTCGCCCCGTGATGACCACCGACGCCGGCGTGATCGCCGTCGACGACACCACGATCTACACCATCACCGTCGACGGCGACGTGTCCGAGACCCCGTACACCCGCCCCGACGGGACCACCGAGCTCAGTAACGTCTCCGCAGCCGACGCCACCACCCTCATCGCCGTGTGGAGCACCGAAGGGCAGCAGAGCATCGTCGCGGCCGTCGACGTCGCCACGGGAGAAACCCTCTCCCAGGCCGAAACCCGCACGAGCGGCATCCGCAGTGACTCCGTGCCGCTGCACGCGATCGACGGGACCACCCTCACCTACGGCAACGTCTGGATCCGGTACGGCACCAATCCCAGCGTTCAACCGCTCGGCAACCTCACGCCCACCGCAATCACTGGCACCATTGTGTACGGGACAGCCAGCCGTCAAGCTAGCTGGACCAACGTCAGCGATGACCAGCCACAGGTGACCCCGTTCACTACCCGAGAACTCCCGCTAGACCCGATAGCACCCAGCGGGATCACCACCGAGATGGCCTGGATCGTCGCAGACAAAGTCGAAACCACCTACCTGTACGCCCTCCCTCGACGAACCGGCCCTGGCGACCCGACCGCCACGCCCGCACCCTAAAGGATGCTGAGCCGCATGCCTGCTACCCCAAATCTCTTTGACGACGCCGTCAACCTGGTGCGCAACCGCGCACACCTCCGCGTGGTCGAGTACATCCGCGAGAACCCCGGTGCGTACCTCTCCGACATCCTCGCCGGCACCGACACTCCCCGAGGATCTCTGGGCCGCGTCCTGCGTACCCTCGTCGAGCTCGACGTCGTCACCATCGATGTGCCGCCCGAGAAGCGCGGCACCGGGCGCAACTTTCGCTACACCGTCAACGAGACCCGCGTCCGCCAGATTCTCGCCGCGCTGCACGCCGAACTCCTCGGAGAGTAGCGGTGCGTGCCGCCTGCGAGATTGCAAACCTTCTGCAAGCTTGCAGTTAACCTGCCTGCTTGATAGCCTCAGAACCGGCTACGGCAGACTTGGCAGATGCCTCGCTACGCATCTCCCGATCAGCCGCTGCCTCCTGAACCAGCGAGGGCGGTCAAAGTGTTTGGTGCGAACCCCATCCGAGCGGCCATCGTGCGGCTCCTAGCGACCAACCCCGAGCCCATGACGACAGGCGAAATCGAGAAGGCCCTCGGCGGCGCCTCGCACCGCACGATCTTCAACCACGTGCGCGAGCTTGAAGCTGATGGCATTGTCACCTCGGACGCACGCGACGACCGCAACGGGCAGCGGGTCAGATACGCAGCCGATCGCGAGGCGATCCGCCGCGAACTCCGCGAGTACTCGAAGTACCTCCTCGGAGAGCCCCTGACGGGCGACGACGCCAGCTGAGATGCCGGGTTTCAAGTACGGGTTGAAGGCCCGGAGTGTCGCGCCGGTGTTAACCCTGACCTTGGGGTTAACTGACTGCATGGCTGACGAAAAGAAGCGGCGGACCTACCGCCGTCCCAGAGGGACGATGGTACAGCCGACCAACCTTGGCTACGAGGTCGAGCTCACCAGCAAGAAGCGCTGGGAAGCGCTCGCGCAGGAACTCGAGATCTCGCCGTCGGAGCTGTTCGACCTCATGGTCGAGCACCTTCCGCTCGACGCCTATGGGCGTCCCACCTGGTTCCCCGAACGGCCACTCAAAGACGGGATGCTGCGCGTGCCAGCCGCTTAACGAAAGAACCCGCCGCATGTGCGGCGGGTTTCTCCCAAGTATTTCGACCCGTAGATGTTTGGCGACGGACACGGATCGAGAAGTGAAGAACCGGAGGGTACCGGGGCTTCGTCATGCGCTACCTCGAAAGGAGTTGACCCCATCATAACGCCACTTGACGCAGATTTCCATGCCGTCTTAGACGCGACACGCCGCGGGGTGTCCTCCGATTGGGGGACACCGGAGTCTGCCTGGGATCTCACCGTGTCGCTGTCCCAGCTCACGCGTCGACGCAGCGTCCGCGTCGACGTCCGCGACGCGCACGGCGACTTCACGAACAGCTACACCGCCACCTACCCGTCCGACAGCACCGCTGCCCCTGACGGCCCCTGGGCCCTCCCCCTCACCGACACCGCCGGCGGATTCCGGTACCTGTGCTTCGACCTGGACGCCAAGGGCGGAAACCCGGCGAAAGATGCTCGCCGACTGACCCGGTGGCTCGACGAGCTCGCGATCGCGTATCTCGTCTGCGAGTCCGGCCCCTCTGGCGGCCGCCACGTCTGGATCGCGCTCACCGCGCCCGCTGACGCTGGCACCGTGAACCAGCTCGCGCGCCGAGCGCGGACCGTTCTGCCCTCTCTGGATCTCTCGCCGCTCACGAACCCCGCGACCGGTGCGGTTCGGCCGCCGCTGTCGCCACACCGCGCGGGCGGGCACTCCCGTCCCCTGGGACCGGTCGAGGTGCTGTTGAGGCCCACCACGACCCCGCAGCGCCTCCAGGACCTGGACGTGTGGCTGGACGAGGAAGGCGTGGAGCTGCCGCCGGCAGCACAGGCCACCCGTCCCCGCGACGTCGACGCTGACGCCGACGGGCACCCCTACCTCGCCGGCGAACGCCGCGACCTGTCCCCCCGCATCCGGGAGATCCTCGCCGCTCCCCCGGCCGCGGACACCTCCGCCACCATGGCGCAGATCTTCCTCGCGGCCGCGAACGCCCGCTGGCGCCGCGCCGACGTCGCCGCGCTCGCACGCACCGCCCCCGCGCTCGAGCACGCACGCACACGCCGCCACGTCGGCACCCGCGTGCCGCGCACCGAGGCGGGACAGCGACACGTCATCGATGGGGCCTGGCGAATGGCCGTCTACTACGCCGCCGCAAACCCCTCTAACGGTCAGGGCGACGACCCCACCTTCCCTCAGCGAGAAAATCACGTCGTCGCAGCCCTCACACGCGTCCAGGAGCGCGCTGACGCGCTCCCCGGTATGTGGGGAGCCGACCGCGGCTCCACGGCCCACAGGGCCGCACGAGGCTCCGCGGCGCACCGCGCCATTCTCGACGCCCTCTGCCTGTACATGGCACAAGCCGTCTCACTCGATATCGAGGCTGACATCCGCCGTCTGGCACTGGAGACCGGCTGGTGCCGCCAGACAGCCCACAACGCCCTCCGCGCGCTGCAGGACGCCGGCTGGATCCGGCGCACCGCCCAGGCCGAAGGCGAGCACGGGGCTCGGTACACCCTCTCCGAAAAGTTCTCCACAGATCCTCACGAACCCGATTTGTCACAAGGGCGTATGCCCCCCGCCCGCACCGCCCTCCTCCGTGAGCTGACCCTGAGAACTACCGCACTCAACCAGGACATCTACGCAGCTCCCGGCTCTCTCGGACGTGCCGCCGGCTACCTCCACCTCCAACTGCTGCCCGGAGGTTCCTGGACTGTGGCAGATCTCACCCTCCGCACCGGATTCACCGCTGCCTCCGTCCGCCGTCTGCTGCACCGTCTGCACAGCCACGGACTCGTCCGCCTCGTCGACGGCTCCTGGACGGCGGCCAAGGACGTCGACCCGCAGCCGATCGCTGTCCGCCTCTTCGTCGACGGGTACCTGGCCGATCGCGCGAGGCGGTACGACGTCGAGCGGATCGTGTGGGCGAAGTGGCGGCTGATCATGCATGAGGAGCACCAGGCGCATCGCAAGAGGCGTCGAGGCCGACGCGCTCACCCGAGCGCTCTGCAGCTGCCCGGTCAGTCTGTCCACGAACGCGTGGGATACCCACGCGGACCGAACCAGCGGTACGACCACAAGACCGCACGTCGACTCGAAGCGGCCCGGCTCAACGCGCGCGACCTGGCCACGTTCCTCGAGGCGCAGCTCACCGGATGACCCGAACGGCTCTCCCAGCTCGAGGCGAGGGCTACGCCCTCGTGGAGGCCGGACGCACGCGGCCGCTGTCTGGCGCCGGTGGCGCCACTTTTTCGCCATAGAGCCTGTGGCATTGTGCGGTCGGTCAGCCCCGAGCGCGAGAGCTTTCGCGGCATATCCTCCCTCGCTGCGCTCAGTCCGGTATTCCACGGTCTCTCGCGCTCAGAACAGCCCTCCCTAGTCGGCACGGAGTGCCTCCACGGCGAAAAAACGTGGGGGAGGAAGAGAAGACGGGCCGAGGCCCTCTCGCTCCGCTAGGGCAAGGGCCGAGGGCCCCTGCACCCGAATATCGGACACCAGTCCAGAAAGAAGGTCACCATGAGCGCTACCCGGCTCGACGCATCCACCACATTCTGCGACACCTTCGCAAACGCCGACCTGGCCCGAGAGACGGCCATGAGCCTGAACTGTGGCGAAGTCGACGCTCTAGCCACGCTGCTCGAAGCGCACGGCTACCCCGCATCCGCCGACTACTGGGTGCAGTGCCACAGCGAAGGACACGACGAAGGAGACGAAGAACACCCTAGACGGCATTGAC
>NZ_SCOG01000045.1:0-8153 GCF_005502545.1 Microbacterium sp. Beta
GCTCCGGCCCCTGCGCCCGCGCCACCAGCGCCGCCCGCAGGTGACGACGACGATGACGACGACGACGGCGGCGACGATGACTGATGCGCCCACGCTGCCCCTCGACCTCGAGGGCGCCGGCTCCGCGGCGCCGCGGAATGCGCGAGCGATCCCCCACGTCTCCGCATCGACCGGTGCGCCGCTGCGCACGCTGCGCCGCCGCACCCTGCCCGCGCGCTGGCGGATCACCCTGTGGATCATCCTCAGCACCGCGATCACGCTGCTCGCGGTCGGCATGATCGGTCGGAGCATCTTCCTCGCGGGTGTCGAGCAGTCGGCCAATGCGGAGATCGAGCAGGAGGCCGCGGAGTTCGCCCGTTTCGCGGAGGACGCCGCGGTCAGCGGCCACACCACCCCGGAGGAACTGGTCAGCGAGTACGTCGCCCGGCAGTCCGTGCACGAGAACGAGGTCGTCGTCGCGTCGGTCGGCGGCGAGGTGATCGCCGTCGCGAACGGACGGGTGGAGGCGACGGATCCTGCCGCGCTCTCCGCCGTGCCAGGGGGAGAAGCGCTCGTGACCGGTCTGCTCGGCCAGTCGGCGTCCTCCGGTGCGATGGAGGCGCCGGACGCGGGGCCCCTGCGCTGGGGGAGGCTGGAATTCACCGCAGGCGACCGCGCCGGTGCCGTCCTGATCGTGCAGTACACGCAGGAAGCGCGATCCCAGGTCGATGCCGGGTTCACCACGATCGCGTGGGTCGCGTTGATCGGCATCGTGCTCAGCTCAGGCGTCGCCTGGCTCGTGGCCGGCCAGATCCTCGCCCCTGTGCGTGAGGTCTACCGCGTCGCCCGCGACATCGGCGAGCACGATCTCTCCGCGCGGGTGCCGGTCGACGGGACGGATGACATCGCCGCCGTGGCCACCACCTTCAACCAGATGCTCGACCGCCTCGAAGCCGTGCACGCCACGCAGCAGCGGTTCGTCGACGACGCCGGGCACGAGCTGCGCACGCCGATCACGATCGTCCGCGGGCAGCTGGAGCTCTTGAGCGAGGAGCCGGAGGAGCGGGCGGCGACCCTGCGACTCGTGAGCGACGAGCTCGATCGGATGAGCCGCATCGTCACCGACCTGCTCGTCCTCGCCCGTGCCGAGCAGCCCGACTTCGTGCGCGTCGCCGACTGCGACGTCGCCGCTCTCACCCTCGACATCGAGGCCAAGGCGCAGAACCTCGGTGATCGCCGCTGGCAGCTCATGGAAGTGGCGGAAGGCACAGCGCCTCTCGACCCGCAGCGGGTCACTCAGGCCGTGCTGCAACTCGCGGCGAACGCGGTGCAGGTCACGGAGCCGGGTGACCGCATCCTGATCGGCTCGCGCTTCGACGGCGAGGGCGGCGAACGCCGGCTGCGGCTGTGGGTGCGCGACAGCGGCCCCGGGGTCGCAGCGGCTGACGCCGAGCGCATCTTCGAGCGTTTCGCCCGCGGAGACAGCTCCGGCGCACGCCGCGGTTCGGGCCTCGGACTCGCGATCGTGCGGGCGATCACCGACGGGCACGACGGCTCAGCCTGGGTCGACAGCGTCTTCGGGGAAGGGGCCACTTTCGGCATCGACCTCCCCGCCCCGACCACCGCCCCGACCACCGTGCGGCCACAGTCCGCATCAGAGAGGAGCGAGTGAGATGCGCAGCATCCTGATCGCCGAAGACGACCCGCACATCACCTCGTTCGTGCGGCGGGGTCTGCGTGCAGCCGGCTACGAGACAGCCGAGGCCGCTGACGGACACACCGCCCTGCTGATGGCGCGCAGCGGCACGTTCGACCTGGTGCTGCTGGACATCGGGCTCGGGGGCATGGACGGATTCGACGTGCTCGCCAACCTTCGTGGCGAGGGCGTCGCGACGCCGGTGATCATCCTCACCGCCCGCGATTCTGTCATCGACACCGTGCGCGGCCTGGAGAGCGGGGCCAACGACTACGTCACCAAGCCGTTCCAGTTCGCTGAACTCATCGCACGTGTGCGGTTGCGGATCGGCGACGGCGAGGGGAGGACTGCCGGTCCGGTGCTCACTCACGGCGATGTGCGGGTCGATGTGCGGGCCCGTACCGTCACGGTCGACGGAGACATGCGCGAACTCACCTCGCGTGAGTTCGCGCTGCTCGAGGTGTTCCTGCAGAACGCCGGTCAGGTGCTGTCGCGCGACCAGCTGATCGGTCACGTCTGGGGGATGGACTTCGATCCGGCCTCCAATGTGGTCGACGTGTACGTGCGGGCGCTGCGCGGCAAGATCGGCGTCGACCGCATCGAGACCGTGCGCGGGGCGGGATACCGGTTCCGATGAACACTCGTTCCGAGAACACGTCACCCGTGGGGGAGACGGTGGTCGAGCGGGCACGCTTTGCGACCATGCCGCCCGAGCGCCGACCGCTGCCCGTCGAACGCCGATCCGTGCGCCGGCGGCTCGGGCGCGCGGGTGCGCTCCGCGTGGTCGCGCTCGGGCTCGTGCTGACGGCCGGGGGCGCGATGCTCCTGGCCGCGCTGACCCGATCGCCGGGGAGCGGCGCGCCCACCCTGCCGATCGCGGTGACGCTCGCGGTCTTCCTGCTCGCCGTATGGGCATGGACCTCGACGCGTCTGGACGACACACTCGTCGCCTTCCTCGCCGCGATCGCCCTCATCGTCACCGGGGTACTGCCGGCACGCGACTTCTTCGCCTCGCTCGGCGACGAGACGATCTGGCTGCTCATCGGGGCGTTCGTGATCGCCTCCGCGGTGGCCACCTCGGGGCTGGCCCTGCGTGGCGCCGCCCACCTGCTGCGATTCGCGCGGGGTCCACGGAGCCTGTTCCACCTCATGACGGTCGCGCTCACGCTCACCGCTTTCGCCGTGCCGGCGACGTCAGGGCGGGCGGCGCTCGCCGTCCCCGTGCATACCGCGGTCGCCACCGCGCTTCCCGAACGCGACAGGGTGATCCGTGCGCTGGCGCTCCTGATGCCGACCGTGGTGCTGCTGTCGGCTGTCGGCTCGCTGCTCGGGGCCGGAGCACACATCGTCACGGACCAGCTGCTGCGCGCCGCAGGGGAGGAGGGCTTCACGTTCTCGAGCTGGCTCTGGCTCGGACTGCCGCTCGCCGTGGTGTCGTCGCACCTGGCGTGCGAGATCATCCTCTGGCGCTTCACCCGGAGCGAAGACCGCACCACACGTCTTCGACTGAGCACTGCGGAGATCGGCCGCTCCGCGTCGACGGCCGTGACCGGGCCGCTCAGCACCCTGGAGCGACGAGCCGCCCTGCTGCTGGGGGCGGTGATCCTGCTCTGGGCCACCGAGCCGCTGCACCATCAGTCGCCGGCCCTGGTCGCGCTCCTCGGGGCCGTCGCCGCCGTGACGCCGGGGATCGGCTGCCTGACGTTCCCCGCCGCGATCAAGCGCGTGCCGTGGTCGCTGTTGCTGTTCCTCGCGGCCACCCTCGCGCTGGCGTCCGCGCTCACCACCACCGGCGCTGCCGCATGGCTGAGTTCGTCCGCGCTCGCACCGCTGCGTGGACTCGGCGCTGCCGGGGCCGTGGCCTTCGTGCTCGTCGTCATCGCGATCTCGACGGCGGCGCATCTGCTGATCCCCTCGCGGTCGGCCCGTTCCGCGGCGATCATCCCCGTCGTGGTCGCGCTCGCTCCCGCCCTCGGCGTCTCACCGACGGCTGCAGCCTTCGCCTCGACAGCGGCTGCCGGCTTCTGCCACACGCTTCCCAGTTCGGCGAAACCCGTCGCGATGTTCGCTGACCCCGACATCGTCAGCGGTGGTTTCAGTCCGCCGGATCTGCGTCGACTCTCGGTGGTACTGGCTCCCGCGATGTTCGTGCTCGTCGCGGTGTTCGCCCTCTGGGTATGGCCGTCGATGGGGCTGCCTCTGTTGCTCTGACCCGCAGCGTCCCGTTCACCCACCCGCTTCACTCCGCGTGCGCCGCCGGTGCACCGGTGCTCGTCGTGCCCGCACACCGGGCGCTCGTCGCCCGTTCGGGCGCAGAAGGAGGAATCATGTCCATCCACATCCCGCAGCGCATCCTGGTCGCACCCAGCGGATTCAAGGAGAGCCTCAGCGCCGAGGCCGTCGCCCAGGCGATCGCCGCCGGTGTGCGTCGGGTCATCCCCGGCGTGCAGGTGGACGAGTATCCGGTGCCGGACGGCGGGGAGGGCACGGCAGCCGCGCTCGCCGCGGCGACGGGCGGCGAACTCGTCGCCGCCCGGGTTACGGGGCCCGTCGGCGACGCGGTCGACGCGCAGTGGGCGCGGCTCGGAGGGCGCGGCTCGGGAACCGCCGTGGTGGAGATGGCATCCGCCGCGGGGCTGCGACTCGTGCCGCGCGACCGCCGCGACCCCGGTGCGACCACGACCCACGGTGTCGGCGAGCTGATCGCGGCCGCGTTGGACTCGGGTGCCGAGCGGATCGTGGTCGGCTGTGGCGACTCGGGGACGAGCGATGGGGGCGCGGGCGCACTCGAAGCCCTCGGGGCCCGCATCCTCGATCGCGATGGCGCGCCTGTGGCTGCGGGCGGTCGGCACCTCCGGGACGCGGTGCACCTCGATCTGTCGGGCCTCCATCCGCGCATCGGCGAAGTCGAGATCGTGCTGGCGTGCAACATCCACAACGTGCTGTGCGGTCCGCGCGGCGTCGCCAGGGTGTTCGGACCACAGAAGGGGGCGACACCGGAGCAGGTGGAGCAGTTGGCCGAGGCGCTCGGCATCTGGGCTGCTCTCCTCGAAGAGCAGAGCCCGTTCGGTGCCGCGATGGATGTGCGCACCGGTGGAGGCACTGGCGCATCGGGCGGTCTCGGGGCCGGGCTGGCCGCAGTGCTCGGCGCCCGCCTCGCTCCGCGCTTCGAGGTGCTGCTGGACAGCGACCTGCTGCCGGAGCCGATCGACGGATTGATGGCCATGGCCGACCTGGTCATCACGGCGGAAGGCGCCATCGACTTCCAGACTCCGCGCGGAAAGGTGCCGGCCGAGATCGCCATGCGCGCCCGCGTCGCCGGCGTCCCCGTGCTCGGAATCGCCGGGTCTCTGGGCGTCGGTGCTCCGACCGTGCACGACATCGGCATCGACGCGATCGCCTCGATCCTCACCGTGCCGATGCCCCTCGAGCAGGCGGTGGAGCAGGGCGAGGCGCTGCTGCGAGACGCCGCGGAGCGCAGCATGCGGATGGTCCTGCTCGGATCGGCGATGTCGGCACGGGCCGCCTGAAGCGTGGCGGAGCGCCGGCTGCGGGCCTGACGCACAGCGCGGCCTCGGTAGGATCGAGGGGTGGCAGTGAACCAAGATCTGGTCGGCCGGGAGTTCCCGCCGACGGCCCCGTACCTCGTCGGCCGGGAGAAGGTGCGCGAGTTCGCTCGTGCCGTCTTCGCCGACGCCCCGCAGCACACCGACGTCGAGGCGGCCCGCGCAGCCGGCTTCTCCGACGTCGTGGCGCCGCCGACGTTCGCGATGGTCATCCAAGACCTCACGCTTCAGCAGCTGCTGGGTCAGGAGGACTCCGGCATCGCGCTCGAGCGCACCATCCACGCAGAGCAGCGCTTCACCTACACGCGCCCGATCGTCGCAGGAGATGAGCTCACCGCCCAGCTGCGTGTCACCGGCATCCGCATGATGGGCGGGAACGCGATGATCACCAGCGAGGCCGAGATCACCGACCCGGCGGGAGCCCACGTCGTGACCGCCACCAGCGTGCTGCTCGTCGGCGCCGAGCCGAGCGCCGAGGAAGAGGGGGCCGCCTGATGGGCTACACCGTCGGAGACGTGGTCGCCGAGCGCACCGTGCACCTCACCCGCGAATCGCTCGTCCGCTACGCGGGAGCATCCGGGGACTTCAACCCCATCCACTACCGCGACGACGTGGCGGCCTCTGTCGGGCTCCCCGGCGTGCTCGCGCACGGCATGCTCACGATGGGCATCGCCTCGTCGGTGGTCGTCGCCGCACTCGCACCGGAGACGCGCATCCTCGATTACGGGGTGCGCTTCACCAAGCCCGTCGTGGTCGACCCGGTCGAGGGCGCCGATGTCACCGTCGTGGCCACCGTCGGCGCTGTCGACGACGAGGTCGCCCGCATCGACCTCAAGGTCACGTTCGGCGACACCACCGTGCTCGTCAAGGCGCAGCTGCGCGTCGCCGTCTGATGAGGACGGTCTGATGCGGGAGATCGAGGCGGTCCGGCTCGCGGAGCTGACCACACTGCGCACGGGCGCGGCGCCGGAGCGGATGTTCGAGGCGACGACGACTTCCGGACTGGTCGACGCTCTGCGCGAGACCTGGGCGCGGGGCGACGAGTGGTTCGTCCTCGGTGGCGGATCCAATCTCTTCGTGGGCGACGAGCCGTTCGAGGGCACGGTCATCCGCGTGCGCACCGAGGGCATCGACGAGCTGCCGTCCCCCCACGCGGGTCGCATCCGTCTGCGTGCGCACGCCGGACACGGCTGGGACGACTTCGTCGCGTACGCCGTCGCGCACGGCTACGCGGGTCTCGAGGCGATGAGCGGGATCCCCGGTACCGTCGGCGCGGCCCCCGTGCAGAACATCGGCGCGTACGGCCAGGAGATCCAGGAGACGCTGGTCGAGGTCGAGCTGATCGACGAAGCGACCGGCGAGGTCTCGACCGTTCCCGCCGCGGAACTCGGGCTGGGCTTCCGCACCTCGGTGCTCAAGCATCACCACGGCAGCGTGCCGCTGCGCCGTGCCGTGATCCTCTCGGTGACCGTCGACCTGCTGGTCGCCGGTGAGCGCGTGGTGCGCGGCGAGCAGCTGCGTCGGGCGCTCGGCCTCACGGACGACACCCCGGTTCCGCTGGGCTGGGTGCGGGAGCGCATCCTGGCGACTCGGGCATCGAAGGGCATGCTGCTCGATGCGGACGACCCGGACACCCACGGCGTCGGCTCGTTCTTCCAGAACGCGATCGTGACGGCGACCGTGGCCGCAGCGCTGCCGCCGGAATGCCCGCGCTGGCCGGTCGCCCCCGACCTCGACGCCGTGACGGTCATCCCGCTCGCGTCCTACGACGGGCAGGTGCCGCTGTCGAAGCCGGCCGCCGTCTCCGACGTCAAGGTGAGCGCGGCGTGGCTCATCGAGCAGGCAGGCATCCGCAAGGGGTTCAAGCTGCCGCACTCCCGCGCATCCGTGTCGACGAAGCACGCGCTCGCTCTGACCAACCGAGGTGGCGCGACCGCTGGTGAGGTCGCCGAGCTCGCGCGGTTCATCCAGAGCAGGGTGCACGCCGAGTTCGGTCTCGTGCTGCAGCCGGAGCCCGTTCTCGTCGGCGTCGAGCTCTAGAGCGTCGAGGGGTAGGGCACGTCGTCGGTCGCGGCTACACTCGCGGCATGAGCGGACTGATCCCGTACCTGTTGTTCCCCGGCAACGCCGCAGAGGCGCTCGGTCACTATCGATCGGTGTTCGGCGGTGAGCTCCAGCTGCTCGACTATGCCACGGCAGGACGCCACGACGGTCCGGGCGACGCGGTCGCGCACGGACAGCTGAGCGGGCCGGTCGAGGTCGCCGGGGCGGATGCGGGTGCGGATGACGACGCGGTGCAGATGAGCGGCATGTTCCTCTCGCTCCTCGGCACAGCGGATGCCCTGACCCTCACCGACTGGTACGACAAGCTGGCGGCAGACGGACGAGTCATCGACGCGCTGCAGAAGCGTCCGTGGGGAGACTTCGACGGCACGCTCGTCGACCGCTACGGCGTCCGCTGGCTGATCGGCTTCCACCCCGAGGACTGAGGTGTGTCCCTGCCGAAGTAGGGACGAGACGACGGCAGGAAGATCAGCACGACCGCCGTGGTGGTGAGGACGAGGGCCGCGAGGCCGACCGGGAACTCCCAGGTCGTGCCCGTTGCCGCAGGGACGTAGAGCGCGAGAGGGAGCGGGAACAGCACGGTCGCGTATCGGGCCCACGACTTTCCTCTTGTGACGAGCACGGTGATGGTCGCGTAGACGACCACCGGTACGAAGGGGAGCACACTGAGCAACGCTCGCCACTCTCCTCCCCAGTACCAGAGGAAGGGGGCGACCAGGAGCGAGGCGAAGAAGATCAGCACGGTCACCGTGATCAGGATGGCGAAGGCCACCCGCAGACTCACAGGCATCCCCTCACCCTCCACTTCGTCGCCCTCCATCCCCATACCTCCAGTATCCCCCCTCACC
>NZ_SCOG01000046.1:0-8001 GCF_005502545.1 Microbacterium sp. Beta
GGGTGGTGGAGTCAGACCGCCGGCGCGAGGTGGGCTCCGCGTGCGACGGCGCCGCGGATCGCGGCCTCGACGAGATGCCACTCGTCGACGATCAGCTCATAGGTGAAGCGCAGAGTCGTATACCCGGCAGCGGCAGCCGCGGCGTCACGCCGTAGGTCCTTGCTCCGCTCCTTCTCCCTGGCATGGTTCTCCCGGCCGTCGGCCTCGACGATCAGGAAGTCGCCGATGACGAGGTCGACCTCCCCGACACCGGAGACGTGAACCTGGGTCCTGACCGATATCCCGATCCGGTGCAGCCGAAGCCGGATGAGCGATTCGAGCCCGCTGTCCGCATCCGCACGAGCGAAGGCGACGAGCCAGCGCATCGACGTCGGAAGATGGCGTCGAAGCCAGATCAGCCCAGCGGGGGAGAGCAGTGATTGTCGCAAAGCCGATTCGAGCGCGGTGAAGAACGTGTCCTCGCCGCAGCACGCCGCGATCTGAAGGAGCGCATTCGGGACGGGCGCGGCTTCTCCGACGCGAACGTGGCCTTCATCCCAGTGCAGCACGCAGGCGTCGCACTGCGATCGTGGAGTCCCTGCAGCTCCCATCCAGATGTGATTCGTGGAAGGAAGCTCGAGCACCCAGAGCCCGTGCGCCGCTGCCGCTTGGGCACATCCGACCGTTCCTCCGTGAGACGCGGCATGGATCCAGGCCTCCGCAGTGTCGGGCAGCGCATAGACACCCTGACGCGGTCGCAGTACTTCACCGGAGTGCACCGCGCGCGAGAGCTCATCGCGGCTCACACCCCTCCGGCGAAGCTCCGATGTCCGTGCCATCCGCCCGAGCGCGCCCAGCACAGAAGCGGCGCGCACGAAGGACATGGCCCGATACTGCCCTGAGCACGCCATCGGTCGAGGCCGAAACCGCACGAGCTATGGACAACTCCCTGCATTCCGCGCCGGTGCAGGCACAGTGCACCTCGACCCGGGTAAGCCGAAACCCAGACCATCCGACGGTGCGACGGCGTGTCAACAGCTGACACGCCGGCAGCCACTCGAGTGGTCTGGGTTTTGGAGCAACAGCAGCAAGGGAGGCAGGGGAGGGGAATCAGCAGTAGGGGAGAGCAGTGGGCTCAACCGAAGCGGCCGGAGACGTAGTCCTCGGTGGCCTGCACGGACGGAGTGGTGAAGATGCTCGTGGTGTCGTCGTACTCGATGAGCTTGCCGGGCTTGCCGGTACCGGCGATGTTGAAGAACGCCGTCTTGTCGGAGACGCGGGACGCCTGCTGCATGTTGTGCGTCACGATCACGATGGTGAACTCGTTCTTGAGCTCGCCGATCAGCTCCTCGATGGCGTAGGTCGAGATGGGGTCGAGCGCGGAGCAGGGCTCGTCCATCAACAGCACCTGCGGCGACACGGCGATCGCGCGCGCGATGCACAGACGCTGCTGCTGACCGCCGGACAGGCCGGAGCCGGGCTTGTCGAGGCGGTCCTTGACCTCGTTCCACAGGTTCGCACCCGTGAGCGACTTCTCGACGAGCGCATCCTGATCGCTCTTCGACATGCGGCTGTTGTTGAGCTTCACGCCGGCGAGGACGTTCTCCTTGATGGACATCGTGGGGAACGGGTTGGGGCGCTGGAAGACCATGCCGACCTGTCGACGCACCAGCACCGGGTCGATGCCGGGGCCGTAGAGGTCCTTGCCGTCGAGCAGCACCTCTCCCTCGACGCGGGCACCGGGGATGACCTCGTGCATGCGGTTGAGCGTGCGCAGGAAGGTGGACTTGCCGCAGCCGGAGGGGCCGATGAACGCGGTCACGCTGCGCGGCTGGATGTCGAGGGAGACGCCCTCCACGGCGAGGAAGTCGCCGTAGTAGACGTTCAGGTCGTTGACTTCGATGCTCTTGGACACTGCAGTTCCTTGCTTTTCGGGTCGAGGCTCAGCGGCCGGTCTTGGGGGCGAAGATCTTCGCGACCAGCCGCGCGATCAGGTTGAGCAGCATGACGATGATGATGAGCGTCAGGGCGGCGGCCCATGCTCGTTCCACGTATGCCTCAGCGGGAATGCCCTGGTACGCGTACTGCGAATACGTGAACACCGGAAGGGTCTGCATGCGACCGCTGAACAGGTTGTAGTTCATGGCGTCGGTGAATCCGGCCGTGAGCAGCAGCGGTGCGGTCTCGCCGATCACGCGGGAGATGGCGAGCATCACACCCGTCGTGATGCCGGCGATCGACGTCGGCAGGACCACCTTGACGATCGTGAGCCACTTCGGCACGCCGAGCGCGTACGACGCCTCGCGCAGCTCGTTCGGCACCAGCCGCAGCATCTCCTCGGTGGAGCGCACGACGACCGGGATCATGAGCACGGCCAGGGCGACCGAGCCCGCGATACCCATACGCACACCGGGCCCGAAGATCAGCGCGAACACCGCGTAGGCGAAGAGACCAGCGACGATCGAGGGGATACCCGTCATGACGTCGACGAGGAACGTGATGGTGCGTGCCATCCGTCCGCCCTTGCCGTACTCGACCAGATAGACGGCCGTCATCAGGCCGATGGGGATCGAGATGATCGCAGCAGCCAGCGTGACGAGCAGCGTGCCGATCACCGCGTGCAGGGCGCCGCCTCCCTCGCCGAGCACACCACGCATCGACGAGGAGAAGAAGAGTCCGTCGAAGCGGGCGACGCCGTTGGCGACCACGGTGATCGCCACCGAGACCAGCGGGACCATCGCGATCGCGAACGCCGAGGTGACGATGCCGGTGATGAGACGGTCGAGCGCCTTCCTGGAACCCTCGACGATGCGCGACATCACGTAGATGAGCACGAGGTAGATCACAGCGCCGAGCACGACGGAGCCGGCGATGTTGAGGTCGGATCCGCTGGCGACGGCCTCGAGGGCGAACGGCGTGAATCCGATCAGGAGCGAGACGGCGAGCAGGGCCCAGGGCGCCCAGCGGGGGAGGTGTCCCGAGCTGAGCGAGAGCTGAGAGGGGGCCGCGCTGGCCGTGCGAGCGGACTCGGGGGCGGTAACGGTCATGTCAGTTCGCTCCCGAGAATTCCTTGCGGCGGTTCACGAACCAGCGTGCGAGAGCGTTCACCGCGAACGTCACGACGAACAGGATCAGACCGGTCGCGATGAGGATGTTGATGTTGACCTGGTACGCCTCCGGGAACGTCAGCGCGATGTTGGCGGCGATCGTGGAGGGGTTGGTGGAGGTGAGCAGTTCGAACGTGACCGCCTTGCTCACCGAGAGCACCATCGCGACGGCCATGGTCTCACCGAGCGCGCGGCCGAGGCCGAGCATCGAGGCGGACACGATTCCGGAGCGGCCGAAGGGGAGGACAGCCATCCGCACCATCTCCCAGCGGGTGGCTCCCAGGGCGAGGGCTGCCTCCTCGTGGAGGCGAGGGGTCTGCAGGAAGATCTCGCGGCAGATGGCCGTGATGATCGGGACGACCATGACCGCGAGCACCATGGCGGCGGTGAGGATCGTGCGGCCCGTGGGCGAGACCACACCGTCGAAGAAGGGGATCCAGGAGGCGTTCGTGTTCAACCAGACGTAGATGGGCTGAACCGCCGGCGCGAGGACCAGGATTCCCCAGAGGCCGAACACGACCGAGGGGACGGCGGCCAGTAGATCGACCACGTAGCCGAGCCCTTGGGCGAGGCGGCGCGGGGCGTAGTGCGTGATGAAGAGCGCGACCCCGAGCGAGAGGGGGACTGCCAGCAGAAGGGCGAGGAAAGCCGCCCACACGGTCCCGAACAGGAGCGGGCCGACGTAGTCCCAGAAGTTGGTCTTGAGGAGCGAGGCGTCTTCGGCCGTCGCGGTGAAGGCGGGGATCGACTGAACGATGAGGAAGATCGCGACCGCGGCCAGCGTGATCATGATCATGGATCCGGCGGCGACCGCCGTTCCGGAGAACCAGAGGTCACCGGCGCGTTTCTTCGCGACGATGCGCGTCGACGCCGGCGAGGTCGTGGCTGTCATGGGAGCTGCTTCCTGCTCAGTGGAGATCGGGTGTCTGACGCGAGCAGACGGTCTCCGGGATGCCGCGGGGCATCCCGGAGACCGTCACCAGCTCACTTGATGAGGTCGATCGCAGCCTGTGCCTGCGTGCGCAGGTCGTCCGAGATCGGGGCGCTGCCGGCGTTGGTCGCGGCGGCTTCCTGGCCTTCGGCGCTGATCGCGGTCGTGAAGAACGCCTTGGTCAGTGCAGCGACGTTCTCGTCCTCGTACTCGGCGCAGCCGATGAGGTAGCTGACGAGGAGAACCGGGTAGGCGCCTTCGGCGGTGGTGGTGCGGTCGATCGCGAAGGCGAGGTCACCGTCGGTGCGGCCTTCCTCGATCTTCGAGGCGTCGAGCGTCGCTGCGGCGCCCTCGGCCGAGTGCGGCACGAACTCGTCGCCGACCTTGACGTTGACCGACGAGAAGTCCGCCGCCTGCGAGGAGTCGATGTAGCCGATGAGGCCCTGACCGCCCTTGACGGCGTTGGCGACGCCCGAGGTCTTCTCCGCGGACTCGCCGGCGAGGTCGGCCGGCCACTCCTCGACGCTGCCTGCGGTCCACACGTCACCCGCGGTCTGCGCGAGGTAGTCGGTGAAGTTGCCCGTGGTGCCCGACTTGTCGGAGCGGTGCACGGGGGTGATCGCGAGGTCGGGGAGCTTCGCGTCGGGGTTGTCCTTGGCGATCGCCGGGTCGTTCCAGTTGGTGATCTTGCCGGCGAAGATCGACGCGATGGTCGTCGGGTCGAGGTTCAGCTCGTCGACCCCGTCGAGGGAGAAGACGATGGCGATCGGCGACACGTAGGCCGGGATCTCGACGAGGTCGGAGCCGTCGACGCAGGCGCCGAAGCCGCCGGCCGAGATCTCGTCGGTCTTGAACGCACGGTCGGAACCGGCGAAGTTGACCGCGCCCTGCTGGAAGGACTCGCGTCCACCACCGGAGCCCTGCGGGTCGTACTCGACCTGGGCGTCGGGGTTGGTCTTCTGGAACTCCGCGGTCCAGGCCTGGATGGCGACCTGCTGCGAGGAGGCGCCGGCGCCGACGAGCGAGCCGCTGACCGCTGCGCTGTCGGAGGTGGGAGCGTCGGTGGAACCGGTGCCTGCTTCGTTCGCGGCACAGCCGGCGAGTGCGAGAGCGGCGACGGCGCCAATGGCGCCGATTCGTGCGATTCGGGAGATCTTCACTGTGGATCCTTCGATCTGGAATGGGTGGGGCCCGGTGCAGGGCACACAGTGACGCTATGGGCGACGGTTAACGAGACTCTCCCGAGCAGGTGAACGGCAGGTGAACGGCGGGCGACTCTCTGGGGGTCTCCCGCGGGATTCCGGGCCTGGGCCGTTGAGCCTGTCGAAGCGTCAGACCTTGGGGACGTGCGTCTCGATCGCGATGATCCCGGATCCGGGGTTGGTCGCAGAGAGATGCACGACCGAGAACGCCGCCGGTTCGAGGTCCGACGCACTGCTGAGATACGACCCTTGGATGGTGCCGGTCGCCAGCGCGATCTCCGAGAGCAGGCCCGGCAGCACGGGGCCGTGACTGCACACCACGGCCGGCTTGCCTGCGCGGATCCGGCGGCCGACGACGGAACGCAGATCGGAGTCTCCGTCCTCCCAGGCGTCCTGGCTGATCTTCTCGGTCTTCACGATCTTGCGATCCAGCGCGCGCGCGAGCGGAGTGACCGTCTCGACACAGCGCACCGCATCGCTCGACACGATCCGGCGCACGCCGAAGGCACGAAGCGGTCCGACGATCGACTTCGCCTGCTTCCGTCCGCGGTCGGTCAGGGGGCGGGAGGCGTCGGATCCGTCCCACTCCGAGCGGGGAGTGGCCTTCGCATGGCGCAGCGCGATCACCGGGAACGTGCGCAGCACACCGTCGTCGACGAGCTTGGCGAAGAAGTCCAGGATCTCGAGATCGACCGGGTAGCTCAGGCGTGCGCGGGCCTTCTTCACGCTGACCCACTCGAGCGCGGCGATCTCCCGGTTCGGCACGAAGGTCGATTTGCGGATGGCCACGTCTGTCGCCTCCGCGGCCCAGTAGTGCACGACCTTCTGCTTCTGCGAGGCGAGCAGGTACCGGCTCACGCCGACCGAGACGCCCAGCGACACCCGGATGCCGGTCTCCTCGTGCACCTCGCGGACGGCGGTCTCGGCGAGCATCTCGCCGGGGTCGACCTTCCCCTTGGGCAGCGTGACGTCACGGTACTTGGTGCGGTGGATCAGCAGGATGCGCAGCTTGCCCTCGACCACACGCCACACGACGGCACCCGCCGCGTACACCGCCTTGTCCGTCCACTTCGCACTCGTCGTCGTGTCGGCCGGGAGCTGCAGCTGCCGGCCGCTCATCGAACCGCCCGAGCCCGACGGCGCCGCTGGATCAACCCCATGGTCTTATCCTGCAGGTCGATCAGAGGCTTGCCGTCCGCATCCGTGGCGTGGCGCGTCCAGACTCCCTCAGGGCCGAGGTGCCACGACGAGGTGCCGTCGTCCATCGCCAGGTCGAAGAACGTGCTGAGCTCCTTGAGGTGGGCGGGGTCGGTGACGCGCACGAGGGCCTCGACACGACGGTCCAGGTTGCGGTGCATCATGTCGGCGCTGCCGATGTAGACCTGCGGGTCGCCGCCGTTCTCGAAGGCGAAGATACGCGAGTGCTCCAGGTAACGTCCGAGGATGCTGCGAACCGTGATGTTGTCGCTGATGCCGTCGAGGTCGGTGCGGAGACTGCAGATGCCGCGCACCCAGACGTCGACCTTCACTCCTGCCGCGCTCGCCCGGTAGAGAGCGTCGATGATCTCCTCGTCGACCATCGAGTTCACCTTGATGCGGATGTGCGCGGGGATGCCGGCCTCGGCGTTCTTGCGCTCCGCGTCGATCTGACGCACGAGCCCCTTGCGCAGGTGCAGAGGGGCGACCAGCAGGCGCTTGAACTTCTTCTCGATCGCGTAGCCGCTGAGTTCGTTGAACAGACGCGTCAGGTCTTTTCCGACCTGCGCATCCGCGGTGAACAGTCCGAAGTCCTCGTAGATGCGGCTGGTCTTCGGGTTGTAGTTGCCGGTGCCGACATGCGAGTAGTGCTGGAGCTTGCCGTCTTCCTCGCGGATCACGAGGGCGAGCTTGCAGTGCGTCTTGAGTCCGACCAGGCCGTACACCACGTGCACGCCGGCCTTCTCCAGCTTGCGGGCCCAGACGATGTTGTTCGCCTCATCGAATCGCGCCTTCACCTCGACGAGCGCGAGCACCTGCTTGCCCGCCTCGGCCGCGTCGATGAGCGCCTGCACGACGGGGCTGTCTCCGGAGGTGCGGTACAGCGTCTGCTTGATGGCGAGCACGTGCGGGTCGCGGGCGGCCTGCTCGAGGAACGCCTGCACGCTGGTGGTGAACGACTCGTACGGGTGGTGGACGAGCACGTCGGACTTGCGGATCGCTTTGAAGATGTCGGCCCGGGTGCTCGATCCTGCGGGCTGGAAGGCGACGGCGGTGGTGGGCAGGTGCGGCGGGTACCGCAGGTCGGGGCGATCGATCCGCGACAGGTCGAAGAGTCCGCGCAGATCGAGCGGCCCTGGAAGGCGATAGACCTCCAGGTCGGTGATGTCGAGTTCCCGGACCAGCAGGTCCATGGTCACGTCGTCCATGTCGTCGGTGATCTCGAGCCGGATCGGAGGCCCGAACCGGCGACGCAGCAGCTCGGCTTCGAGCGCCTGGATCAGGTTCTCGCTCTCGTCCTCCTCGATCTCCACGTCTTCGTTGCGGGTGAGACGGAACGCATGATGGTCGAGCACCTCCATGCCGGGGAAGAGGTCGCCGAGATGGTTGGCGATGAGCTCTTCGAGCCGCAGGAAGCGCTTGATCTCGCCGCCGCCCGGTACCTCGACGAAGCGGGGGAGCATGGGCGGCACCTTGAGACGCGCGAACTCCTGGCGCCCCGTGCGGGCGTTGCGGATGCGGATCGCGAGGTTCAGCGACAGACCGGAGATGTACGGGAACGGGTGGGCGGGATCCACGGCGAGGG
>NZ_SCOG01000047.1:0-7924 GCF_005502545.1 Microbacterium sp. Beta
CCACGAAAAGTTACGATCTGCGTGGATGAAGCTCTGCTCAACATCAGATCCGCATCAGCGTCGAGAGAGAGTTCCTTACAGATTTCCTGGTATATCGCTTCCACTCACTCACCCCTCCATGGAGAGGGGTCTACCTGAAGTCGACCCCTCTCCTCCGGTTAGCTATCAGCCACCGTTACCGTACTTACTCTTTCCCTGACGGCCGACGAAAACGCGGCGCTTCTTCGGTGCAACGAGCATCACTCCTCCTTTCCTCGTCAAGGCGCAACTGAGCGTTGGCCTATATGCATAGACGCACTGACGCCCATTTTCGTTACGCGGAAAAGGCTAGACTTTCGTCTACACATTCCTCTGCGGCCTTGAGCTAACATTCTGTGCCTCAAGTGTCATTCGACACTGTGATGGTGCATTTCGGCATTCTGGCATTCTGATGGTGCCGACGAAACGGGGCCACACGGCCCGTGAATCGCGGGTTAGAAGTCGCCTTCGGCCACCTGGAAGCAGACCAGTCCGCGCGACCGCCACATCTCGACCACGCTCCGGCGGTCGTCGACCACGCCGATGACGGAGAAATGCGGTTCGATGTGGGCGTCGTAGATCTCGGCCTTGACGATGTTGTCTGCGCGCTGGTCGCCGGTGCGACGGAGCAGCAGGCGGTCGAACGGGATCCCGTTGAACGTCAGCCAGGCTTCGGTGGCGCGACGGGCGGTCTCGTCGCGGCCTGAGACGACGATGAGCGCATCGACGTCGGGGTGCGCGGCAAAGGCCTGTGCCGCGACGACGACCGGGTGGTTCGGGGTGTCGATCGAGACGTTGCGCATGTCGTACGGCGAGCGGTCGCCGATGAGGGCGAGGGTGCCGTCGACGTCGAAGATCCAGGCGCGAGGGCGATCGGTGGGCATGGTGTGAGGGTAGTGGGTTGTTCGGGAGTTGCGCGAGTGACGGAACCGCCTCGCTACCGTGCGTAGCGAGGCGGTCGATGATGGTGCTCAGGAACTGCTGGACCGTCGTCGTTCGCGCACAGTGGCGCGCACGAGCAAAGCCAACGCAGTGGCGATGAGGGTGAAGGATGTGAGCCAGAAGATCCACACGACGTCCTGGAACAGCTGCAGGTTGGCGATCACCGGAAGCGCAACGCCGACAATGACCAATGCCGCCACGGTTGCACGCTCACGAGACGTGCCACGAACACGTTCGGCCATCACGACACCATTGCCTTTGCTACGCATTCACCAGCGGTGGATCCGATGATGCCACCCGCGGCGGCTACGCAGGCGGCACATCCGATGCCAAGCGTTGCGCCGCAGATGACGCCACATGCAACCCCGATGGCCACAAGCGCCCACTGCGCGATGCCTGCGCTCGTCAGGCACTTGTTCAAGGTGTTCCAGTTGAATGCGGGTTGCGCTGTCCCGACCGGGGTGGACTCGCTGCCATCGGACACGATCTGATCGAGCTGAAGTTGACCGTCCTGCCATAGCGCCACTCTTCCGGAGTGCTCTGTCTGCGCCTGGTACACGACCTCCGCGCGTGAAGCGATGCTCCCATCGGGGTTGAACATGACCGTGTACCCCGAGATGTCGAGCAGGTTCACCGTGGAGACGAAGGGGACACGAAGGATGAGTGATCCGTTCTCCGTCGCCCTCGTGAATGCCTGAGATGTGTCGAGCGCGAGTCCACTCTCCGTCGAAGTCTGAGAGCTGATCCCGGCGTCCGCGAGAAGGCGGTCCGTCGTTGAGGAGGATGCCGGTTCTGTGTTTTCTGCGTACTCGACAAGCTTGTCCCCCACATTCGCGGTGGATGACGCGATCGGCGATTGGAACGAGGCGGCCTGCGTCTGACCCACAGTCCCCGCCCGAGGCGCCGCCGCTGAAGTTCGCACGCCTGCGGGACCGGCTGTGATCACGGTCACTGCGATCGTGACGGCGACCAACCCTGCTATCACCATCAGCGCGATACGCGTCAGACGGCGTTCTTCTCCGTCGCTCATCGATGACTGTCTCTGGAACTCGGCGATGTTCATCATTGCTCCTTTGCTGATCAAACCCCGCCATAACGTGTAAAACGTTACTTTGTTACTGTCGCGCCGTCTGTCCCCCGTTTGGGTGACAGACGGCGCAACCTTCCGGGGCGAGGATTCGGTGGTTCGACTGCCTGCGTGCAGGGGTGGCTGCTCGGGCCTTCAATGGGGGCGATCGCGCGGCCTCGTCGAGAACTGCTAGGTCTCCAACGCTCCAGGTGAACGCTGGTGTGGACATCCGCATTCGCAAGTGCGCCCGGGAATGGGGCCTCCTTGTTCTTCGCCCTGCGCGAGGCTCACGGGGCGTTTGTTGTAGTGATTGAGGTCGCGGCGTCCGTCCGTCCATCCGCGAACCGCGCCTGAGCTCGGTCGTGCCGCTTGCCGACGGGCACGAGCTCTGTGGCCTTCGGCAACCCCATCGGCTTCGTCGAGACGTACACGCTCTCGGCGGTGTCGACGCGGAAGGTCTCGTGCCAGACGCCCACCGCTCCCGGGGCTTTGCGGGCTGCGCGGTTGAAGGCGGTCCAGGCGGGGCGGTGCTGCTGGTCCGGGCTCGACGCGTAGGCATAGAGCTTGTCGACGGATGACCAGTACTGCACGACGTAGGGTCCGCCCGAGCCGAAGAGCAGGTGGTAGCCGAGTATGCCCGAGTCGGGGTCGGCGCTGAGCTCGCGCAGCATCCCCGGCATGGCGAAGAACGCCGGCATCCACAGGTCGGGGCGCCACCAACGGTTGATCTGCATCCCGATGTGGAACACGACGAGCTCGCCCTCGTGGCGGTGGGTCATGCGGCCCGCGATGACTTTCGACATGATGTCTCCTTGATTGGATAGTCTCACTATCCATAATGGATAGCGCTACTATCGAAGTCAAGAGGTGGCCATGAGAATTTCCGAACTGTCAGCCCAGACCGGCGTGACCGTGCCGACGATCAAGTACTACCTGCGTGAAGGGCTGCTGCCCGAGGGCGAGAGGTCGTCCGCGACTCAGGCCGCGTACGGCGAGAAGCACGTGGAGCGGCTACGGGTGATCCGGGCGCTTCTCGACGCCGGGGTGAGCATCGCCGAGACGCGGCGGGTGGTCGCGGCGCTGGATGATCCGCCGGCGAGTGCGCACGAGCTGCTGGGGGCAGCGCATGCGGCGATCACTCCGCCGGTGGATGAGGCTTTGGATCTGACTGACGCGGAGGTGCTTGTCGCGGGGCTCGGGTGGAAACCGGGGATGTGCGACGAGGCGGTGCTGCACGCGGTCGCGCGGGCGCTGCAGGGGTTGGAGCGTGTCGGGTTCACCGTTCCGGATGCAGCGATGGCGGAGTACCTCGCGAGTGCGCGGCGGATTGCGGATGCGGAGATCGCGGGGGTGCCGGGGGAGTCTGCGGAAGCGGCGGTGCGGTACGTGGTGCTGGGGTCGGTGCTGGTGGAGCCGTTGTTGTTGGCGTTGCGGCGGGTGGCGCAGCAGGTGAGTTCGGGGGAGAAGTTCGGTTCCTCGGGCTGACGGGGTCGCGATCCCTGGCGCTGATCGGCCTGGTCGCTGAGCAGGAGACGACATACCCCTACGCCTTCGCCCGCACCGTCGCATCCGACGCCGCCACCCGGTTCGCTGGAGTGATGAGCAAGAGCGACGAACTACGCGAGAAGATGGACCAGCTCGTCGGCACTTCGCGGTCCGCGGGGTGCTTCAGTGGTGGGGACGACGCCGGCCAAGACTGGTCGGGCTACGACATCTACGAGTGGTTCCCCGACGAACGGCAGATGGTGCACCGCGTCGATGTGGAGATCTTCGGCGGTCGGAACGAAGCCCTCGAGCTCTTCGCCCGCGTGAGGGTTCGTCGACGGAGTCCGACCAGACGTCCTTCAACTCCGACGGCACGGTCGAGCCCCGGTCGGCAGTTTCGATGACGGGGCCGCTGCCGCAACGATGGCGATAGCATTCGTGCCTCGGTAACGTTCCATGGGCCCGAGGAGATGCGCGCGAGAGTCTTCGCCCAGTCAGGGAGCCAAGCTGGATGGCAGTGCCAGCAAAACGCCAAGTTGCCGCGCCGACGCTAGCAACTCGCCTGGCTCCCCACTCACATCCACCGCATGCGCAACAACCGTCGTCCCCGTCGCAGCAATCTCATACCGCCGCGGCTCCACATCCCCCGACACGAACAGCAGGTGCACCTCGCGAACTCCAGCCGTCACGGCGTAGGCGAGCGCCTGATAGAGATCCGCGTTCGGCGGCGACCCGTCGCTCTCGCCCCACACCTTGTACTTCGTATCCGCGACGGCGATCACTCGCCCATTCCGCGAGATCACGATGTCCGGACGCATCTGGATCTTCCCCGCCATGTCCAACCGCCAGTTCGACACCTGCAGATCGACGTCGAACCCCTCGGGATGCAGCGTCGCCTGAAGAACCCGCCCGACGAAGTCCTCGTACACCTTCGCGACGTTGAGCAAGAATGCGGACCCCGAGCTCGCACCCTCGACGTGCGCCCACGATGTCGCCTCGAGAACCCATCGGGCGAGGCGGAGGGCAGGCTGGTAGTGCGCGTTCAACCGGGACCCCGTAGGCAGGATGATCGGCCCCGTCACACGCAGATCCGACACTTCGGAGAACAACCCCAGGAGCGGACCGAGCTTGTCGACCACCCGCCGCGGAAGCTGCTCCAGTCGCACCAGCGCGCGCAGCGCGGCCTTGATTATTCTGTTCTCCGGAACGTCTTCGGTGTAGTCGTCGTAGTTGAGCTCCACAGGAACGGGGATACCCGGCCGCACCTTGAGCTGCCGCGCGATGTCCCAGCGACCGCGAATCACGGTGCCCGTCTCTTCGATGGAGACGTATCCCTTGAGCATCCCCCGGCCCGTCGCCTCCCCGACTGCCCGTATTAGTGCGGATGCCAGCGCGGCTGGGAGATCCTGATCGGCCTCGAAGGCAAACGACGCATCATCCACCTCGGCCTGCAAGCCTGAGTAGGAGGCCATGAAGATGAGACTTCGCAGCGGCGTCTTCGGCCGCACGATCAGACGCACGTCATCAATCGCGACCACACCGACGCGCGTCACGTCCGTGACCCGCCAGATGCCCGAATCCACCGTCGGTGAGACCCGGCAGAACCTCAGGTCTTGCAGACGCGCAGCTTGCGACGCGGTGAGCGCGACCAAGGACTCGCCCTTCTCGGCGATGTCCTCGACGCGGGCCTCGACCATGACCGAGTTCATATCTCGGGCGTTGGGGCCGTGTCCGTGGTGACGATTGTGAGCAGAGCATCCAGCCCGTACTTCACACGCACGTCGACGCCCGTGCCGATGTGCCGCTCTTCGAGCAGAGGCAGGATGCTCTCCTCCCACACGGCGCGCAGGTCGTCCTCGCCCAAGTCGTCCGTCCGGAGCAGGTGGCTCGGGCCGATGCGGTCCTCGCGGTCGCGGATGCTCTCGTTCAGCAGCTCGAACAGTGCGGCGACCGGGAGCGTCTGCGGGTGTTGCTCAGACCACCGTCCGAGGATGCCCTTCACCGGAGCGACATCGGGGTGCAGCTCGAAGAACGAGAACCGGCGGCGCATCGCCGAGTCGAGCAGCGCGATCGACCGATCGGCAGTGTTCATCGTCCCGATGATCAGCACGTTCGCGGGGAGGCTGAACGACTTCCCGCCATCGTCGCCCGACCCGGCATAGAGCACGTCGATCGCATCGTCTCGGTACTCGAGCAGGTAGTACAGCTCGCCGAAGACCTTGCTGAGGTTCGCGCGGTTGATCTCATCGATCATCAATACGTGCGGGACATCCGGGTTCTTGCGCGCTTCATCGGCGATCTCTCGAAGGGGACCGCGGGTGAGGGAGAACGACAGCTGCCCCGCGGCATCCGTCACCGGACGGTAGCCGGCAAAGAAGTCCTCATAGGTGTACGACGGGTGGAACTGGATGCGCTTCACCACGCTGCCGGGTTTGCCGAGCCGGTCGGCCAGCGCGCGAGCGACATACGTCTTGCCGGTTCCGGGAGGGCCGTAGAGGATCACCTGACCGCGGCGGTGCAGAGCGCTCGTCACCTTTCCGAGCCATGCCTCGTGCAGGTGGGTCGCGCCGGCGAGTTCTGTGAGGTCGACCTCGGAGGGGAGGAAGCCGCGTGGGTCCGCGCTCACGACGTCGTCGGTTCCATCGTCGTCCGGCGGAAACGCAGGGAGGCCCGTGTTCGCATCAGGATGCCAACGGCTGCGGAGCGGCTCGTCGTACACGGTCACCGGTTTGCCCGCCTTGAGCTGCAGGGCGATCTGGATGCGCTGCAGGTCTGAGTCAGCGTCGTCGGAGAACTCTCCGCCGATCTCGCCGATGAAGGCTTCTCGGATGAGCCGACGATGATCCGTCGAGACGATCGGACCGAAGAAGCCCGGGTGCACCAAGTACAGCAACGCATACCGCTGAGTCGGGAACGCCGTGTCCGAGCCTAAGACGAGATCACGCCACTTCCGGGGGTCCTCCAACGCAGCGACCTGCTCCTCATCCGTAAGGTCGGTCCACGCCAGGAGGACATCGAGAATGACGGTGATCGCCTTGTTGACGTGTGATTGCATCCCCTGGCCGGGGTTGAACGCGCCACCGCCGAACGCCTCATCGAAGACCTGGGGGATCTCGACCGGATGCCGCATCGTCTTCAGCATCGATTCGACGCGCTCACGCTTCTTGGCGTGGCCGATGATCCAGCCGATCGGCAGCACCTGAAGTGTGATGACTTCGGCCATCAGGAGACGCTGATCATCTGTGGCGTCTGCAAACTGGATTGCGAGGTTTCCCGTGAAGCCTTGACCCTCGGTTGCTTCCGCCGAGTTCCAGAGGGCGCGTACTTCGCGGATGTTCTCGCTGCTCCACACCTCACGCCCGGGAGCGAAAGCGGACATCCCTTTGCGGAGTCCTTCCTGAACGATCACATCGGCGGCCGCAAGGAGCTTTCGCTGAGCGCTGTCAGTGCTGACCCACCGCTCAGGAAGCGCCTGGTCGATCTCGTCACGAAGTCGCGCACGTCGGAGCGCGTATCTGCGTTGCGCCTCGAGGAGGAACGAGTCTCCCGGGTGAGCGTTCAGTGCGTCGACGCCCTCCGGAGTGATCGCCCACTCGCCGATGCCGGAGGGGTTCTTGCGGAGCCACCCTGCAGCGACGAGGTCGGCACTTGACCACCGCCAGTCAATCTCGCCTCTCGGGCGGTTGTGTGATTTGAGTTCCGATTCGTAGGGCGTGAGGGGAACGCGATCAAGGCACTCTGCCCAGATGGCGGATACCTGGAGGTACGAGCCGTCCGCTGCTCGCTCACCCAGGATCTCCAGCGCAGTGCGGGCACGCTCAGCGCGCTTGACGTCCTTGTCCATCGTTCTCCTCAGGGTCTTGGTGCGCTCACAACCCTGTGACCACCGCCGGGTTCAGTGTTACGCGCATCGGACACCCTTAGGACTCGGTGCGCGTCGGGCTCGGTCTACTTGCGCGGACAGTTCCGCTTGTCGTGACCGTGGTAGCCGCAGACGCTGCATTCGCCTGCATTCGGCGAGGTATCGCAAGAGCGCTTGTCGTGTCCCAGTTTTCCGCACCACGAGCATGTTCTCGTACCACTCGCACTCATTGCTGCCTCCGATTGTCGCTGCCCCGCCAATATGGTCAAGAGCTTAGTGGTCGTCAAGCTTCGCGAACCGCTCGCCTGCGCGTGCGAGAACCACATGGGCGTACCTCCCACGCCCATGAGGACTTCATCGCATGTACTGTGAGATTCCTCGCCGAACGGCGAGAACACCGTGGTTGGTAGGCAGCCACAAAAGGAGAAGAGTGCAAAATGAGAAAGCTCAGTACCATCGCCCAAGCCCTCGCAGATGAGATCGCAGCGCAGGATTGGTCGGATGCGCATTCGCGAGCAGACGGTGCACGCCACAACCGCGAGCTAGAT
>NZ_SCOG01000048.1:0-5926 GCF_005502545.1 Microbacterium sp. Beta
GACGAGGATAATTTGGCATTTGACAAGTGCACGCTGTTGAGTTCTCAAGGATCGGATGCTCCCACGACCCAGCCATCACAGCCAGGCCCGAAGGGCAACTTCTCTATCTTACCGATCTCGTTTCCGTTGTCAAGTCCGAGTTTTTCTCGGCCTGACCGTGGGAACGGATCAGCACCTTCATCCTGTTCACTCAGTGAGTGTCTGGGATTCGGGAGGTGTTAGCTGCTTGACGGGAGCCGGTCCGAGGACCTCCGCTCAACCGTTTGGGGCGAACAAGTAATAAGTTACGCGGGTTCCGGGGTTCCGGCAAATCTGGCTCGACCGCCGGGCGTGTCGCAGGTGCGGAGCCGCAGATCCGCGACTCTCCCCTGCTCTCCTCGTGGGCTACTCGCCGGTCATGGGCGCGGTCGTGACGTCGATGCTTCCGAAGGGGAAGGGACTGAAGACCGTCCAGGAGCCGGAGGTGAATCCCTCCATAGGGATCAGGAAGAACCAGACGAGAGAGACGATGATCGCGAGGCCCACGAGCGCCGAGACTCCGATGGCCGCGCGGTTCAGTGTCTTGAGGGCGGTGTGTTCGTCGCTCGCCTTCATCACGCGTCCGAGAGTGATCAGCACGATCGCGGCGATGCCTATGTAGACCAGGGGGCTGGGACGGAGCGCCAGATCGATACACGCAGGCGCTTGTTCAGTCGACTGTCCCGATGAGTCGATGAAGCCGCCGCTCCCGTCGATGCCACCGGGGCAGTAGCTCCGGCTGGCGACCATCAGTGCGGGGTACACGAGGGCGGCGATCACGGCCACGATCACGACGCGTCGGATCTTCGCGATGACCGCGACGCCGGGAAGGCCCTTGGCGGCGGCGGTTGCCGGTGTGGTCGGTGCGAGCGCCATGGTTGCCTCCTGGGTGGGTGGTCGTCTCATGATGCCGCAGGGGGTCGAGGGAAGGGAAGAGCCAGCGACTCGGGGGAGCATGGCTCGGTTAGGCTCGCGCCATGACGCTCAGAGAAGAAGTTCACCCCCGGATTCGGGTGCTCGTATGGGCCCAGCTTCGCTTCGCGAGCGATCTCTCTGAGGCGCCGATCGAAGCGCAGATGCTCGACGACCTCAACAGAGGCGAGAGGTACGAGGTCGACGTCAAGACGGACGAGCCTTGGGAGGATCTCGAGGCAGCGATCCATGCCTTCGATCCCCATGTGTTCCACTTCATCGGTCACGGCAAGGGCGGAAGTCTCGAAATCGCCAGGGGTGACAACCAAGGCAAGCGCATCCCCTCAACTGCAACGCCACGCGAGTTGCACGCCGCGCTTCGCGACGCGCATAACCTCAGCGGAGTTTTCCTGAACGGATGCGAGACCTCGCGGTGGGCCCCGCACCTCATCCCGCAGGGCGGATGGTTCATCGGTGCTAACCGGAAGGTCAGCGACTCCGGGGCACGGCTCTTCGCCGAGAGGTTCTACGAGCAGTTCCAGGGTCAGTCCACGAGTCGAGATGCGTTCGACGCTGCCCTCGCTCACGTCGCGAACGCAAAAGGACACTCGCAACCGCCGATCGTCCGATGGGTCGAGGACCCAGATCCCGAAGAGTTCATCCACAAAGTGTTCGACCGCGAGGCGTTCCGCGCATCGGTGGGTCGCGAATCCTCGATGCAGGAGTTGGAAGACGCCCTGAAGGGAATCACGAAGTCGCTACGTGGTCGCCGGTTGGTCACGCGCGAGATCCTCGGGGCGCCGAATGTCGTGCAGTGCATGGACCCACTCGACCCGCAGGCGGTGGATGTGATCCGGCACAGGATGAAAGCTGTGTCCTTCGACTTCAGGCAGCTTTCCCAGGAGTTCTCCTCCGTCCCCGACCTCGGCAACGCCCTGTACAAGATTCCCCGGCGGGACAGGCGGCGCTTTCTGTTGCTTGCCGACAGGCTGGACCATTCGCGCAACGAGACCATTGATGCGGTGAACAAGGTTCTCCCAGATCGCCTGCGATTGTCCAAGGTCGAGTTGACATCGTCGGCCGTGGGCCCCCACTGGGTGGATCTTGGCCCGGAGTGAGGCCGTGAGCGTTAATGCGCGCTCGGTTACGCTGATGCACAGCGGGGGCGCGACGCCTCAGGGACCGAGGCTACGGCCTCAGAGGGAGTGCGCAATGACGGGTGAGACCTTCTCTGAAGACGATTTCCGCAGCCAGTGGAAAGAGCAGGCGGACGAGATCGGCCGCTTCAACCTCGCCATCTTCGGCAAGACGGGCGTCGGGAAGTCGACGCTGATCAACGCGATCTTCGGCGAGGAGGTCGCTCCCACCGGAGTCGGCGAGCCCGTGACGATGGACGAGCATCTCTACATCCATCGTTCCGGCTTCCTCGGCCTGCTCGACACCCGTGGCCTCGAGATCGGCAAGGACACCGATGAGCTGATCCGCGAACTCGGCGACTACCTGAAGAAGATGCGCCAGCGCCCGCTCTCCGAGCAGATCCACGTCGCCTGGTACTGCGTCCGGGCGACGGACCGGCGGTTCGAGGACACCGAGGCGGAGTTCATCCGTCGCCTGCACGAGCTCGGCCTGCCCGTCGTCGCCGTCCTGACGCAGGTGCCTTCGCGAAATGGCGAGTACCACGCCGACGCTCTGACCCTGGCGGATCACATCGCCGGGCTCGACCTGCCGATCGTGGGCGGTCGTCCGATCCTGGTGATGTCGACGGCGGATGAGTTCACCGGTCAGGTTCAGCACGGGCTCACGGAGCTCGTCGATGCCACGTTTCGCGCAGCTCCCGAGGGTGTTGAAGCAGCGTTCGCAGCCGCCCAGAAAGTCGATCTGGCAAGAAAGCGCAAGCAAGCTCAAACAGTTGTCCGCGCGGCTGCCACGGCGGCGTTGACGGTCGGAGCAATTCCGATCCCCGTCGCCGACGCAGGGGTGCTCGTCCCCATTCAGCTCGGGATGATGGCGAGGGTCGCGGCGATCTACGGCGTCAGGGTCGAGACCGCCACGATCGCGGCGACCGCAGCAACTGTCGCCGTATCTGCCGCAGGACGAAGCGCCGTCGCCGGACTCCTGAAGTTCATCCCTGGGGCCGGAACCGTGGTGGGCGGCGTGATCTCGGGCACCGTCGCCAGCACGTTCACCCTGGCGATCGGCTACGCGTGGGCGGTGGTCTGCGGTGAGCTCACGCAGGGTCGACTGCGAGGCGTCGACGGTGCGCTCGACAGCGACCTGGTGCGCGAGCTGTTCCAGACGCAGGTCGGCGTGTGGTTCAAGAAGGTGAGTGGAGGGCGGGGCTGAGCGGAGCTCGGCCGCATGATCACCCCCGGGTAGATCAGGCTCGGCGCTCGATCGCCCTACGCTGGAGCTTCTGCCTCGTTCTCGAGGCGCCTTCCCCTGGAACTCCCTGATGGCGGTGTCGATCGCGTTCCTCAGCGGTTGGCGTTGTCTTGGGGTGCTGGCGGCGTCGGTGCTGTTCGTGCGACGGGTGGTGCACATCGTGACGGTGACGCGTGTGTTGTCTGGGGTCGGGGATCTCGTGACGTATGTCGTGGAGAGAACTGTTCTTCGCGTCGAGCAATGATCTGACGACGTTGCTCTCGTACTCAGACGATCCCGATCCCGATCGCGTGAGTGTGGGTTTGCCTGAGTCGCATGTTTGGGATGCGTCGACCGTTGCCGCGTTGAATGCGATCGAGACGAAGTATCAGGCGTTGGGGAAAAGGTTAAAGATCGTTGGATGAATGAGAGCAGTGCGCGGATGCGCGGGCGGCTGACGGGTGGGTTCGAGTAACAGCGAGTTCGACAGTAGTTGCAGCGATCTGCCTTCTTGACCGGAATGTCCGCAAGCTGATCTACTGTGACCGTCAGCCGGCCCCGGGAGGCCCGGACATGCAGGGGACGCACGCCGTGCAGGCCGCGGCTTTCGTGGCGCCCTCTCTCGCTCTCGACGTCCCCGCTCGGCACCCGGCATGGCGACGACGCCGTTGCTCTTCGAAGTCCAAACGAACCATATGTCCGACCCCCAGTCGCCCGCAGCCCCCGAAGGACCGGTTCCTCCGGTTCCGCCCGCCGCGTATCCCGCCTACCCGAGCGCTCCCGACGCGAGCGATCCGACGATCCCGCAGCCTCACGCCGCTCCTGGCTACACGACTGCGGGCTACGGGGCTCCGGGTTACGCCGCCCCCGGCTACCCGACGCCCGGCGCCCCTGCTCCGGGATATCCCACACCGGGCTACCCTGCGCCCGGTGCCGGCACTCCCGGACCGCAGCGACCGAAGACCCTGGCAATCATCGCGCTCGTCCTCGCCGGCATCGGTCTGGTGATGGCGTTCATCCCGTTCGTCACCTGGTTCGCCGGACTCCCGCTCCTCGCCGCCTTCATCATGGGCATCGTCGCGCTCGCCAGCAAGAAGCAGGGCGGCAAGGGCTTCGCAATCGCGTCGATCGCCGTCTCCGTCGTGGGCTGGATTGTCTCGATCGTCCTCACGATCGCCTCCTTCGGCATCCTCGGGCAGAACGCCATCGACAGCGCGCTGCGCGAGGACGTGACGGGGGGATCGTCGGATACCGGGGATTCCACGGCCGACGAGCCGACCGATTCTCGCCAGGATCTCGCCGTGGTGGAGACGGCCTTCGGCCAGAGCACCTACGACGCCAGCACGTGGTGGTACGTCGTCATCCTCGAGAACCCGAACGAGGACTACATCTTCTCGCTCGCCAGCATCGACGTGGAAGCACTCGACGCGAACGGGACCATCCTCGACTCCTCGGGCGACTACCTCACCGTCCTGGCCGGCCGCACGGCCATCGTCGGCCACTTCCTCTCGGTGGGCGACGGCCAGGTCGTGAAGCTCGACGTGAGAGGTCCCGAGGCGGCCGAGGCCACCAAGGCCCCGAGCTCCGAGACCGGAAACTTCGAGATCGCCGGGCTTACCCCGACCACCGACGACTACTCGACTACCGTGCGCGGAACGGTGACGAGTTCGTTCGCCGACGACCAGGAACTCGTTCGCGTCGTCGTCGTCGCGCGCAACAGCGCTGGCGCGATCATCGCCGCCGAGTCCGGCTGGGTCGACCGCCTGCCCGCCGGGGGCACCGCGCAGTTCGAGGTGCTCTTCTACGACCCGCTCCCGGCCGACACGGTGTACGAGGCCTACGCCGCGCTCTGACCGGAAGCTCGCTCGACGAAGAGAAACGGGGATCGTCCACCGCACGCAGCGACGGACGATCCCCGTTTGCTGTGACGCGTCTCCGTCAGCATTTTCTTCGCTCTTTGCTGATGATGATCACGCTGAGCACGGCCAGGAGTATGAGCGTGAGCGAGAAGATCTCCACGAGCCGACCGTACTCAGATCAAGAACGGCCCCCGTCAGCGGACGGTCTCGTACAGCCGCTTCGCGACCTCGGCGATGTCGATCGGGTGCGCCTCCAGGGGCCCTCGACTCACATCAGTGCTTCATCGGCACGTTGGCGAGCACATCTGCGGCCTGCGCCTCGGTGAGGACCCAGGGCTGGTACTTGGTTCGCTTCGGGTTCTTGGCACGAAGGTAGTCGCGCACGACCTTCCCGGGGCGAGATTCTTCGGTGTATCCCAGCAATCGGGCCAATTGCTTGGGGGTATATGTCTCGCCCGTTCGAAGGCGGATGCCCGCTGGCATGCCCCCACTCGGCGACCCATCATTGCGCAAGCGATAGTCGGTACTGACTCCGGCCGCCTCGGCGAAAGCATGAACATCAAAGTTCGGATCGTGATCGCTCAACGCTTGAGCCACTACCCACATCACGTTCACGCGAACCGTGTCGGCCTCATCAGGCGCGAGTTGCGGAGCTTGGGTGCGATCTAGCTCGCGGTTGTGGCGTGCACCGTCTGCTCGCGAATGCGCATCCGACCAATCCTGCGCTGCGATCTCATCTGCGAGGGCTTGGGCGATGGTACTGAGCTTTCTCATTT
>NZ_SCOG01000049.1:0-5413 GCF_005502545.1 Microbacterium sp. Beta
GGGCCGGGTGGGCGGCGGTGACCGGCCGCAGCCGTCGGCACTGGACCGGCGACGGGGGCCGCCGTGATACGGGTCGTCAAGACATTCTCCAAACCTAGAAATCGGCATCACACAGCACCCGCACACGGGCGGGCGGGAAGATGCCGCCCATGGGTGGGCGGCATGCCGGATCTCAGGTTCGGGAAATCGACAACAGCAGCAGTGAGGGCGCGGCCGGACGCCGCGACACGGGCACCGGCACCAGCAGCGGCGCGCGCACCGGACGGGATACCCGCAGTATCCGCAGCCGGCTCTGTAACCGCAACCCCGTCACGGCCGCCAGTACCAGCAGCGTGCACACCACCCCGATCAGGCACCCCCACGCCCCGGACGCATCGACGGACACCCCCGCAGAGGACGACGCCGTCCGGCCCTCCACCGGTGCCCCCGAGTCTGGGGTAGAGCCGGTCGCGACGGGGGAGCCCGCACTGGTGTCGGCGTGCGCGTCAGCCGTGGTGTGGGAGGTGGTCCAGCCGCCGATGATGAGCACAAGTGCCAGGCCCAGGATGGTCAGCAGCCGCCCCGACCACCACCCCGCCGCGATGACCCGGTCGGGCCGGGATCGGGGGTCGCGGGGCATAGTCCCTCACTGTACCAATCCAACCTTTGCGTCTCCCGGATCCCGCCCGGCCGCAGGCCCTCCACGCCTTCGCCGACAGAGCAGCCACATCGCGTCCACCGGCACGTCGTTCTCGATTATCGCCGAACGACGTCCGTCTCCTGAGCGGAAGGATCAGTGCCCTCGGGGTGCCGTGGTGTCGGTGAAGGCGGGCAGCAGGATCGCCGTAATGCCGTCGGGGTCGAGTCTGCCGGTGCGGACTTCTTCGGCGGCGCCGTTGAGGACGGCACGGGTCGCTGAACTCCGCCGCGATCGTCTCGGCTGCGTCAGGTTCGCCCCACCGGGCACGTGCACCCGTCGGCACCCGAGGCGGCGCCGATTGAAAGAATACCCATAGGAGGTATAAGGTGTGGGGAGTCGTGTGCGAGGGAGAGGCGGGCGAGGTTGATTCAACCGATCGACTATTTCCTGGTCGCCTGGTTCGTGCTGGTCGCGATCAGCACCGTCTGGGTCGGGGTGGACCAGTTCCGTCACAACCCGGAGCCGGCGGTGATGAAGTGGGGCTTCATCCTGGTCACCCTCTACCTGGGGCCGATCGGGGCGCTGCTGTATGTGCTCGCGGACAAGGAGCCACGGCCGGGAGAGCATGAGGAGTTCACCCGGCCGCTGTGGAAGCAGGGCATCGGCTCGACCATTCACTGCGTCGCGGGCGATGCCACCGGCATCATCGTCGCCGCCGTCGTCGTCGCGTCGCTGGGCCTGCCGATGTGGCTGGATCTGATCATCGAGTACGCCGCCGGGTTCGCGTTCGGGTTGTTCGTGTTCCAGGCCCTGTTCATGAAGAACATGATGGGCGGCAGCTACTGGCAGAACGTGCGCCGCTCGTTCCTGCCCGAGTTCATCAGCATGAACCTGATGATGGCGGGCATGGCGCCGGTGATGTCGCTGCTGATGATGGGCCGCGACATGCGGGCCATGCTGCCCACCGAGTTGCTGTTCTGGGCGGTGATGAGTTTCGGGATCGCGGTCGGGTTCGTGCTCGCCTACCCCGTGAACGTGTGGATGGTGAAGAAGGGCCTCAAGCACGGCCTGATGACCGTCCGCCCCCAGCCCGCCAGCCACCCCCAGGAGCACGACGCGCACGCGCAGCACAACCCGCAGCCGCCGGAGGCGCACGCCGGCCACGACCAGGCGGCGGGCGGTGCGTCATCGCCGGGGTCGGGGCATGAGGCGCACCAGCCGTCTGGCGCCGGCCGGGTGACCGTGCCGCAGCTGACCGTGGTCGGCGCGTTCTCCGCGATCGCGCTCGTGGTCGGGATGGTCGCCCCCGCGAACGCCGTCAACATGACTCTGAGCGCGCACGACGTCGGTGGGCTGATCATGCCGCCCGGGATGATCATGACCCGTGACACTCCCGCCGAGGCGATGCGGGACATGGCCGCCGTCGACCCGCGGGCCGCGACCGCCGCGTACGACGTGGACACCCGCGGTGATGAGGTGCTGGAACCTGCCCGCATCGAGGACGGGGTGAAGGTTTTCGAGCTGACCGTGTCGCAGATCCGCTGGGAGATCCTCCCCGGCGTCACCGTCGACGCGTACGCGTACAACGGGCAGATCCCGGGGCCTCGGCTGCAGGTCACCCAGGGCGACCGGATCCGCATCGACGTGACCAACGAGCTCGACGAGTCCACGACCGTGCACTGGCACGGCCTGGACGTGCCCAACGAGATGGACGGGCCCGCCGGGATCACCCAGGATCCCATCCAACCCGGCGACACCTACCGGTACGAGTACACGGTGAAGCAGTGGGGCACGTTCTTCTACCACTCCCACGATCACGCCGACCGGCAGCAGGCCCTCGGCCTGTACGGGGCGCTGATCATCGACCCCGCCGACCCTGGCCTGCAGCCGCCTGCCGATCGCGAGTACACGATCCAGCTGCAGGAGTGGCTGTCCCGGGAGGGGCTGACCTATCCGGCGATGCCGATGGAAGGGGGCATGCCGAACTACTTCACCATCAACGGGAAGGCGTACCCGGCCACCGAGACCATCGACATGAAGGTGGGGGAGACCCTCCGGGTGCGGTTCATCGGCTCGAACACCAACGACATCCACCCGATGCACATCCACGGCGGCCCGTTCACCGTCGTCGCCCGCGACGGGGCGGCCCTCACCACGGCGCAGCAGTTCCAGGCCGACACGATCAACGTCGGGCCGGGACAACGCTACGACGTGCTCTGGAACGCGCTCGAGCCCGGCCAGTGGCTCATCCACTGCCACATCAACCACCACACCACCAACAACAACGTCGAAACCGACGGCGCTGGCGGCCTGACCATGATCATCAACGTCACCGAATAACCCCACGAACCGAAGAACCGCCGCCGTTGTGGTCGCCGTTGCCGCGTCGAGTCACGTCCGCGCCCTCCGGCAGCACAGCAGGCGGATGCCAGGGGTGCCCAGCTCATCGTGCCCGACCGTTTCGGTTGCCGGAGGCCGAGATCGCCCGCCCGCCCGCAACGGGGCGCGGTGACCTCGCCGTGGTCAGGTGGTCGCGGGAGGGAGGACGCGTCGGCGGCGGGCGACGGTGACGGCCGCGGCGACCGTGAGTGCCGTCGAGACGGCGAGGAGCACGGCGCCGAGGATGATCTGCCCCGGTGACGGGGTGAGGGCGGTGACGGGCTGGTAGAGGTTGCGCTGCTGGCTCTGCGGGCCGGTGAGTTGCTGATCGACGGGCACCCACACCTCGAGGGTGCGTTCGCCGGTGGCGAACTGGGCGTACACGAACCACAGCCCCGGTGACGGCAGTGCCAGTTCCCCGGTGAAGGTACCGGGAGGCGGGGTGCCGGGTTGTGCGCGCAGCGGCGCGGTGAGGTCCTCTCCGGTGCGGCGGGCGACCAGACGGGACGGGGTGAGGTCGGTGTCGTCGGTGAGGCGGATGCCGGTGATGGTGACGGTCAGCTGCCCGGTGCCGTCGCCGGTGACGGTCATCTGTGCGGTGCCGTAGGCGGTGCCCTGGCCGGGGTCGTGCGCCTGCGCGGGTGGGGGCGGGGCGAGGGCGACCAGCAGAAGGGTGAGGGCCGCGGCCGCGCCGCCGGATCGGAGGCGAGTCCCCGGCCGCACGGTGAGGGCGATCATGCTGACGATGATCACCGTGGTGGTGCCGACGGCGGACCAGGCGACGGGGGTGGGTGGGACGCTGCTGATCCCGGTCCCGGAGGCCAGCAGTTGCAGGGTGGTCACGGCGAGGGCGGCCACCGGCCACCGCCACCGGGGGACGGGCAGGGCCAGCAGGAAGAGCCCGGCCACCGCGACCGGCAGGTCGGGGGCGAGCCACCCAGAGGTGGTGAGCAGCACCCACAGCACCACCCGGAACACCAGGTACACGGCGACGACGAGGACAAGGCGGGTGCGGCCGGGGACCAGGGTGGTGATCACCCATGCCGCGCCGAGCGTGGTCGCCAGCAGCAGCGGCAGGTACAGGGTCTCGGTGAACTGGGGCACGTCGGTGTCGTATTCCATCACGATGATCAGCGCCGCCCCCAGCACGCCTGCGGCCAGGGCGATCCGCGGCGGGGCGGGCACGTGCCGGTCGGTGCCGGTGAGCAGGCCGATCAGCACGCACAGGGTGCCGATCACCGACAGCAGGTGCGGGGGCGACCAGAGCACCGCGTCACGCCCGAACGCGGTGTGCCAGAACGCGTCGGCGGGCGCGGCCGCCGCGGTCGCGACCGCCGCAGCGACCGCGAGGGCGAACCCGGGAGTGCGGAACACGGCGGCCACGGATCGTGTCGCGGCCAGCCGCCGCCACCCCCAGCCGGCGATCACGACCCCGACGGTGAGGATCGACGCATACAGCAGCAGGTGCGGAGGGATGAAGGTGCTGTCCCGGCCGAGGGTGGTGTGCCAGGAGTCGTCCCAATACGCCGACCCAACCCCGGCGGCCGCGGCCGCTGCGGCGACCCAGACGCCCCCTGCCCCCAGCGCCGGGGAACCGCGGGCCGGGTCCGGCTCGGACGGGATGGGGGCGCGGTCACGGCTGCCGTGTGGTCGCATGGTCTGTCCTTTCTGTGATGCGGCAGGGAGCCGGTCCGGCCCTGGCGGCTAACGCCATGGCCCCGCTCCCGGCGGCAGCGGGGTGTTAGAGGTGTGTTAGAGGGGGAGCACGGTGGCTCCGATGAGGTTCTGGATGCTGGAGGTGAGGAGTGTCCAGGCTCCGCTGATCATCGCGATGCCGGTGGCGATCATGAGGACCCCGCCGGTGATGTTGATGGTGCGGATGTGGCGGCGCAGGAACGTGATGCTTCCGGTGGCCCAGTTCAGGCCGGCGGCGGCGGCGATGAAGGGCAACCCCAGGCCCAGGCAGTAGGTGACGGCGAGGAGGGCGCCGCGGGCGGGGTTGCCGGTGGTGAGGCTGAGGGCGGAGATCGCGGCGAGGGTGGGGCCCAGGCACGGGGTCCAGCCGAGCCCGAACGCGATGCCGAGCAGGGGAGCTCCGGCCAGCCCGCTGGGTGGGTGGATGGCGGGTTTCGCGGTGCGTTGGAAGAGCCGGAACACGCCGAGGAACACGAGCCCCATCAGCAGGACCACGATCCCGAGGATGCGGGTGAGGAGATCTTGCCAGCGGATGAGCCAGGCCCCCAGGGCGCCGAACGCGGCCCCGTAGCCGATGAACAGGACGGAGAAGCCGAGGGTGAACAGTCCGGTCCCGGCCAGCGCCCGCCACCGGGAGACCCCCGCGGTGGTGGTGGTGCCGGTGAGGTAGCCGAGGTAGCCGGGCACGAGGGGGAGCACGCAGGGGGAGGCGAAGGACAC